>JBQTHU010000019.1:0-2902 GCA_052389535.1 Betaproteobacteria bacterium | reverse complement strand
CTGACCGTAGATCTGCACCGTGCTGGCCTGCGCCAGAGCCACGGCCGGAGCGCCGAGCGCGCCTGCTACCGCAATGGCCATCAGTTTCTTTTGCATAGTGAATCTCCTGTGATGTTTTTCGATTCCCGCCCCAACCCCATCCCGGGACGCGACGCTCCCCAAAAACCGGAGGCTGCCGCTAGTATGCCAATTCGATAGCGCGATGCTCAACAACAATCTGAAATTACATGGGCAAAGGCGCTGATTTTGTTGCATCGATGCAACATTTGCAGCCCCGTCCGTGGCAGCAATTTCAGCGCCCAAACGAGGAACAGCAAACCTTGGACGGGACCCCCCAAACCAGATGGGCGCGAATGGGCTCGACAGCTGCCCGAAGAGCCGCCTTGCCAGCCAATGTAGGCATTCCACACAAGCGCTTGCGAAATCAGCAGCCGCTGCAGGAGCATACGCCGGGCAGCCTCTTATAATGCGTCATGGCCAAGCCGCCCGCGCCACGACAATGCCAGCCCTGCACCGCCTGCTGTGACGGCTGGCTGCAGATCAACGTCAAGGGCACCCCCGTCTACCCCGGCCGGCCCTGCCCCCACAGCACCGGCTCGGGGTGTAACGACTACGCCAACCGTCCGGTGAATCCATGCGTGCACTTCATCTGCGGGTGGCGCATGGAAGGGAGCCCCCTCCCGGACTGGATGAAACCGAGCAACGCGAAGGTCGTGGTGCTGTTCAACGAGTACAACTGGCGCGGATTTCCGGTGGACGTCGCGGTTCCCGTCGGCCGGCGCATCCCGCCGCGCGCGCTGCAGTGGCTGCAGCGATTCGCGGAAACTAACAACCGCATGCTCTTGTACTCGGAACAGATCGTGGAGGATCGGCAGTACACCAACAAGCAGAACGTATCCGCGTACGGCCCGCCCGAATTCCAGCAGGAAATGGCGGAACTGGCGGCGCAGGGCAAAACGCTGGGCGACCGGCCGCTCAGCGCCGCGGAATAAACATAGCCATCTATATCGTTCACTGTAGCGCGCTGAGAAGCTGTTGGGACAGTCCGTTCGCACTGAACAATAGGGCGTACAAAGTAGAGCGCCGTTCGAACAAGTAAGGGGCCGTTGCGTTTCGGGCCATCCTTGACGTTTGAACGTTAAAACGTCATAATGTCGCGTATGGATGACCAAAAACGCGCCACTGTTTATTTCGAGCCTGAAGTTCACCGAGCGTTGCGTCTGAAGGCGGCAGCATCGGATCGTTCCATCTCTGACATGGTCAACGATGCGGTAAAGGCAGCCTTGGCCGAGGATGCGGAGGATCTTGCCGCGTTCGCCGAAAGAAAAAGCGAGAAGATCCTTTCCTTCGATACGTTCGTCCGGAGCCTGAAACGGCGTGGCCGGATATAGCCTGCTGATCAAGAGCTCGGCGGCGAAAGAGCTCGACGCAGCAGGCAGCAAGGCCGATCGTCAGCGTATCATCCAACGAATTCGAGCCTTAGCCGGGAATACTCGGCCCCAAGGCTCCGAAAAGCTCGCCGGTTACGTCGATCGTTACCGTGTGAGACAGGGAAGGTATCGGATCATCTATCTTATTGACGACGAGCATCGCGAGGTCACGATCTTCAAAATCGGACATCGAAAGGATGTGTACCGCTAGGAGTGGTCACGCCCTGGCGGTCCAATAGCCTTGCAAAATAGAAGGTGCAGCTCTGAAATGCAAGGCTATTTCGGCCCTGATCAGATGCCGAGGCCTCCGAGCTGCTTTTCCGGATAGCGAGTACCGGCAGTCACGTTCAGCGGGAACGCGCGTTTCAGCGTTTCGATTTCTTCCGCGCTCAGCCTGATGTCCAGTGCGGCGCAATTCTGTTCGAGATAGGTGCGGCGTTTCGTGCCCGGTATCGGCACGACGTCATCGCCCTGGGCCAGCAGCCACGCGAGCGCGATCTGCGCCGGAGCAGTTTTTTTCCCAGCGGCGATCTTCTCCAGCGGCTCCAGCAGCGCGGCGTTCTTGTCGATGTTTTCCGCCGCAAAGCGGGGGTGATCGCGGCGCCGGTCCTTCGGCAGCAGCGCATCGAGCGTCTTCATGGTCGCGGTGAGAAAGCCGCGGCCGAGCGGTGCATAAGCCATGAAGCCGATGCTCAGCTCGCGACAGGTGGGCAGAATTTCGTGCTCGACATCGCGGCTCCACAGCGAATATTCCGTTTCCACCGCGACGATGGGATGGACCTTGCTCGCACGGCGGATCGTCTGCGGGCCGGCCTCCGAAAGCTGCAGGTAGCGCACCTTGCCCTGCTCGACCAGGCGCTTCATGGCCCCGACCGTGTCTTCGATTGGCACCGTCTTGTCCACGCGGTGCAGGCCGTAGATGTCGATCACGTCAACGCCCAGCATCTTCAGGCTTTTCTCGCACGCCTGCGGCACGTAGTCCGGATGCCCGCCGGTCAGCGCGGGACCACCGCCTTCGCCACCCCGGCTCGCCAGCGCGAGATTCCCGAACTTGGTCGCGATCAGCACCTTGTCGCGCCGGCCCTTCACCGCTTTGCCGACGAGCTGCTCGTTCACGCCGTTGCCGTAGGCATCGGAGGTGACCAGCAGGTTGACGCCGAGATCGATCGCGCGATGCATGGTCGCAATCGATTCCTCGTCGTTCGGCTCGCCATAGCTGATCGACATGCCCATGCATCCCAGTCCGAGCGCGGAAACTTCCGGCCCGCTGCTGCCTAATTTACGTTTCTTCATTTGCCGCCTCCCTTAGCCTGAGAACGGTCTTAACCGAATGATCGGCAATCTCTTTGCAAAGCCTGCGCGGAAGCGATTCGTCAAGCAGAATGTGCATCCGCCGCCAATGCCTCGTACGCCAGTTCCATCACTTCTATCGCCTGGTTTCGGGACACGGAGGGAAAATCGTCGAGAAACCG
>JBQTHU010000018.1:0-6051 GCA_052389535.1 Betaproteobacteria bacterium | reverse complement strand
CTCGTCGAAGAGGATGAGTTTCGGCCGCGACATCAGCGCGCGCGAGATCGCGAGCATCTGCTGCTCGCCGCCCGAGAGCGTGCCCGCCGCCTGACTGCGCCGCTCGTGGAGGATCGGAAAGCGCTCGAATATATGGCTCATGTCGGCTGCGATGCCGGCGGCGTCTTTTCTCAGATAGCAACCGAGCTCGAGATTCTCCCGAACGCTCATATAGGGGAAAACGCGCCGGCCTTCCGGACAGTGCGCGATGCCGAGCTGCAGAATCCGGCGCGCCGCGGCACGCGTGATGTCTACGCCCTCGAAGACGACGCGACCGGTCTTCGCGCCGAGCACGCCGGAAATGGCTTTGAGCGTGGTGGTCTTCCCCGCGCCGTTCGCACCGATCAGGCTCACCAGCTCGCCCTTCCTCACTTCGAGCGACAGCTCGCGCACGGCCACCACCTTGCCGTAGCGGCATTCCAGCCGTTCAACCGAGAGCACGGGCGTACCTCTCGCCGAGATAGGCGCGGATCACCTCCGGATCGCGCTGGATCTCGGCCGGCGTGCCGCTGGCGATGATGCGGCCCTGGTTCAGGCACACCACGCGGTCGGACACGCCCATCACCATCTTCATGTCGTGCTCGACCAGCAGCACGGTGATGCCGAGTGCGCGGATTTCGGCAAGCTTCCTCATGAAGCTCGCCGTCTCCGCGGGATTCATGCCCGAGACCGGCTCGTCGAGCAGCAGCAGCCTCGGTCGCGTGGCCAGTGCGATCGCGATTTCCAGCAGGCGCTGCTCGCCGTACGGCAACGCGCTCCCCAGCTCGCCTGCGCGCAGCGCCAGTCCGACGAACTCGAGGATGCGCCGCGCCTCGACCTCGAGTTCCCGCTCTTCGCGCCGCACCGAAGGCAGGCCGAGCATGATGGCGAGCGGCCGCTGCGCCGAGCGCAGGTGCAGCCCCATCAGGATGTTGTCGAGCACCGTGCGCCCGCCAAACACGCTGGTTTTCTGAAAAGTGCGCACCACTCCCAGTTCGGCGATCCGGTTCGGCTTGAGGCCGTTCAAACGCCGGCCGCGATAGGAAATCTCGCCCGAGGCGGCGGGAAGATAGCCCGTGATGGCGTTGAACGCAGTCGTCTTGCCGGCGCCGTTGGGGCCGATGAGGGACAGCACCTCGCCTTCGCGCACCTCCACCGTCATGTCCTCGATCGCGACCAGGCCGCCGAAGCGCACCGACAGATTGTGCACGTTGAGCGCGGCCGCGGGTGCGTCCATCAGTGCGCGCGCTCCGTCGGCGTGGCATCGACCGACGCCGTGCGCCGGGGTTGAAAGTGCTCCCACGCTCTGCGGACAGCCGGAACGATCCCTTCCGGCAGGAAGTACAGCACCAGGATCATCAGCACGCCGTAGAACACCCACTGCAGCTCGGGCGCAATCTGGAAGGCGCGCAGGATCTCGGGCAGCAGTCCGAAGATGAGGCCGCCGACGATCGGCCCTGCGAGCGTGCCCTTCCCGCCGGTCATCACCATGATCACCATGGTGACCGTGTAGATGAAGAGAAAGACATCGGGGTCGACGATGCGCACGTAGTGGGCGTAGAGCGCACCCGCCGTGCCGGCCATCGCCGCGGACACGATGGTGGTCAGCACCAGATAATATGTCACGTCCACGCCCACGGAGGTCGCGAGCGGCTCGTTCTCCTTGAGCGCGATCATCGCGCGGCCCGCGCGCGAACGCACCAGCCGGCGCACGATGACGTAGCAGACGACCGCGACGGTTACGACCAGCCAGTAGTTCTCGGGCTTCTTCCAGAACGTGTGCTCGCCGGGGCCGGGCAGCCACAGCGTGAGTGGCGGAATGTTGTTGAGCGCCATCGGCCCCTGGGTCAGTTCCACCCAGTTGACCGCCACGAGCCGGGCCACTTCCGCGAAGCTGATCGACACGATGACGAAGTAGGCGCCCCGCACCTTGAACGAGATGCGGCCGATGAACCAGCCGCACGCGCCCGCGAAAGCCATGGCGACCGGAATCGCGAGCCACACCGGTTTCGGCTCCATGGTCAGGACCACTCCCGGCGCCACCGTCACGCTGAACCCGAGCGACATCAGAGCGCTCACGTAGGCGCCGATGCCGAAAAACGCGACATGGCCGAGCGAGAGCTGCCCCGTATATCCCAGCAGCAGGTTGAGGCTCATCGCGGCGATGATGAAAATGCCCGTGACGATGAGGATGTGCAGGACGTAGAGATCCGCAATCCACAGCGGAATCGAAAAAAGGAAAGCGAGCCACAGCGCCGTGAGCGCCGGTTTCATCCGACCCGCTCCTTCTGCGCGAAAAGCCCGGTGGGCTTGAAGATCAGGATCAGGATGATGATGAGGAACCCCATCGCATCGCGATAGCCCGAGGAAATGTACGCCGCGCCCAGTTCCTCGACGAGCGCGAGGATGAAGCCGCCCGCCGTCGCGCCCGCGATGTTGCCCAGCCCGCCGAGAATGACGATGGCGAAAGCCTTGGCCGCCGCGAGATCGCCCATCGTCGGCACCGCGACGAAAATCGGCCCGAGCAGCGCGCCGGCCGCGGCTGCAAGCCCCGAGCCCAAGGCGAAGGTCGCGGTGTTGATGGTCCCGATCTGGATCCCCATCAGGGCCGCGGTGTCACGGTCCTGAAAGGTTGCGCGCATGGCCTTGCCGAGCTTGGTGTGGTTGATCAGCGCGTAGGTCGCAACAATCAGGACCAGCGCGACGGCAAAGACGAACACGCGGTTCCACGCCACGGAAACGGGCCCGATCACGAGCGGCGCCGCCGGGAACGGGTTGTCGATGGACTTGGCAACGCCGGTCCAGATCCACTGCTCCGCGTTCTGCAGCGCGATCCACGCGCCGATCAGGACCAGCATGGTGGTATCGATGTCCGCCCCGCGCAGCTTGCGCAGCAGGGTGAATTCGATGGAAGCGCCGAGCGCGACGCCCAGCGCGACTGCGAGCATGAGCGCGACGAAAAAATTCACGCCCAGCAGCATCACGAACATGTACATCATGTACGCGCCGAACGCGTAGAGCTCCCCGTGCGTGAAGTTCACGAGGCGCATGATGCCGAAGATGAGGGTGAGGCCGATGCCGAGCAGGGCGTAGATTCCGCCCAGCATCAGCGCGTTCAGTCCGTGCTGGAGGAGCTGGTCCAAGAAACGGGCTCTAAATGATTATCCGCCGCTCCTGCTTCCGCAGGACCGGGCACGAACGGCAACCCGGAATCAACCGCTCGTCCCGGGCTTCGTCGAAGGATGAACGGTTATTCCGCGGGAGTGCCTGGAACGCGCTTCACCGGGCAGGCACGCGCGACCGGCGCGCTTACTGTTTGGTGACCTTGCCTTTCTCGATCTTGACGACGTACACCGCCGGCACGCTCTGTCCGCTTTCCTTGCCCTTGGGCCCTTCCTTGTTGAAGGCGATGTCGCCGTTGATGCCCTGCACTTTCACGTTCCACAGCGCCTTCTGGATCGCCGCAGGGTCCGCCTTGCCGGCGGCCTTGATCGCCGCGACGATGGTCATGATGCCGTCGTAGCCGCGGAAACCCTCGGTAAGGCCGCCGACGTGGTGCTTGCGCGTGTTCCACTCGCTGACGAAAGTCTTGGCGAGATTCGGGTACTTCACCGCATCCGGAAACCACGGTGTGAAGAACACGAGATGCAGAGAACCGTTGGCGGCTTCACCCGCCTGCTGGATCAGCTGATCGGGCGAATTGGAGCCGCCGGTGGTGATGATGCGCGCCTTGACCTGTTGCTCCTTGGCCTGCCGCAGGATGAGCGTTATCTGCTCGACGGCGGTGGTGACGAACAGCGTATCGCTGCCGGAGGCCTTGATCTTCGCAAGCTGTGCCGAGAAGTCGGTCGCCTTCGGATCCATGGTTTCCATGACGCCGACCTGCACGCCCTGGCCCTTCAGCATTTCCGAAAATTCCTTGGCCGCGCCCAGGCCGAAATCGTTGTTGGTCGAGAGAAAGTCGGCCTTCTTGATGCCCATCTTCTTCACGTTGGGCGCGAACGACTTCGCCTCCATCGCGGAGGTCGGGCTGATGCGGAAGATCCAGGGATTGCCCGAAGTGGTGATCTTGCCGGAAGACGAAGTCTCGACCAGCATCGGCACGCCGTATTCCATGAGCTTCGGCATCACCGCGAGCGTCAGCGTCGAGCTCCACGCCCCCATCAGCACCGGCGCCTTGTCCTTGGCGATCAGTTTCTCCGCAGTGGCGACCGCCTCCGTAGGATTGGATTTGTTGTCTTCGATGATGAGCTGAATCTTCTTCCCGAGCACGCCGCCCGCCTTGTTGACGTGGTCTTCGGCGATCTTCGCCCCCTGCGCCACGTAGTTGCCGGAGGCGGCGAACGCACCGGTGAGCGGCTGGGTGACTCCGATCTTGATCACATCCTGCGCGGCAACGTGAACCGGGAACAGCGCAGCCGCAGCGATCGTTGCGGCGAACAGCTTCCACAAACGCGGTTTCATGGACGACCCCCTGGTTGGTGCGACGGAAAGGTTGGACTCCCGAAATGCTCATGCTATTGTATGGTAAATAGGATGAATCCAACAATAACGGTCCCCGCAGGAGTGCATTACGGATGGATGTAGACCGCGGCGACATCGCGCGCCAGAGCCTGCGCGGCTTTCTCGCGATGGTGGAGCGCGATTTTCCCGACGAGCTTCTGCGCATCCGGGCGCCGGTCCGCACTGAGCTGGACATCACCTCGCTGGTTTTCGAGCTGGAGCACGCCGGCCGCAGCCCGGTCGTGGTCTACGAGAACGTCGAGGGCCATGCCATGCCGGTCGTCACCAATATTGCCGGCAATCGCAAGCTGCTTGCCGCCTGCCTCGGCGTCAACGCGGCCGATCTCCCGACCGCCTTTCGAGAGCGCTGCCAGAAATACATCCCCTGCGAAGTCGTGAAGGACGCGCCGTGGCAGGCAGTCACCGTCGAAGGCGACGACGTCGACCTTGCGAAGCTGCCGATCCCGCTGCACTTCTCGGTGGATGCGGCGCCGTACATCACCGCGGGCCAGATCGTCGCGCGCGATCCCGTGAGCGGCGTCGATACGACCGGCTTTCACCGGCTGATGGTCAAGGGCAGGAACCGGCTCGGCGTGTCGCTGCACTCGCGCCGGCGCATGCACGAGTTTCACCGCCGGGCGGCCGAGCGCGGGCAGAACCTGCCGGCGGCGATCACGCTGGGCATCCATCCGCTCCACTACATGGGCGCGATGGTCTACGCCTACCCGCCGCACGTGCGCAAGTACGAAATCATCGGCGGTCTCTTCGGCGAACCCTACCAGCTCGCCAGCACCGGGTTTTACGACCTCGAGGTGCCGCTCGGCGCGGAGATCGTGATCGAGGGCGAAATCCTCGCCGACGTGCACGAGCCGGAAGGCCCGTTCAGCGAGTTCACCGGCTATGCTTCCTATCGCAGCACCGAGAACGTGTTCGTGGTGAAGCGCATTCGCATGCGCCGGGACGCGATGTACCACTCCATCGCCTCGGGGATGTCGCAGGACCACATCCTGGTATCGTGCGTGACGCGCGAAGGCGAGATACTCAACGCACTGCGGCGCAACCTGCCCAACGTGCTCGGCGTCTACGTGCCGCATCGCACTTGCGGCGCGTTCCTCGCCATCGTCAAAATAAAGAAGACCGCGCAGGGCGAGCCGCAGCAGGCCATCATGGCGGCGCTCGGCACCGAATTCTACACCAAGTACGTGATCGTGGTGGACGAGGACGTGGACATCTTCGACATGAGCGACGTGATGTGGGCCGTCTCGACCCGGGTGCGCGCCGAGCAGGACATCGTGTTCATTCCGGGGTGCAAGGGCGCGATCCTCGATCCGACCTCCGACCCCGAGACCTTCACCGTCACCAAGATGGGCATCGACGCGACGCGCCCGGTCGGCAAGGATTTTGCGGAGCGGCTCGCGATCTCCGACGCCCAGCGCGCCCGCGTTCGCGGCATACTGGAAGCATCCGGAGTAAAACTCTAGCGCAGTCCCGCAGATTCATAGACGCAAGAACCCCCGTCATTCCGGCGCA
>JBQTHU010000017.1:0-8282 GCA_052389535.1 Betaproteobacteria bacterium | reverse complement strand
ATTTGGGACTCTTTCCCGGTGTGGGTTTTGTTGGGGTGGGGGGGGGGTTAAGTGGCCGGTTGTCCGGGGTTTATTGGTGGGTAACTGGCCTAAAATTTTGGTCTCTTACCCCCTTTGGGGTTTGGGGGGTTGGGGGGGGGGTCACTGGACCGCACTCCCGGCTAGAATGCTGGGGCACTGGGCTAAAAATTTGGTCTCCTTCCCCCTCTGGGGTATGGTCGGGATGGGGGTGGGTCAGGAGGAGAGGGGGGCGTTCGCCAGCACATGGAAACGCAGCTCATGAATCGTTTCGAGCGCCGCATCCGTGAACTCGGGCTGCCGCTCGGCGTGCGGTTATGGAACGGCGCCTCGGTCATGCCGGCGGTGCCGCCGCGCGTCACCATCGGCGTGCGCACGCCCAAAGTGCTCCTGTCGCTGCTCAATCCCAGCATGGGCAAGCTCGCGCGCCACTACGTCGAGGAGGAGCTCGACGTCGACGGCGAAATACGCGACGTCGTCCACATCGCCGAGGAGCTGAGCGAAGCCAAGGCGAACGCGGGCACGAGCGGCTCGCGGCTCCTGAAATGGATCGGGCACACCCGCCGCTTCGACCGCAAGGCGATCCGCCACCATTACGACGTCGGCGACGATTTCTACCGGCTGTGGCTCGACCGGCGCCGCGTCTATTCCTGCGCCTACTTCAAGCGCGCCGACGACACGCTCGAGATCGCGCAGGAGCAGAAGCTCGATCTCATCTGCCGCAAGCTCAAGCTCGAGCCGGGCGAGCGCTTCCTCGACGTCGGCTGCGGCTGGGGCGCGCTGGTGACGTGGGCGGCGCGGCACTACAAGGTGCGCGCGACCGGCATCACCCTGAGCGAGAACCAGCACGATTACGCGCAGCGGCGCATCAGGGAGGAGGGGCTCGAAGGCACGTGCGAGGTGCGGCTGCTCGATTACCGGGACGTGAAGGAAAGCGAGCCGTTCGACAAAATCGCGAGCGTGGGCATGCTGGAGCACGTGGGCCGCAGCAATCTGCCGCTTTATTTCGGCAAGCTCTTCCGCCTGCTCAAGCCCGGCGGGCTCGTGCTCAACCACGGCATCACGATGAACGTGCTGGGGCAGGACGAACTCGGCAGCGGCATCGGCGAGTTCATCGACGACTACGTCTTTCCCGGCGGCGAGCTGGTGCACATCTCGCAGCTCGTCGCGGACATGTCGGCGCAGGGCATCGAGTGCCGCGACGTGGAAAGCCTGCGCCCGCACTACGCGCGGACGCTGTGGCACTGGGTGGACCGGTTGGAGGCGCAGCGCGAGGCCGCGATCGCCGCGGTCAGCGAGAGAATCTACCGCGTCTGGCGCATCTACATGGCGGGCTCCGCCAACTCGTTCGAGCGCGGCTGGCTGTCGGTGTTCCAGGTGCTGGGCGGGCGGCCGACTGCGGATGGTACACTGCCGATGCCGCTTGCCCGGGATTACGTTTATGAGAAGTAGATGGTTTGCAGTTGCGCTCGTCTGCGCGTGCCCGGCGCTCGCGCTCGCACAGACCCTGGGATTCGAGGCCGATTACGACGACGAGAAGAAGCCGTGGAAGGAGATCGAGGCGCAGATCCCGCCGTATCCCAAGTCCGAGAGCCTCATCCTGTTCGAGACGGCGCCCGCGGGCCACCAGTTCTTCATCGATGCGCCCTCGGTCTCGGTGGGCACCGACGGCGTGGTGCGCTACACGCTGTTCGTGAAGACGGCGGGCGGCGCGATCAACGTGAGCTACGAGGGAATCCGCTGCGAGACGCGCGAGCAAAAGTACTACGCCATCGGCCGGGCGGGCGGGGGATGGTCACGGGCGCGCGATCCGGCGTGGCGCTACATCGAGGCGAAGCAGTTCAACCGCCATCACGGCATGCTGCACGGGGATTACTTCTGCAACGGAAGGGAGCCGGTCAAGACCGCGCGCAGGGTGGTCGATGCGCTGAAATACGGCTCGCCGCACCCGCGCTACAACATCCGTTACTGAAGCGGCGTCACTTCTTGCACGGGCCGAGATACCTGCCGTTGTAGCGTATCGTCAGCTGCACCGGCTTGTCGCCGCGGCTCACCGACAGCGTGCTGCGGCCGGTGTACGAGGTCTCGGCAAACGTGATGCTGCCGGTGCCGGTCATCGGCGTCTTGCCGGTGCACACCATGCTCCAGGTCACGACGTTGTCCTGCGTCTTGTGGTCCTTGATCTCGCACCCGGTGCCTTCGCCGCCGGAGACGAATTTCTGCGGGTCTTGCATGTCCTTCTGCGTCATGCAGTGCTGCACCGTGGTCGGGGGCGTCTTGCGCCCCTCGACCGCGGCCGACACCTCCCACAGGCCTTCGCGCACGCTCGGCGCCGCGGCGCAGGTTGCCGAAGAAGCGATAAGCAGCCCGATGAAGAGGACAGCCGGCTTCGCATCCGTCATAAGTGACTCCTGTTTGCGATGGCGTGCCATGCAGCGCAGTTCGTCATTCCGGTATCCGGGCTGCTGTGGATCCCGGCTTTCGCCGGGAACACGAATGCCACTGATGAGATGTACTCATAGCAGGACCAAGTTGTCCCTGTGAATCAATTCGGGCTCGTCCACATAGCCGAGCTTCGCTTCTATCTCCTGCGACGGCGTGCGCAGAATGCGGCGCGTCTCGACCGCATTGTAGTTGATGAGCCCGCGCGCTATCTCGCGCCGCGCTTCATCGAGGCAGCTCACGACCTCGCCGCGCTCGAACTCTCCCGTCGCCTCGTGCACGCCGATCGGCAGCAGGCTCTTGCCGTCCACCTTCAGCGCCTTCACCGCGCCGGCGTCGAGCGTGAGCGTGCCGCGCACCTGCAGGTGATCGGCGAGCCATTGCTTGCGCGCCGCCAGCGTCGCGCTGCGCGCAACGAGCTGCGTGCCGATGCGCTCGCCGCGCGCGAGCCGCAGCAGCACGTCCTTCTCGTGGCCCGACGCGATCACGGTATGCGCCCCGCTGCGGGCCGCGCGCTTCGCCGCCTGCACTTTCGTCAGCATGCCGCCCAGCGCAATGCCGCTGCCGGCGTCGCCCGCCATCGCTTCGAGCTTCGGGTCATCGGCATCCGCCTCCGCAACCAGCGTCGCGTCCGGGTTCTTGCGCGGATCGCTGCTGTAGAGCCCGGCCTGATCGGTGAGGATGATCATCACGTCCGCCTCGATGAGATTGGTGACGAGCGAGCCGAGCGTGTCGTTGTCGCCGAATCGGATCTCGTCGATAGCAACGGTGTCGTTCTCGTTGATGATCGGGATCACGCCGAGTCCGAGCAGCGTGCGCAGCGTCGAGCGCGCGTTGAGATAGCGCTTGCGGTCGGCGAGGTCCTCGTGCGTGAGGAGAAGCTGCGAGGTAAGCAGCCCGTGCTGGCGGAAGCACGACTCGTACACTTCGATCAGGCCCATCTGGCCGACTGCCGCGGCCGCCTGCAACTGGTGCACCGCGTGCGGCCGCTTCTTCCAGCCGAGCCGCTGCATGCCCTCCGCGATGGCACCGCTCGAGACGAGGATCACCTCGCGGCCGGTGTGCCGCAGTTGCGCGATCTGCGAGGCCCACACCGCGAGCCGCGCGTGGTCGAGCCCGCGCCCCTGGTTGGTGACCAGGCTACTGCCGACCTTTACTACCAGCCGCTTCGCGTCTGTCAGGACCGATGTCATCTTTTTTGGCCTGCGCGTCGAGATGGGCCATGACCTCGTACGCAAGCTCCTTGCACCCCTCGCCCGTGAGTGCGGAAATGATAAAGCTTTTGCCCTTCCACCCCAAACCGCGCAGCAGTTTCCTCGCCGCCTCGTCGCGCGCGTCCGGTTCGAGCATGTCGGCCTTGTTGAGCACGAGCCAGCGCGGCTTGCGCCAGAGCGACTCGTCGTACTTGCGCAGCTCCTGCACGATCGATTTCGCTTCCTTCACCGGATCGACGCCCTCATCCAGCGGCGCCATGTCGACGATGTGGAGCAGCAGCCGCGTGCGCGCGAGATGGCGCAGGAACTGGTGGCCGAGGCCCGCGCCTTCCGCCGCGCCCTCGATCAGTCCGGGTATGTCCGCGACCACGAAGCTGCGACTCACGTCAACGCGCACGACACCGAGATTGGGATGCAGCGTCGTGAACGGATAGTCGGCGACTTTCGGCCGCGCCGCCGACACCGCACGGATGAACGTGGACTTGCCCGCATTCGGCATGCCGAGCAGGCCCACGTCGGCGAGCACCTTCAGCTCGAGCTTGAGCGTGCGGTCTTCTCCCGGCTCACCGACGGTGAACTGCCGCGGCGCGCGATTGATGCTCGATTTGAAGTGCAGGTTGCCGAGTCCGCCCTTGCCGCCTTTCGCGATCCGCGCGCGCTCGCCGTCCCGGTCGAGGTCCGCGATCAGCTCGCCGGTTTCGAGATCGCTCACCACGGTGCCGACCGGCATGCGCAGCTCGATGTCCGGAGCGGAGCGGCCGTAGCAGTCCGAGCCCTGACCCTTATCGCCGTTCTTCGCGCGGTGGATGCGGGCGTAGCGGTAGTCGATCAGCGTATTGATGTTGCGGTCGGCGACGGCATGGATGCTGCCGCCGCGCCCGCCGTCGCCGCCGTCCGGGCCGCCGCGCGGCACGAACTTCTCGCGGCGAAAGCTCGCAACTCCGTCGCCGCCCTTGCCGGCGTGGACCTCGATGACCGCTTCGTCGATGAACTTCATGGCTCAGACGCCGTGATGCAATGACAGAGAAGGCGAACCAAATATCGAATCGCACATGGGGGCGCCACGTCCGGCACGCCACCAACAAAAAAGCCCTGTCGGCTGACAGGGCTCCTCGGCTGCGGCGCGCTCCCGGTCAGGCGGGAACCACGCTCACGGTCTTGTGATTGCGCGGGCCCTTCTGCGAGAACTCGACTTTGCCCGTGACTTTCGCGAACAGCGTGTGGTCCTTGCCCACGCCGACGTTCTGGCCGGGGTGGACCTGCGTCCCGCGCTGGCGCACGATGATGCTGCCCGCCGGGATCAGCTCGCCGCCGAACGCCTTCACGCCCAGCCGCTTCGCATTCGAATCGCGGCCGTTGCGCGAACTGCCGCCTGCTTTCTTGTGTGCCATACCTGTCTCCTAACCGATGCCGAGGATCTCGACCTCGGTGTAATTCTGCCGATGCCCCTGGCTCTTGCGGTAGTGCTTGCGGCGTCGCATCTTGAAGACGTGGACCTTGTCGCCGCGCCCGTGGCCGATCACTTTCGCCCTGACCGTCTTGCCTTCCACCAGCGGCGTGCCCATCGTAACCGCGTCGCCGTCCGCCACCATCAGCACTTCGCCCAGCGCGATCTCCGCCCCGATGTCGGCAGGTATCTGTTCCACCTTGATTTTTTCGCCGGCGCTGACGCGGTACTGCTTGCCGCCGGTCTTGATTACTGCATACATGGGAAGCCTGCCTGGTGCCGTTTCGGAAAGGTGCGCATTCTACAAAAGGGACGCCGGATAGTCAAAGAAAATCCGTCGCTTGCGTGCGGGGCACCGGCCGCTGCCGCCCCGGGGTCTGCAAGCGGATAATTACGCTATGATCTGCGCTTTTTTGCCGCCGGGCGCTGCGTGACGATCGAGGCCATCCGCACATTCATCGCGGCCGACATGGAGGCGGTGGACCGCGTCATCCGCTCGCGCCTGCACTCCGAGGTCACGCTGATCCGCCAGGTCGCCGAATACATCATCAGCGGCGGCGGCAAGCGGCTGCGGCCCGCGCTCCTGATCCTCTCGGCCGGCGCGTTCGGCTACCGCGGCACGCACCATCACGAGCTTGCCGCCGTCATCGAGTTCATTCACACCGCGACGCTGCTGCACGACGACGTGGTGGACGAATCCGCGCTGCGCCGCGGCCGCCCCACCGCGAATTCGCTGTTCGGCAATTCCGCGAGCGTGCTGGTGGGCGATTTCGTCTATTCGCGTTCGTTCCAGATCATGGTCGGCCTCGAGAACATGCGCGTGCTCAAGGTCCTCGCCGACGCGACCAACGTGATCGCCGAAGGCGAAGTGCTGCAGCTCATGAACTGCAACAATCCGGACATCGACGAGCAGGGCTACCTGCAGGTGATCCGCTACAAGACCGCGAAACTGTTCGAGGCGGCGACGCGGCTCGGCGCGATCCTGGGCGGCGTCTCTCAGGAGGACGAGGACGCGATTGCGACCTACGGCGTTCATCTCGGCACCGCGTTCCAGCTGATCGACGATGTCCTCGATTACTCCGGCGACCACACCACCACCGGCAAGAACGTCGGCGACGATCTCGCCGAGGGCAAGGCCACGCTGCCGCTCATTTACGCGATGCAGAAGGGCACGTCCGAACAGGCGGCGCTGATCCGCCGCGCAATCGAGCAGGGCGGGCTCACGGATCTCTCCGCGGTGCTGGCGGCGATCGAGCAGACCGGCGCCATCGCCTATGCGCGCGAGCAGGCCCGCACCGAGTCGCGCACCGCCTGCGCGGCGCTCACGCGGCTTGCCGACACGCCGTATCGCGCGCACCTGCTGCAGCTCGCCGACTTCGCCGTCACGCGCACGTACTGAACCGCGGGCGCTCCCCTACAATAGCGGCGGAGCAACGCAAGGGAGGAGTATGTCCGCGGAGGCCCTGCCGGCCGTTCCCCACGCCGCCATCGAGCGTGTCGAGACGGTGGATGCGCGCATGCTGGCGCTGGTGCGCTGCGTGCTCGCGTACTCGGCGCTCGCAATCATCTATGTCGATCCCTCGGAGCCCACCCGGCTGGTCGAAGTCACCTACGCTTCGCTGGCCGCCTACTGCCTCTACGCGACGCTCCTCGCGCTGGCGTCGTGGCGCCAGGAATGGCGCCCCCCCGATCGCGTCCTCCACTGGGCCGACATCTTCTTCTATGCCTATCTCGTCGCGCTGACCGAAGGCACCAGCAGCATCTTCTTCTATTTCTTCTTCTTCGCGATCCTCGTCGCTTCCTTCGTCTGGGGTTTCCGCGAAGGACTGGCCGCGACCCTCGTTTCGTACGTGCTCTTCATGGCGGGTATCGCGTTCGCGCCGAGCGGCGACCAGTTCGAGCTCAACCGCATGCTGATCCGCTCGGTGTATCTCTTCGTGTTCGGCTACCTCTTCGCCTACTGGGGCGGCTACGAGCGGCTCCTGAAACGCCGCCTGCGCCTGCTGCAGGACATCAACAACCTGTGGAACCCGCGCTTCGGCGTGGACCACGCCATCGGCAGCAACCTCGACCGGCTCATCGCGTTCTACGGCGCAAGTTCGAGCGTGCTGGTGCTGCGGCGGCCGACGATGCCGGCGAGCTTCCGCATGTACAGCGCCTCGCGCGAGAAGCCCGGCGAATCGGCCACCCCGCGCGAGATCACCGAGAGCACCGCCGGCACGCTCATGAACCTGCCCGACAACATCGGCGCCTGCTACCACGACCCGGAACGCTCGTGGCGCAACCGCTATCTTGGCACGCGCGCGCACGAGATCGACACCCGCGCCCGCACGAGAGCGCACCGCGAAGCGTGCGCCGCGCTCGCCAACCTGCTCGATGCGCAGGCGTTCATCACCGTCCCCTACGCGCAGCGCGACGGCACCATCGGGCGACTCTACCTCGTCTCCGAGCGTGGGGGCTTCAGCCCGTCTGACATCGACTTCCTCGCACAGGTCGCGGACACCATGGCGACGGTCGCCGATAACATGTTCTTGATGGAGGAGCTGATCTCGCGCGCGTCCGAGCACGAGCGGCTCGCGATCTCGCGCGACCTGCACGACACCACCATCCAGCCCTACATCGGACTCAAGCTCGCGCTCGACGCGCTGCAGCGCGAAGCGGGCGCCGACGGCCCGATGGTGCGGCGCATTGCCGAACTCGTGGACATGACGGCGCTCACGATCCGCGACCTTCGCCACTACGCGGAGACCCTCAAGGAGAAAACCGCGATGCCGGGGGAATTCCTGGTGGCGGCGGTCAGGCGCCAGACCGAGCGGCTCGGGCGCTACTACGGCGTGAACGTGGACGTGAAGAGCGACATCTCCTCGCAGTTGAAGGGGCGCATCGCGGCCGAAGCCTTCCAGATCATCTCCGAGGGGCTGAGCAACATCCTGCGCCACAGCGCGGCGAAGCGGGCGTTCGTCTCGATCCTCTGCGAAGACGCGAACCTGCTGCTCAAGATCGGCAACGAGACGCGCGACGGGGCAACGGACGAGCAGCGCTTCACGCCGCGCTCCATCAGCGAGCGCAGCAAGGCGCTCGGCGGCGCCACGTTCGTCGAGCGCGGAGCCGACGGTTATACTGTGGTCCACGTGACGATCCCGATGTAGAAATTGACAACA
>JBQTHU010000016.1:0-3265 GCA_052389535.1 Betaproteobacteria bacterium | reverse complement strand
GTTCGATTCGTCTCCGGGGTGCCAGACAGATAAAAACCGCCGCGCCCTGTCCCTGTAATTCCTACTGACCATGGACCTCATCGCCTTAGCAGTTATATGCGTGATTGTTCTCGCGGTCGCGCATCTCATTGACAGAGGGCGCTGGTAAGAAGTGCCCAATACGCCCATGGCATGACGCTGCCCGTTCAGACTGTCGGGCAGCCGGCCTGGGCGCGAACACGTTTAATGTATCGAGCGCAGCATGGTGGCATGCATCTCCCGCGACTCGACCGCATCATTTCCACTGCGATCATCATTTCCGGTGCACTGCTCACCCTCGTCTGGGTTGGGGCGCTACTGAGCTTGTTTCTGCTTTAGACCACCGCGAGCGATCGATCGAGATCGCTTTGGTATCGAGGTGCCACGTTGGAACTCATCCTGTCGGCGGTTGTGCTTTCGGGGCTGTCAGCCGGCTGGTTCCTGTATAAACGACGCAGAAGCGACGCCGACCGCGATACGGAGTCGTTTCCCATCAGAGTAAACGGCGGCGGCAGATTCGAGCACAATGCAATCGGCGTGTCGCGTTATCGCTCCACCCTCAGAATGATATTCGGTCGGGACCGCAACAGCGAAGAACCCAAGCTGGTGCAAGCTCTTCTTGTCGTGGAAAACAAGAACAAGGACCGCCCCAATGTCCGAGTCGAGATCGATGGGCGTGCCGTCGGTTATCTGCCGGGCGACGTCGCCACCGAGTATCGCGTGGGCTTTCTGGACGCAGGTTATTCAGCCGATACTTCTGCGCTCTGCAACGTCAGAATCGTTGCCCACAAAAACCATGCTGATGGCGATCTGGACTTCTCAGTGCGTCTTGATCTCCCGCGAAAATACTCCGGCCGTCATTGAGGCGGTGTCGCGGCACGGCCATGGGAGGAATGGAGTAGCCGGGATGCGACACCAGAATCGCGCCTGTACCGACTTGCCCTGTGGCCGGTTAGTCCGCATTCTTCCGTTTCCATAAGGGCGACCACGCGCGGACTCGCGGCCGGTTTATGCGAAGCGACATGTTATGGCTGGTTGTTTTGACTGCCATTGTCCTGGTGGGCCTGCTCGGGTGGTTGCTCGATTTTCTTGATGTGGGCGGCGGTCATTTTCCCTTGGGGTAGCCGCTGGCCCTGCGAGCGCTGTGTAAGTCGCTGGTCGGTCAGGAATCAGGATACCTGAGCGGTTCGATGCCCTGCTCGGCGCGTCCGTCGAGCAGATCGGCAGCGCGCTTCAGCCTTTGCGCCAGGGCTGCACCGTCCCCCTCGAGCCTGGCGACAATCAGCGCCGCATCGTCGCGGAGCTGTTGCGCCAGTTTCCGGCGCTCCTCTGAAGACGTCATGCCTCCGGGTGCTGCTCGCCACGGATCACTGCCGGTCCCGCAGCTCTCCGGCGCCTTCATGCGAGGCGCAATGGGCGCAGCAGAAGAATCTGCCGTTCGCCTCCAGGCCGTGCCCCACGATCCGGCACCCGCAGTGAGCGCATGTGGGCGCCAGCACCTGGATCGCGCATTCGAAGCTGTCGAAGGTATGGGATTTTCCGGCCATCATGATTTCGAACGACTTGTCGTAATCGTTCCCGCACAGCTCGCAGGTCGCCATGGCGTAGTCCTTCCCGGTAAGCATTACTGAACGCGGCAAGCGGGCACGCCGGCGGGCCCGATCGCCGAGGATACGCGTACGACCCGCACCGAAGAGACCGGTTCCGCGGTGGTCCTCCGTGACGCGGTGCGCCGCAGCCACAGCGCCTGTCCCCCGGAAACGACCGCTGGTCGGTTTGGCAGGAAAGTCCCGCTGGATCATGGCCCGGGCGTGATAAACATCACTGCCAAACAATAGGATATGCGCCAGGCTGTGTGAAACAGGGAGGGAACGACATGAAAGCGGAAGAACTGGGTGAACTGCTCGAGGATCTGGGTGTTCCGGTGCTCGGCTATCGCGAGGATGACGGTTATCTCGGGGCGCTGGTGCGGGTGACTGATTCGGTCCACGTCGAGATCGCGGAGGAAGGCGCCGCGTCCGTCGTGAAGGCGCTCAACGCGAGAGACTTCCAGTTCTACGAGGCGCGCACGGAAGTGAGGGAGCTGATCTACGACCTGGTGAAAGCCGGTGCCGTAGTGCTGCACTGAACGCGAGAGTCAAGAGTCCGGTAAGACTACTGGAAATCACGGCCGGTGTACGAGTCGCTCACCGGCGGCCCTTATGGTGGATCAAGACGGTCCATTCATACAGGGAGCCATCATGGCGATCATCAATGGCACGAACGGCGACGACCTGCTCTTCGCGCTCGCCGCAGGCGACATCCTCAACGGTCTGGAAGGCGATGATCTCCTGATCGCCGAGGGCATCCACTACGCGGCGCTCAATGGCGGTCCGGGCAACGACAACCTGTGGCTCACACCTGCCTTTTCGGCGGGTGGTCCGGCTGGGCATAACCTTCTGGACGGCGGCGATGGCAACGATTACTTCGGCGGTGTCGGCAACTCGAATACGCTGAGCGGCGGCGCCGGGGACGATGTTTTCGAAATCTCGGGAAACGGCAACACGCTCAACGGTGACGCGGGGCACGATCTCCTTGGCGTCGTCGGCAGCGGCAATGTGCTCAACGGCGGGACGGGCAACGACCAGTTCTACGCGGATACCGGCGACGGCAACACGCTCAACGGGGGTGAGGGAGACGACGTTTTCACCGGGGTGAACTTCAACAACAACACCTTCAACGGCGACGACGGAGACGACTGCGCCTCTGCCCCGGTCGCATACAACAGCACCCTTAACGGCGGCGCGGGAAATGATCACCTGGCCGTGGGCGGGGACAACAATATATTGAACGGCGGCGCGGGCAACGACTATCTCGAAGCTTTCGACAGCGATCAGCCGGGCACCAACATCCTGATCGGCGGGGATGGAGACGACGTTCTGACCGTCTACCATGGCGGCACGCTGACGGGCGGCGCAGGCAGCGACCGTTTCGACCTGATCCATACGGGCGCCGATACCTTCATCACGGACTTCCAGCACAACGCCACACGAAGCGCGCTGCAGCCCGAGGACGTGCTCAACCTGGAAGTGTGGCAGACGTTCGCCATCGGGGAACCGCTCGACAAGTCGCTCAACGCCCTGGTGGGCCAGGGTTATCTCGCAGTCGGGGCGAGCGGAAACATCGGCGGGAATGCGGCGTTCGATACGGTAGTGCAGTTCGATATCGACGGACGCGCCGGACCGGCCGCGCCGCAGACCATCGTCAC
>JBQTHU010000015.1:0-1930 GCA_052389535.1 Betaproteobacteria bacterium | reverse complement strand
AGCCGCGCTTCTGCAAGGCCGGGCTCGAAGCTGCGGGCGTACACTTCGACTATTTGCCACAGGAGCGATCGCTGTCGCTCATCGAGCTTCGATGCGGGGATGCCGGCCGCGGCGAGCGGATCCACCTTTTCCGCGTTGCGGGTGGCGATGTCGCCGTAGGGGCGCTCGCTGATAACCGCTTCGCGACGCTGCGCCTCCCCGAGCGCATCGAGCAGCGTCCAGCCTGCGTCGTGCTCTTCACCGAGCGCACGCAGCCCTTTCTTCGAACCGGCGGGCACCGTCGCGGGACTGGCGCCAAAGAAGCTGGGCGTGTCCGCGACAGCGCGATCGCCGGCCAGCGTGAAATTGAGCGAAAGGTGATGGCCCTCGAAGCGCCAGCCCCAGCGCTGCGCGCGATCGGGCGTGCCGTAGACCGTGACGTGATAGCGCTCCGGATCGCGTGAGAAACCGAAGGTCTCCAGCTCGCGCAGCACCAGTTCCAGCTCGATGATGTTCACGACCTTGCGGTAGCCCGGCACCGAAAGCGCGGTCTTGAGCAGAGCGTGTGCCGCTTCGCGCGCCTTCGCGTCGAGCGCCTTCAGCGCGATGCCGTTGCGGGCCCGCGGCGTGTAATGCCAGTCGATGCGATCGCGATCGTCGAACGGGCGTACGGCCTGAGCGCGCAATTGTTCGGGCAGGGCAGCGAGAAACCGTTCGGCTGCCTCGCGCATCTGGGGCGCTACCGAAACGGATGGCCGCGGCTTGCCCTGCGCAGCCACGCCGAGCGCCGCGGCCAGTAACGCAAGCGCGATCGCGATCCGCGTGAACACTTCGAACCGCTGCGACATCGCGGTCAAACTGCAAGTTTCAGGATTTCGGCGACGTCCTCCGCACCGCGCACCGCTCGCGGATTCGTTGCAACAGGCCCGGTGCCGTCGTACTGGCGCGCGAGCTCGGATATGCGCTCCGCGCCGATGCCGATTTCGCGTAGCGTGGTCGGCAGCCCCAGCGATTTCACGAAATCACGCATGACGTCGCACGCCCGCGCGCCGGGGTGCCCGAGCCTCTCCGCGACCACTTTCTGACGCTCGGCGTTGACCGGTTCGTTCCATTGCAGCGTGGCGGCGAGCGAGATGCAAGAGGTGATGCCGTGGGGTATGCCGGCGTAACCGCCCAGGATGTAGCCGATGCCGTGGCTCGCACCGTTCGGCACGCCGGGTACGGCGGACACCTGCGTCAGCCACGCGGCGATCAGGCACTGAAGGCGCGGCTCGAGGTCATCGGGGCGTGCCTTGATGGCGGGCAGATGCGTGGCCAGCATGCCCATCGCCTGCAACGCGAGCCCATCGCCGAACGGATGCGGCCGGACCGAGCACCAGCGCTCGACCGCATGGTCCATCGCGCGCATGCCGGTGGAGAGCAGCAGCTCCATCGGCGTCTCCAGCGTCGCGGCGGGATCGAGTATCGCGCTGATCGGCGCCATGAGCGGATGGTTGAAGGACAGCTTCACCTTGCGCTCGGTATCGGTCACGCCGGCGCTGCTGCTGAACTCGGCGGCGGACAGGGTTGTCGGCACCGCGGTCATGCGTATTTTGTCGGAGTCGGCGATCTTCAGCGCGGGTGCCCCACGCCGGGACGCGAGCGACATCAAGCCCTCGATGTCGTGCACATCGCGCCACAGCGCGAGCAGCATGGTCTTGGTCGCATCGGTCACCGAACCGCCGCCCACCGCGAGCAGATGATCGGCCTCGACTTCACGGGCGAGCGCGGCGCCGCCGATCACCGCTTCACGCGGCGAATGGGCACGTATCGCATCGAACTTTCCTACGCAGCGATCACCGAGCGCCGATATCACTTCCCGGATCAACTTGCCGTTTGTGAGCGAGCGCGTGGTGAGCAGCAGCACGCGTTTCGCGCCGCGGCGCTCGATCTCCTCGCGCACGGCCTCCGC
>JBQTHU010000014.1:0-17718 GCA_052389535.1 Betaproteobacteria bacterium | reverse complement strand
TCACCGACTCGTCGATCACCACAGCGTCCTCCGGCAAGAGCGCGGCGAGCGCGGCGGCGATGCCGTCCGGCGTGACGGCGCCCGTCGGCAGCGCGGGCCGCCGCAGATCGTTCACGTGGGCAGGCGTGGCGTGCGAGGCGCCCACCTCCTCCGCCAGCGCGGAAAGCGCAGCAGCAAGATCGTCCTCCACGCCGGCCAGCCTCGTGACGGTGCAATCTTCAGGAGAGAGCACGCTGGGTTTTCCTGGGTAGGCGAAAAAGGACACCGGCACTTTCGCGCCGACGAGCGCGAGCTGGCGCACGTCCTTCAGCGCAGCGAGTGCTTGATCGACGGGATACGGCAGGCGGTCCACGCGCACCCGCCCTGCCCCGCCTTCCGCGCGGGCATTGTTGTACTCCGACAGGAGACGGCAGCCGGTCTTCGCTGCGATGCGGCCCGCGTCTTCGAGCGCGCCGCCGCGCAATGCCGCGCCGCCGAGCAGCAGCATGGCGGGCTCGCCGCTCTTGAGCGCGCGGGCCGCGTCGGCGACAGCGCTCGCCGCGACCTTCATGCGCTCGGGCGGCGGCTCGGCGCGCGCCGGCGCTTCCGCCTCGCCCCACGCCGTGTCGGCCGGCGCAATGAGCGTGGCGATCTGCCCCGGCGGATGGCGCGCCTGCTGGATCGCGGCGGCGCAGTCGGCAGCGAGGCTGCGCGCACTGCCCGCCGTGTGCACCCAGTGCGAAACCGGGCGCGCGATCCCGGCGATGTCGGCAGTGAGCGGCGCGTCGTGCTTCAGATGGTGCGTCGCATGCTCGCCGACGATGTTGACGATGCCCGAGCGCGCCTTCTTCGCGTTGTGCAGATTGGCGAGCCCGTTCCCGAGTCCGGGCCCGAGATGCAGCAGCGTGCACGCCGGCCGGCCGGTCATGCGGTAATAACCGTCCGCCGCGCCGGTGACTACACCTTCGAAGAGTCCCAGCACGCAGCGCATGCCGTCCACCTTGTCGAGCGCGGCGACGAAATGCATCTCCGACGTTCCGGGATTGGTGAAGCAGACGTTCACGCCGTTTGCGACGAGCGTGCGCACGAGGCTTTGCGCGCCGTTCATGGGAAAAACTCCGGGCAGATGAATTTGAACGGAAGGTTACCGCGTTCACGTCCTGGACGGTAGCGTTGCGACTTGGCGAGCCCCGCGCCGCCGACTATGATGCGCCACGCACACTGCGTTTCAGGAGGAGCCGCTCATGAAATTCCGCTGGTATGGAATCGCCGCGCTGCTGTTGCTAACCAGCAACGCCGGCGCGCAGACGTGGTTGCCGCAGAAGAACGTCGAGATCGTCGCCGGCTCCGCACCGGGCGGCAGCAATGACAAGACGGCGCGCGCGATGGAGCGCATCCTCGGCGCGCAGAAACTCGTCCCGACGACACTCACGATCATCAACCGGCCCGGCGGAGGCGGCAGCATCGCCTACACCTATGTCGCGCAGCGCGCCGGCGATCCGCACTACCTCGCGATCGGCAGCAGCAACCTTCTCAGCAACCACATCGTCGGCTCGAGCACGCTCACGCAGCACGATTTCACATCGATCGCCCAGCTCTACGAGGACTACGCGGTCTTTGCGGTGCGTACGGAATCGCCGCTCAAGACCGGCAAGGACCTCGTCGAACGGCTGCGCAAGGATCCGGGCAAGGTGATCATCGGGTTCGCCAATACCTTCGGCGGCAGCCGGCACGTCGCAGCGGGGCTGCTGGTGAAGGCGGTGGGCAGCAACGTGCGTGACCTGAAGCCCGTCGTGTACAAGGGCTCGGCCGAGGCCATCACCAATCTGCTGGGCGGCCATATCGAAGTGGTGGTCGTGGGCGCGGCGAACACCGTCGCGCACGTCGGGGCGGGCACCATGCGCGTCATCGGTGTTGCCGGCCCGCAGCGCTTTGCGAGCGGCGTACTCGCCACGGCGCCGACGTGGCGCGAGCAGGGCGTCGATGTGGTGTACGGGAACTGGCGCGCGATCTACGGTCCGAAAGGGCTCACGCCGGCGCAAGTGCAGTACTGGGAAGAGGCGCTGCGCAAGATGTCCGAGACGACCGAGTGGCGCGCCGACCTCGAGAAAAATTACTGGACGCCCGTATTCGTCGTCGGAGAAAAATTGCGCGCGGAGATCGAGCGCGAGCAGAACTATCTCAAGACCGTGCTCACCGAACTCGGGCTGGCGAAATAGCAATGAGGCATACAAGCAAGTGGATGTACGGTGTGGCGTTTGCGGCGATTTGCGCGGGTGCGCCGGCGTGGGCCGCGCAACCGTATCCGACGAAGCCGGTGCGGCTCGTGATTCCCTATCCGCCCGGCGGGCCGACCGACTTCGTGGGCCGGCTGGTGGGCCAGAAGCTCTCGCCGCTGCTCGGCCAGCAGGTGGTGGTCGATAACCGCCCCGGCGCCGGCACCCTCATCGGCAGCGAAATCGTGCTGCGTGCCGCGGCCGACGGCTACACGCTGCTCTTCGGAACCGGCGGCGGCACCTTTCTCGCGCCGCTGATACTGCCCAAGGTGCCGTACGACCCGCACCGCGATTTCGCGCCGGTCGCGATGCTGGTGCAGAGCCCGCAGGTGCTGGTGGTGCATCCCTCGGTCGCCGCGAAATCGGTGAGCGAGCTGATCGCGGTCGCGAAAGCGAAGCCCGGCGCGCTCAATTTCGCGTCGGTGGGAACCGGCACGTCGCCGCACCTCGGCGGCGAATTGTTCCAGGCGCTGACCGGAACGAAACTCGTGCACGTACCTTATAAGGGCACCGCGCCTGCGATGACGGATCTCATCTCCGGGCAGGTGCAGGTGATGTTCACCAGCATGCCCACCGTGCTCGCGCACGTGAAGGCGGGACGGCTGCGGCTCCTCGGCACCGGTGGCAACAAGCGTTCGGCCGTCATTCCCGACACGCCGCCGATCGCGGAAACGGTGCCGGGCTTCGAATTGATCACCTGGTACGGCGTGTTCGCGCCCGTGCGGACTCCGGCTGCCGTCATCAAGCAGCTCAACGCCGATATTGGCAAGGTGCTGAACGATCCGGAAAGCAAGGATCGGCTCGGCGGCCAAGGCCTCGAGCCGACGGTGATGACGCCCGAGGAACTGAAGCGCTACACCACGAACGACAGCGGCCGCTGGGCCAGGCTCATCAAGTCAGCGGGGATAAAACAATAAGCGGCAAAACCGGGGTCTGACCCCTATTTCAGCCGCGGGCGTTCTTGAGATAGGCCTTCGCGCTGCCCGACAAGAGCCGCGGCAGATGGGTGTAGACGTAGCGCACGCCCTTGTCGAGGGTCTCGCGCACGTTCTCCGCGGTGGCCGGCGTCCCCGGCGTGCGGCGCGCGGCGACCATCTTGCGGAAGCTCGATTCGATCGCCTCCGCTACGGGCGGCGCCTTCGGATTTCCCGGATAGCCCATCGATTGCGAAAGATCCGACGGCCCGATGAAAAAGACATCGATGTCATCGACTTTCAACAATTCGTCGATGTTCTCGATCGCTTCCCTGTCCTCGAGCTGGATCGCGATCAGCGTCGCCTCGTTTGCGGCCTTCACGTAATCGGCGAGCGTGCCGATGGAATCGTACACCGCCGAGCGCGTGCCCGCCGCGAGCCCGCGCTTTCCCGCGGGATGATACTTGACCGCCGCGAGCACTTCGCGCGCATCCGCCGCGGTATTGACGTGCGGAACCTGCACCCCCATCACGCCGCGGTCGAGCACCTGCAGGATATGCTCGGCGCTGCGCGTCACCGGGCGCGCGATCGCGGTGATGCCGCTCGCTTCCGCCGCCATCGCCATGAGTTCGACGCTTTCCAGCGTCAGCGTGCCATGCTCGCAGTCGAGCAGCACCCAGTCGAACCCGGCGGCAGCGACCATCTCGACGATCTGCGGCGAGGGAATCATCACCGACACGCCGAACACCGGCTCGCCGGCTTTGAGTTTTTCCTTCATCGGGTTTCTTTTCATGACCCCTGCTTATCCTTTCCGCCCCTCAGACGCTCGTTGAAAAACTGCACCACCTCATCCAGCTTCTGCGGCACGGCGGTGAACCTGTCCTGCAGCCCCAGCGTCGCGGAGCGCGCAAAGAAATCGACCGTCGCACCGGTCATCGTCGGCTCGATGCCGAGCTGGCGCAGCACGCTCGCCACCTGTTTCATCTCGCTCAAGCGGCGGGCATGCGCGGTGGCATGCGTGCGCACCCAGTTCGAGGCCGTCTTCTCGAAGGGATGATTGGAGAAAAGCTCGGTCACTTCCCGCCACAGATCGGCGCGGATGCCGGCACGCTCGCCCGCCACTAGAAATTCGATCAGCAGCGCTTCGAGTCCCTTGGAGAACACGCTGCGCAGATTCTTGAACATGGAGGCTGTGCCGATCTCTTCGCTGTAGAAGCGCGCGTTCAAGCCCATTTCGCCGGCGAGATCGCGCTCGGCACGCCGCGCATGCGGGCCGCCGAGGAGAATCTCGGTCTTCGCACCGGTGACCCCCACCGCGCCCAGCACGGCGCCCTCGACGAACGCCGCCCCCGAAGGTGTCACGATGCGCTCGATCTCGGTCTTGAGCGCGGGATCGGTCGCGTTGAAATCCACGTAGGTCTGGCCGGCTCGCAGATGCGGCGCGCAGCGCCGTGCCGCTTCCTGCGCAACGCTGGTCGTCACCGTGGACAAAACGTAGGTCGCCCTGCCCGCGGCATCGGCAAGCGAGCGGAAGTCGATCTTCATGTCGCCGGCGCGGGCCTTGAGTCTCTCTGCCCCGCCGGGCTGATCGAGCAGCACATCATAGGCCGCCACCTCGACGCCCCGGGCCAGAAGCGCGGTGGAGAACGCCGCCGCCACCTCGCCGTAGCCGATGAAAGCAACGCGCATTGTCAACTTCAGGTCGTGTTGGTAAGGTGGCGACGATATACGATTTCACGCAGGCAGGTAAAGCCATGCGCCGCACCACAAATCACAGGGAGAGAAGCATGAAGATAGGCCGTTATGCGTTCGCGATCGTGGCGCTCGGATGCGCCGGCATCGCATACGCGCAGAAGTATCCGGACAAGCCCATTCGCCTGATCGTGGGCTTCGCCCCCGGCGGCAATACCGATACGGTCGCGCGCATCGTAGGACAGAAACTCGGCGATCGCCTCGGCACGCAGGTGATCGTCGACAATCGCGGGGGCGCCGGCGGCACGCTCGGCACGGAACTCGCCGCGAAGGCGAACGCCGACGGCTATACGCTTACCATGGGCACGACCACGACGCACGCCATCGCGGTCGCGGCGTACCCCAAGCTGCGCTACGACCCGGTCAAGGATTTTGCGCCGATCGCGCTGGTCGCCAATGCGCCTTATCTGCTCGTGGTGCATTCGAGCGTCAAGGTAAAGGACCTCAAGGATTTCATCGCCTACGTCAAGGCGCGTCCCGGGAAACTCAATTACGGCTCCGCCGGCACCGCGACCACGACGCACCTCGTCATGGCGACGCTCACCACGAAGGCCGGGCTCGACATGGCGCACATTCCGTTCAAGGGCAACGGGCCGGCGACGACCGCGGTGCTGGCGGGTGAAGTGCAGGCGCTGTTCGGCGCGCTGCCGCCGCTGCTGCCGCACGTCACGACGAAGCGCGTGCAGGCGCTTGCGATCAGTACCGCGAAACGCTCCGAATCGCTGCCCAACGTGCCGACCGTCGCGGAATCCGGCTATCCCGGTTTCAACGTCGCGCTGTGGCTCGGCTTCTTCGCGCCTCGTGGCACGCCGCCTGCCGTCATGAAGCGGCTCGAAACCGAGCTGGTCGCCGTCGCCACCGCCGCCGACACGAAAGAGCAGTTGATGAAGCAGGGGCTGGAGGCAAACAGCGCGGGCTCGGCGGAACTTGGCAAGCTGCTCAAGGCCGAGATCGAGAATTACAAGACGGTGTTCAAGTCCGCCGGCATAAAAGTGGAATAACGCGCCGCAACACCATCCGTTCATGGTTCGACGAAGCTCACCACCAACGGCACTCTTTATCATCCCGGTCGCCCTGAGCCGCGTCGAAGGGCGGGCCGCCTGCCAAATGGTGCATACCAGGTCATGACCGAAGCATCCGCTGCCGCAAAATCCCAACTGGCGCCGACGGGCAAACTGCGCGTCGGCATCAATCTTTCCAACTTTCTCCTGACGCGCACGGAAGCAAACGGCGAACATGCGGGTGTCGCAGTCGATCTCGGACGCGAACTCGCGCGCCGCCTCGGCGTGCCGGCCGTCATCCTGCCCTACGAGTCGCCGGGCAAGCTTGCCGATGCCGCCAAGTCCAGCGTCTGGGACGTCGGATTCCTCGGCGCCGAGCCGCAGCGCGCGAACGAGATCGACTTCACCGCCGCATACGTCGAGATCGAGGCGACCTACCTCGTGCCGCCCGGTTCGTCGATCAAGGCCATCGAAGAAGTGGACCGCGACGGCGTGCGCATCGCGATATCAGGCAAAAGCGCCTACGATCTCTACCTCACGCGCAATCTCAAGCATGCGCAGCTCGTGCGCGAGACCGGCGCCGACAACGTGTTCAAGCGTTTCGTCGATGACCAGCTCGAAGCGCTCGCCGGCTTGAAGCCGCGGCTCATCACCGATCAGAAGAATTTTCCCGGATCGCGCATTCTGGACGGCCGCTTCACAGCGGTGCAGCAGGCGATCGGCACGCCGAAGGGCCGCTCCGAGGGCGCGCGCTACCTGCGCGAATTCGCCGAGGACGTCAAGAAATCCGGTCTCGTCGCGCAGTTGATCGAAAAGAACAACGTACGCGGACTGACGGTCGCCGCGCTCGCCTCGTAGTTGCGTGAAACGCCAAGCAGACACGATTGCGGCTGCGCCGCAGGCGGCCCCGCATGCCAGCGGCTTCGTCGATACGCGCACCGGGCGGCTGCACTATCTCGACTACGGCACCGCGGAGAAGCCCGCCATGCTGTGCCTGCACGGCGGCGCCGCGCACGGGCACTGGTTCGACTTCATCGCCGGCGGCTTCACGAGCCGTTACCACGTGCGCGCGCTCGATCAGCGCGGCCACGGCGACAGCGCCTGGGCCGTTCCGCCCGCCTACACCTATGAAGATTACGCCGGCGATCTCGCCGAGGCGGTGGAAAAGCTCGATCTCGACGATTTCGCGCTCGTCGGCCACTCCATGGGCGGCATGGTGTCGCTGCTCTACGCCGCCACGCACCCCGGCCGCGTCGCACAGCTCGTGATCGTCGACACCACCATGCGCATGTCGGAAGACCGCCTGGCCGCGATGCGCGAGGTCGGCAAGCGGCCCGGACGGGACTACGAGAACCTCGATGAGTTTGTTGCGCGCTTCCGGCTGCGTCCGTCCGGAAGCGTGCCGGTTCAGCGCATCCTGCAGCACGTCGCGAAAAACAGCGCCCGGCGAACGGACAGCGGCGGCTGGCGCCACAAGTTCGATCGCAACGTCTACGCGCAGCGCCCGGAACTCGACGGCATCCCGTACTGGAGCAACATCACGATGCCCGCCCTGCTGGTGAAGGGGGCAAAAAGCGCGCGTATTTCGCCGCAGGTCGTTTCGGAGATACGCGCGCGCTGCCCGCACGTCGAGCTGGCCGAGATCGCGCAAAGCGACCATCACGTCACGCTCGACAATCCTTCGGGATTCGTGAGCGCAGTGCAGGATTTTCTATCACGGCATCGCAAATCCGCGGAGTAACGCCCATGTCCGAAATCAAAGTGATGGCATCCGCCGCCTTCAGGGAGGCCTATCTCGAGCTGCTGCCGGATTTCGAGCGCGCGAGCGGCCACAAAGCGGCGAACGCCTGGGCGCCGAGCGTGCAGATGATGAATCGCCTGAAGGACGGCGAGATCACCGACCTCGTCATCCTTTCGGACGCGGCGCTCGGCGATCTCATGAGAGCCGGCATCATCGCCGAACGCTTTCCCCTCGCCCGCTCGGGCATCGGCGTCGTGGTCCGAAGCGCCGCAGGCGGCGCCGGTCATCCGCAGGAAAGGGATGGAGCCCGCGTAAACCGGGCGAGGTCGATCAGTCGGCGCGCGCGCCGACCGCCTTCACCAGCGCGCCCCACTTGTCCCGTTCCGAGCGGGTGAATTCGGCGTACTGCTGCGGCGTCATGGGCACGAAGGTGAGGCCCTGCTTCGGCAGCCGTTCCTGCACGTCGGGCAGGCGCATGATGCGCACGATCTCTGCGTTCAACTTGCCGATGATCGCAGCCGGCGTCCCGGCCGGCGCGTAGACGCCGGTCCAGTTGCTCACCTCGAATCCCTTCAAACCCGCCTCCGCGAACGTGGGCATGTCCGGCAGCGCGGCCGAGCGCGTCGAGCCGAGCACGGCCAGCGGACGCAGCCGCCCCGCCTGCACCTGCGGCAGAACCGTGGGCAGCGTCGCGAACAGCATGGTGGTCTGTCCCGACATCAGGTCCGTGATGGCCGGAACGTTGCCTTTGTACGGGACGTGGGTGATGTCGGTCTTGGTCATGCTCTTGAACAGTTCGCCGGCGAGATGACTGGTGGTGCCGGCGCCGGCGGACGCATAGGTCAGCGCGCCGGGCTTGCCGCGCGCGAGCGCGATCAGCTCCTTCGTCGATTTGACGGGCAGCGAAGGATGGACGACCAGCAGCCCGTCGGCGCCCACGACAAACGCAACCGCCGCGAAGTCGCGGATCGGATCGTAGGGCAGCTTCCTGAACAGCGTCACGTTGATGGCATGCGTGCCGATGGTTCCCATCACCAGTGTATAGCCGTCCGGCGGACTCTTGGCGACGATGTCCGCCCCGATGTTGCCGCCGGCGCCGGGACGGTTGTCCACGATCACCTGCTGGCCCCACGAGTCGTTCATCTTGCCGCCGATGATGCGCGCGAAGACGTCGGAGAAGCCGCCCGGCGGGAACGGCACCACCATCCTTATCGGCTTGACCGGATAGTCCTGCGCGATCGCCGCGCCGGCGGCGCCGGCGGCACCGGCGGCGAGCGCAACGAAACACGCGACGAGTGTATGCCTCGCGTCTGCAACGATAGTCATCGATGTCTCCCCTTGGAACCCGGCAAGTGGCCGGCGAGCACCTGCTTGCCGCTCGCTCTTCGCCGCTGCGACAGGTCTGATCGGATTATAGCGTCAGGTGTCTGTCCGACGCCGGTGTCTTATGTTGCTCTGCGCGGTGCTCCCGAATGCCTCAGCGCAAACCGAAGAACGACAGTATCGCGATGATGACCACGATCAAGCCGATGATATAAATGATGTTGTTCATGCATGTTCCTTTGCGGTGCTGGATGGTGCGCGCAAAGCTTTCCCGATATGCCGGCAGGGTGAAAGTCTGACCGCACACCGCTCGCGAAGTTGCGTCAGCGGCGATCGGTCCCCGTTTTGTGTTTGGCCGGCTGCGGCAGCGGGTGCTTCGCCTGCATGGCGGCGAGTTTTTCCTCGTCCGTGAGATCGAGCCGCAACGGCGTAATCGAGATGTAGCCGCGCTCGAGTGCCCAGCGGTCCGTGCCTTCGTCGGTCTCGGTAATCGGCACCACCGTGAACCAGAAATGCCTGCGCCCCATGGGATCCTCGCCGGGCATCACCTTGCCGTCATAGAGACGGATCGACTGCCGCGTCCACATGACGCCGCGCGGGCGCTCGTGCGGAAAATTGACGTTGACGAGCGTCAGGGTTCTGTCCGGAAGCAGGACTTCCAGCACTTCACGGATCGCCGGGCGCAGCGCTTCGAAATCGGGCTCTTCCTTCGGCGCCGGGATGCTCAGCGCGATGCCGCGCAACCCCATGAGCGCCGCCTGCTTGGCCGCGGCCAGCGTGCCGGAGTGCCAGATGCCGTGTCCGACGTTGCTGCCGAGGTTGATGCCCGAGAGCACCACTTCGATGCCTTCCCATTCCGAAGTGCCGAGCGCAACGCAGTCCGCCGGCGTGCCGTTCACGCGATAGGCCTCGATGCCGTTCAGTTGCGTCGGCTTGTAGCTCAGCGGCCGCCACGCGGTGATGGAATGTCCCGCGGACGACATTTCGACGTCGGGCGCGACCACGCGCACCTCGCCGAACTCGGCAGCCGCTTCCGCAAGCGCGGCAAGGCCCGGGCTGTATACGCCGTCGTCGTTTGAAACCAGTATGCGCAAACTCATGTCTCATGTTTGGTCTCCATTTCCCTTCCGGGTTCCACGCGATGCGGGTCCTGCTGGTCCACAATCCCGGCGCCGGCGACGACTCCACGCCGGGCCCCGGGAAGCTGAAAGAGTTGGTGAAGGATGCCGGTCACGAGTTCGAGTTCGTCCCGGCGCGCGGTCCGGAGTGGAAGAAAGCGCTCAAGGACGAGAAATTCGACGCCGTGGCGGTGGCCGGCGGTGATGGCACCGTCGCCAAGGTGGCGCGGCGCGCCATCGGGCGCGATATCCCGATCGCGGTGCTGCCCATGGGAACCGCCAACAACATTGCCAGGACGCTCGGCGTGCGCGACATCCCGATCCCGGAGCTGATCGCGGGGTGGGCCACAGCGCAGCGCAAGCACATGGACGCCGGGGTGGTCGGTGGCCCGTGGAAATCGCGCTACTTCATCGAGGCCGTGGGCGCGGGTCTTTTCGCCTTTGCGATACCCGATGTGGACGCGAGCCCCACCATGGAGAAGCTCAAGGACGCGGAAGCCAAGGCGACCTACGCCAAGCAGATGGTGCGCGAGCGGCTGAAGAAATGCCGGCCCCTCGAGCTCGACATCAAGCTCGACGGCGAGAGGCATTCGGGCGAGTACCTGCTTTTCGAGGTGATGAACATCGAGTTCGTCGGCCCGAATCTCTATCTCGCCCCCAGGAGCGTGACCGACGACGGTGAGTTCGACGTCGTGCTCATCACCGAGAAGCAGCGGCGCAAGCTCGACGACTATCTCGAAAGCTGGCAGGAAGGTGTCACGCTGCCGCCGGACTTCACCACGCTCAAGGCGTCCCGCATCGAGGTGAACTGGACCGGCTTCGACGTGCACATCGACGATGCGGTCTACCCGAAAAAGGAAAAGGCCCGCGAGAAGGCGCCGATGCGGCTCACCATCGAGATCGAGCGCGACGCGCTCGAATACCTGGTGCCCGGCCGGCCGGACGCGCCCGACAAAGAGAAGTAACGCCTCGAAGCCCATAAAGTGGACTAAACGCCGCGCGCCGCGCCCCCGGTCTCTATAATCTGCGGCCACCATGATCGAGATCAGCGAGCGCATCGAGGTCGCCGCGCCGCCGTCCGCGGTGTGGGCTATCCTGTCCGACCCGCGCGCGGTCGTCGAATGCGTGCCCGGCGCGTCGCTGGGCGATGCGCATGATGACGGCACGTTCGATGCCACGATGGTGGTGAAATTCGGGCCCGCCAAGGTCACGTTTCAAGTGCGGGTTGCGCTGGAACTCGATGAAGCGGCCTGCTCCGGTCACGTCACGAGCCGCGGCAAGGACAATCAGGGCGGGACGCGGGTGCGCGCGAGTATGAGGTTCAAGGCGACGGAGCAGAGCGATCCGCCCGGAACCGTGATTCCCATCGACGCGGAAGTCGAAATCACCGGACGCCTCGCCTCGCTGGTGGAGAGCGGGGCGAAGATCGTAGTGAAGCGCATGACCGCCGACTTCACCGAGCGGCTCGCAGCGCGCTGCAGGGACCTATCCACGGGAGAGACTGCATGAAGGTATACCAGAGACTGGCGCAGGCATTCGCCGGCGAGGGCGTGACGCACCTTTTCGGCATCATGGGCGACGCCAACATGTACTGGATGACGGAGCTGGACAAGCTCGGCGTGAAGGCGCTCGAGGTGCGCCATGAGGGGGCGGGCCTCGGCATGGCGGACGGCTGGGCGCGCGTCTCGCACACCCCCGGTGTCGCGACGTCGACGTGCGGACCCGGCGTCTCGCAGCTCGCCACGGCCTTCCTCACCGCCGCGCGCGCCGAATCGCCGATCGTCGCTTTCTGCGGCGAGCATCCGACGAGCGACGACGAATACAATCAGCGACTCGATAACGGCCGTTTCGCCGCCGCCTGCGAAGCGGGATTCGTGCGCCTCAACTCGCCGGAGAGCACCGACGAGGTCGTGCGCAAGGCGTTCTACCTCGCCAAACTCGAATCGCGCCCGATCATGCTGAGCTGCCCGATGGACATCCAGCAGAAGAGTTTCGACGACGACGAGCCGTACCAGCCGTCTTCGAGACTCTTCACCGCGCGGCCGGTGCAGCCCGACCAGGACGCCATCGAGCGCGCCGCGGACATCATCGCGAAGAGCAGGAAGCCGGTGATTCTCGCGGGACGCGGCGCGCGCTGGTCCGGCGCCGGCAAGGAGATCCTGCAGCTCGCCGAGCGTTGCGGCGCGCTCGTCGCGACCTCGCTCATGGCCAAAACGTGGCTGAGCGAAGATCCCTTCCATCTCGGCGTCTCGGGACTCTACGCCACGAGGACGGCGATCCAGTTGATGGAGGAATCGGATTGCGTGATCGGCATCGGCGCCAGCCTCAACCGCTACACCACCGAGCATGGCTACCTCTATCCCAGCGCGAAATTCGTGCACATCGACGTGAAGCCGCACGTGATGATGTTCGGCGGCAAGGCGGCGGACTGCTATGTGCAGGCGGACGCCAGGGCCGGCGTCGAGGCGCTGCTGCGCGCGCTGGAGAAACGCGGCTTCAAGTCGGCCGGCTACCGCACGCCGGACGTGAAGAAGCGCCTCACCGGTCACTACGAAGATCGCACCGAATTCCTGATCGAGCCGGGTTACGCCGATCCGCGCGAGGTGGTCAACATGCTCGATGAAGTGGTGCCCGCCGACATCGGCCTCTTTACCGGCAGCGGGTGCACCGCAGGCTTCTCCAACATCCTGTTCCGCCGTCAGCGCCCGGTGGTGCTGGCGAGCCACTTCTTCGGCTGCATCGGGCAGATGCTGCCCGCCGCGATCGGCGGCGTGCTCGCCATGGGCAACAAGCCGGCGATCCTGGTGGACGGCGATGCGAGCGTGATGATGCATCTCGCCGAGTTCGAGACCATGGTGCGCTACAAGCTGCCGCTCCTCGTCGTGGTGATGAACAACCAGGCGCTCGGCTCGGAATACTACAAGCTCGACGCGCACGGCATGGACCGCGAACTCTCGACCATCCCGACGCCGGATCTCGGCGCGGTCGGCCAGGCGTTCGGCGGCCGGGGCAAGCTCTGCCGCAGCGCCGAGGAGGTGCGCAATGCGGCCCTCGAATGGGGGAAGAACCCGGGACCGATGATGCTCGACGTGCGCATCGCGCGCAGTGTCATCACGCTGCCTTATCGCCGCATCCACTACGGCCGCGACGAGTAAAGAGGTCTTCCCGGCACAGGCCGGGCTCCAGCGGGTTACTTGTCTTCGACGAGTTCCTGCGCCCAGTGCCGTTTCTTGCGAAACAGCGTGAAGCCGAGCAGGAACCCGATGGCCGCGCCCGAGAGGTGCGCAATCACGTTGACGCGCGTGTCCGGGGCGCCGCGCAGCTCGGTATAGAGGTCCCAGCCGATGTACCACGCCGCGAGGATCCACGCCGGTATGGCGAAGCGGCGGTAGAAAACCACCAGCCACAGGAAGCAGCTGATCCGCGCCCGCGGGATGAAATAAACGAACAGCGCGATCATCCCCATCACGATGCCGGACAGGCCCACGGTCGGCAGGGCGTTCGCGTTTCCCATCATCACGATCGAGTAAACGCTGTGCGTGCCGATCGCGAGCGCAACGAGCACCAGCAAGTACAGGATGGGCCCGAGCAGGATCTCGATGGTGGCGGCAAAAGCATAGAAAAAAAGCAGATTGCCCATGAGATGCGCCCAGCTTCCGTGAGCGACCGATGCAGTGAGCATGCGCAGCGGGTTCCACGAATCGGGCGGATACCAGAGCCGTGCGGTCAGGAGCCCCGGCGCCTGCAGCCGGAAGTTGCCGTAGGTCTCGAACAAGGCTTCCTCGTAATGCGCGGCAAGCGCACCGGTGACGTTCCGGCCCGCCGCCCGCCCGGTGAGGGCCGCAAGCTGGGCCCTGGCGTCCCGGGCATGGTACAGGCGCAACATCAACTGGGCGCACAGCCACGGCTCAGCGTTGCCGCCCAGCCACTTCAGCGCCCGGAGAAAGGTGCCGTCGCCCTCGCGTTCGCAGAACTGCACCGCCGACTGGTGCAGCGCCCGCTGGTTGCTGTACTGCGCGGTGAAGATGGCGAAACACAGGGCGCACACGATGACGGTGACCACCGGCGTGTGGAACAGGGTGATGCGCGCGCGATAGGGAAAAAACATCGAAAAGCGGTTGCTTCCCATGCGCCCGTCATGGGCGGTGTGACAAAATAGCAGGCGGGGTGCCGGCTTTCAACGCGTACGCGGCATGCGCATGCGGCAATTTGAAGATTGCCGCCGGTACGGGTAGGCTTATCCGCCGTACGTGGGCACACGTCTAAAACCAGGGGGGATTACGATGAAACGCCTGTTCGCCACAGCCATAGGGTTTGCAGCCATCATCTTTACCATCGCCGGGTGCACCGGCAGGCCGCCGGTGCTGAACGACGACGGCTGGATCACGCTGTTCGACGGCTCGGAGGAGAGCCTCAACCGGAACTGGGAGCGCGCCGGCACCGCCAACTGGCGGCTCTATCGCGGCGCGGTCATGGCGGACGCCCAGACCGGCAAGGGCAGCAGCTTCCTCGTCACCAAGAACAACTACACCGACTTCCAGCTTAGAGTCGAGTTCTGGGCGAGCCATGACGCCAACAGCGGCGTCTACATGCGCTGCGCGGACCGCAAGAAGATCACGGACAGTACCTGCTACGAAGCGAACATCTTCGACCAGCGCCCCGATCCGCTGTTCGGCACCGGCGCGATCATGCACATCACGCCGGTCAATCCCATGCCCAAGGCCGGCGGCAAATGGAACACTTATGAGATCACCGTCCGCGGCAATCACATCACGGTGTGGCTCAACAACAGCTACACCGCCGAGGCCCGGGACAACAAGCTGAAGAGCGGGCCGATCGCGCTGCAGTACGGCCGCGGCGACGTGCGCTTCCGCAAGGTCCAGGTGAAGCCGATATAGGCTCGATGCGATGACAGCACCGGACTGGGGCGCGCTCCGGAGGGAGTTTCCCACGCTGGTCCACTGGACCTACGTGGACGTCGCGCGCAAGACGATACCGCCGCTCGCGCAGGAACGCGCGATGTGCGAGTACTGGCGCGACGTGGTCGAGAATGCCGGCGAGCACGCCTGGTCCGCCATCAATGTCGCGCAGACCCGCGAGCGCCTGGCGCATCTGCTCGGTGCGAAGCCCAATGAGATCGCGTTCGCCAAGAACACGACCGAAGGGCTCAACATCGCGGCCCACGGCTTCGATCTGCTTCCCGGCGACAACATCCTGCTCACCGACATGGAGCACGTCGCCAACGTCTGGGTGTGGAAGCATTGGGAAGCGAAAGGCGTGGAGCTGCGCTACGCGCGTAACCGCGATGGCCGGCTGCCGCTCGAAGCGTTTCTCGAGCAATGGGACGCGCGCACCCGGGTCGTGTCCACGGCCTACGTCACCTACGGCAACGGCTACCGCGTCAACCTGGCGGAACTGAGCCGCGTGTGCCGCGAGCGCGGCGCGCGCCTGGTGGTGGACGGCGTGCAGGCGGCCGGCATACTCGCCGCGCCGCTCGACACGCTGGGCGCCGACGTGGTCGCGATCGGCGGCCACAAGGGTCTCTTCGGTCTCACCGGATCGGGCATCGTCTACTGTCGCGAAGAACTGGTGAACGAGCTCCGCACCGAATGGGTAAAAGCGCCGGCGGCGGGGGCGACCACCCGCGCGCACGTCAACAGCCAGTTCGACTACGTGCGCACCGCGCACCGCTTCGAGGGCGGCAATCCCAACTTTCTCGGCATCCGCGTGCTGCGGCACGGCGCGGAATTCATCCAGTCGATCGGCCTCGAGCACATCGAGCAGCGGGTGCGCAGCCTCTCCGCCACGTGTCTCAGACTGCTCAAGCAGGCGGGATTGAAAACCCAGACGCCGGAGGAATGGGAAGAGCGCGCCCACATCGTGAACGTGCTCGTGCCCGACGCCGCCGGGCTCATGGCGCGTCTCCGGGAAAATCACCGCGTCGTCGCCAACGTCAAGGACGACGCGCTGCGGCTCTCGATGAGCTTTTTCAATAACGAAGAAGACCTGGAGCGCACGGTCCACGCCATCCGGCGCGAACTCGCCGGCACAGCGGGCGTTTCCGCGGCTACAATGGCCTGACGCCACACGGGTGGCGCTGCCGGCATGCCCGCCGGCAAGTCTGTATCACAACCACACGGAAACGACGGTTCGTCGCAACTCCATCGATCGGAGGGTCATCATGCCGCGCCTCAAGCCCATCACCAGCAAGTCGGACCTGCCGCCCGGGCATCATGCCGTGGCGGATGAGGTTGTGAAGGTATTCGGCCATATCCGCGGGCCGTTCAGCATGCTGCTGCACAGCCCCGGGCTCGCCGCGCGACTGCTGCCGGTCGTGCCGTGGATACGCGAGCAGTGCGTCGTCGAGCCGGCGCTGCGTTTCGTCGCGATCCTCGCGGCGGTGCGCGAACGCGAGGCGGCCTACGTGTGGGCGGCGCAGGTCGCGCAAGCGCGCCGCCACCTTTCCGCCGCGACCGTCGATCTCCTTCACGGCCGCGCCGAGCTCGACAGATTCTCCGACGCGGAGCGGGACATCGTCGATTACGCCCGCCAGCTCATGCGCGCCAACCGCGTGGACCAGAAGACCTTCGATGCGCTCAACTCGCGCTACGGAGCGCAGTGGATCGTCGAACTGACCGCCGCCATCGGTTACATCAGTTTCATTTCCAACATCGCCAATGCCTTCGAGGTGCCGGCGCCGCCCGATGGCGAGAAACTGTAAACCGCAGAGCAGTTACAAGGAGGAGCGATGAAGTCATTTCTGATCAAGGCCTGCGCCGCCGCATTCGCATTTGCCGCGGCACTGCCCGTGGCGCTGGCGCAGCAGTATCCGACGCAGCAGATCAAGATCATCTGTCCTTTCCCCGCCGGCGGCGGTACCGATCTCACCGCGCGCCTGCTCGCCGAGCAGCTCTCGAAAACGTTCGCGCAGCCGGTCGTCGTCGAAAACCGCACCGGCGCGAGCGGCATGATCGGCACGGGCGCGGCGGCGAAGTCGCCGGCCGACGGCTACACCGTGCTGGTGGCGTCGGGCGAAGTCGCGCTCAATCCGCATCTCTACAAGGACAAGATGGCCTACGACTGGGACAAGGACCTGCAGCCGGTCACGCTGCTCGTCAAGGTGCCCAATCTGCTCGCCGTGAACACCGACGTGCCGGCGAAAACCGTTGCGGAACTCGTCCTGTACGCGAAGCAGAACAAGGGCAAGCTGACGTTCTCCTCGAGCGGCGTCGGCAATCCGCAGCAATTGACCGGTGAACTCTTCAACAAGATGGCGGGCGTCGATATCCGGCACGTGCCCTACAAAGGCGCGGCGCCGCAAATCGCCGACGTCGCGGGCAAGCACATCACCATGACCTTCGTCAGCATCGGCGCGGCGAAACCCTTCGTCGAAAGCGGCCGCATTCGCCCCATCGCCGTGACGTCGAAGACCCGCGTGTCGGCGCTGCCGGACGTGCCGGCGATCGCGGAATACCCGCCGCTCTCGAACTTCGAGCTGGTGAATTTCTTCGGTTTCTTCGCGCCGGCGAACATTCCGGAAGTCGCGTTGAAGCGACTGAACGCAGCCGCGGTGCAGGCGCTCAAGACGCCGGAGATGGCGAACAAGCTGAAGGC
>JBQTHU010000013.1:0-1952 GCA_052389535.1 Betaproteobacteria bacterium | reverse complement strand
GGTGTATTGCATCTCGCGCTGCGGGCAGGTGTTCGGAACCGAAGACGCCGGGCGATCCTGGCGCGAATACCCGCTGCCCGATGGCGTGCACGACGCTTACAAAATAATCTGCTGCTAAGGCAGCGCGTTCCGCGGAAATTCCGCGCCGTTACTCACGTTCGTATCCGGTTCAGCGCGGGCTCTTGTACGGCGCGATGACCTCGGCCTTCATGCGGTAGCCCGCGCGGCCCATCGACGTGTCGGCGGCGATGTTCTCGACGGTGCCGCTGACCCACACCGCCTGCATCGTCTGGATGTCCTTGAGCGGCTTCGAGGGAAAAACGTGGATCAGCTGGTTGGCGGGCGGCGGCGGGACGTGTATGCACGCGCCGAAGTAGGGCACGAGCAGGAACTCCGTGATCTGGTTGCGCTGATTTTCCAGCGGCACGACGAAGCCGGGGATGCGTATGCGGGCACCGTTCATCGCCGGATTGGCGGGCGCCTTGTTCCATTCTTCACGCAGCTTGTCGAGCGCCTCCATCGCACGCGGATCTGCGTCGCTCAACTGGTCGAGATTGAGATTCTTGAAGAACCGCATCGGGTCCCAGTCCGGCGGGAGCAGCGCGTCCCAGGCGATTTCCTTGTAGCCGGCCTGCACTCCCTCCTTCGGTTTCTGGGGCAGCCGGTCGCCGATGCGGTATTCACCCTTGTCGCCCGCCGGGGGCGCAGCGAGTACAGGCGACAGCGAAATTGTCGAGAAAACGCCCGCAAGTAGCGCGGCGACCATCAAACGTGTCACTTGCATGTGACTGCCTCCACTCACAGCCTGCTCACAAGCGGGGCGTCAGGCCGTCCGCCAGGGACAGCCGGCATGCCCGATAAGCCGGGATCAGCGCCGCCAGCAGACCGGTGCATACGACCGCCGCCACCCATTGTAGTTCCGCCGCCGACACCAGTCGCGCCTGTATGACAAGCCCGTAATGCGCCTGCGCCCATGGAGCGAGCAGTGCTGTCGCCGCCGCCAGAAGGACGATGCCGCAGCCAACCCCCAGCAGTGTGACGAACAGCCCCTCCGCGGAGAGCAGTACAAAGATGTCGCGGGGACGCGCACCGACCGAACGCAGGATCGCCAGCTCGCGCCGCCGTTCGTTGAGTCCCGCGAGCACCACCGCCACCAGCCCCGCCAGGCCCACCGTGACGACCATGGCGGACACGGCGAGCAGGGTGCGCTCGACCACCCCGACGATCCGCCACAGCTCGTCCAGCGCGACGCCCGGCAGCACCGCCAGCAACGGCTCGTCGCGATACTCGTTGATGGCGCGCTGAACCCGAAACACATCGCCCCGGTTCTTGAGCCCGACAAGGAACGCCGTAACCTCCTTCGGCGCAAGGTTGAATTTGGTGACGTGCTGCGGCGCTATGGAAAAGCCGGGGACGGGCGCGCCGCCCTGCCAGTCGATGTGGATCGCCTCGATGGCGGCGAGGCTCACATGCACGGTGCGATCGACCGGCGTGCCGGTGCGCTTGAAGATGCCCACTACCGTGAACGGCTTGTCGGTATGCCCGGCCAGGCCGACGTCGCCCATGCCGTGGTTGAGCACAATCCTGTCGCCGAGCCGGGAGCCGAGACGCTCCGCCACCTCGGCGCCCAGCACGGTTTCGAAAACGTCATCGAACGCGACCCCGCTCGCAAACTGCAGCGGCTCACCGCGGCCGTAGCGGAAGTGCCGGAAATAGGAGGCGTCCGTTCCGAGCACCGGAAACCCGAGATGCGAGTCACCCAGCGAGAACGGGATTGCCCAGGCCACCTCGGGCCGCGCCGCGATCGCCTGAAAGCTCTGCCAGCGGACATTGTTGGTGGCCTCGCCGATGCGAAATACCGCGTACAGCATGAGCTGTATCGGGCTGGTTCGGGCGCCGACGACGAGGTCGGTCCCCGATACGGACTGCGCGAAGCTCTCGCGCGCGTCCTG
>JBQTHU010000012.1:0-1576 GCA_052389535.1 Betaproteobacteria bacterium | reverse complement strand
GCTTGCCGCCGGATTGACGCGATCCGTCACGCCGTAGCGCGCACGCTGCTCGCGCGCGCCCAGCGTCAAGGTGGTCCGGGTGGCGAACGTCATGGCGTGTTGCGCGTAGAGCGCCGCGGTGCGCTGGTTCGAATGCGGGCGGCCCACTATCGTGGGGCCCGAGTCGCTGTCGAACTTCCAGTCCTCGAAATCCGCCCCAACGACAAGCGCGTTTTCCCACGAGCCGAATTCCGGCCGGAACTGCATCCGCGGCGTGAACGTCCACAAACTGACCTGCGTGTTCACGCGGTTGCCGAACGGTGTGCCTACCAGGATGTGTTGCGACGTATCCCGTTCCCGGTAGCCGAGGTACGCCGCGAGATCACCCGGGCCGAGCCGGGTGTGCGCGCCGAGACTCAAGTAACCGCCGCGCTGGGTTCCAAAATCCTGGAGCCGTGCCGCCTGCCTGGGATTTGCGGCGATCTGCGCTTCGCTGATCACGCCGGGCAGCCCGAACCGCTGGTCGTCCGCGCCGAGCTTCAGGCTGAGCGAACCGGCTTCGCCCGTCCAGCGCACGTCGGCCTGCGCGTTGTCTATGCGCACGCGCTGGTTGTCGCGGTAGTTGTCACTTTCGTAATGGTTGCCGTGAAGCCTCAGACCTGCGCTTTTTCCCGCGATGCTGCCAGCAATACGCGCCTCTACCGTGTCGTGTGTTCCGAGTTCGCCCCCAGCTCGAGGCGGCGTGACCCGCTCGCCGGCGCCCTGGTGATGATGTTGATGGTGCCGCCCGTCGCGCCGCCGCCGTGGAGCACGGCGCTGCTCGCCGGCAAAATCTCGATGCGTTCGATGGATGAGAGCGGAATCGCGGACCAGTTGACGGTAAAGAGCTCGTACTCGCGGGCGCGCAGGCCGTCGATCAGCACCAGCGTATTGTGCTCGCCGAAGAGACCGAATCCACGCATGTCGATCTGCGGATTGGGCGATCCGGGGAGATTGCGCGTGCGCACTTCGAACGAAGACCGCAGCAGTTCCGACAGCGTGGAAGCGCCGCTGCGCTCGATGTCGCGCGCGGTGATGACCCTTGCTCCCACCAGGCGCGCTGCGGATTCTTCGATGCGGGTGTCGGTCACGATGACCGGCGGGGCCCTTGTGACGGGGGGGTCAGCGGCGTGAGCCGGTGCAATGGCGATGCACGCCGACAACATCACAATGGCGCCGTGTGCACGCTCGTCCACCCCCACCTCCCCGGAGAACTCCTCGTTATGCTAATCGACCGGAGCGTGTCCCTCAATTCCGCGTGAAACGGCGCAAGGCGTGACGAATGCCGACACCAACCGTCATTCCAGCGCCAGGCTGGAATCCTGGAACACGATAGAACACCTCTCTGGATCCCAGCCTGCGCTGGGATGACGAACGAGGCCTGGGATGACGAACGAGGCCTGGGATGACGAACCGCTCAGGACACCGGGGTCAGCGGGTGGCGGCGGGCTCGGGCTCCGGCGGCTTCATGCACTCGACGACGTGCCACATCTGCAGCGGATTCACCCTTTTGTGGCGCTGCATGATGATCGGCCAGCCGTCGAGGACGTCCGCCACC
>JBQTHU010000011.1:0-38903 GCA_052389535.1 Betaproteobacteria bacterium | reverse complement strand
GCTTCCATGACGCGCGAGAGGCGCAGGTCGCCGTAAGTGGGCCGATAGCCGAACACGCCGCAGAAGGACGCGGGTCGTATGGTGGAACCCGTGGTCTGCGTGCCGATCGCGAGCGCGGCCATATGGTCGGCGACCGCCGCCGCCGAGCCGCTCGACGAACCGCCCGGGGTGCGCGCCGGATCGTGCGGGTTGCGGGTCTTCCCCGGTGTCACGTTCGCGAATTCGGTGGTGACGGTCTTGCCCATGAGGAAGCCGCCCGCGCGGCGCCCGAGCGCGACGCACGCGGCGTCCGCTTTCGGACGGTGCCCGGCGTGGATCGGACTGCCATACTCGGTCGGCATGTCGCAGGTGTCGATGATGTCCTTGATCGCGAAGGGGACGCCGTGCAGCGGCCCGCGCTTTTCGCGCCGGTCGAGCGCGCGCGCCTGGGCGATGACGTAATCCGGGTCGAGGTACTGCCACGCCTGGACTTGCGGCTCGCGCGCGCTGATGCGCGCGAGGCAGGCGCGCGCCACGGCTTCGCAGGTCGCTTCGCCCGCGGCAATGGCGCGCACGATTTGCGTCGCGGTCAATTGGTTGAGCGTCATTGTTGTTGTATCGTATGCCAAACCACCGGAGGACGCCATGCGAGCCTGGTCAGCGTTATTGTTGTTTTCGGTCTCATCCCTGGCGCTTGCCGCCGACGCCTATCCCAACAAGCCCATCCGCATGATCCTGCCGGTTGCGCCTAGCGGCGGCTCCGACATCACCGCGCGCGCCATGAACCCGAAACTGATCGAGTACCTGGGCCAGCCGGTCATCATCGACAACCGGCCCGGCGCCGGCGGCACGAACGGCATGGTGCTCGCCGCGCGGGCGGCCCCCGACGGCTACACCGTGATCCAGAGTTCGATCGGGCCGACGGCGGTGAACGTCACGCTGGACAAAAACCTGCCGTACGACACGCTGCGGGATTTCACCCCGATCGCGCGCGGCGTCTCGGCGCTCAACATCCTGGTCGTGCACCCCTCGCTGCCCGTGAAGTCCGTCAAGGACCTCATCGAGCACGCCAAGAAGAATCCGACCGGGCTCAACTACGGATCGTCCGGGATCGGGCACGCGGATCATCTCGCGGCCGAGCTGTTCAACACGACGATCGGCGTGAAGATGCAGCACATCGCCTACAAGGGCGGGGCGCCGGCGATGACGGCCTTGCTCGGCAACAACATCCATCTCATCTTCTCCACCGTGTCCACCGCGATCACGTTCATCAAGGCGAACCGGATTCGCCCGATCGCGGTGACGTCGGCGAAGCGCGTGAGTCTCTTTCCCGATATTCCGACGGTGGCGGAGGCCGGCGTGCCGGGCTTCGCGGTGGACAACTGGTATTGCTTTCTGGGACCGAAAGGCATGCCGAAGCCGATCGTGGACCGGCTGCATCGCGAATTGAACCGCGCGCTCGATCAGCCGGAGGTGAAGCAGCGGCTCGAAGGCTTCGGGATTTTTCCGTTCCCGCTGCCCACGCCCGAAGCGTTCGGCGATTACGTCAAGGCGGAGACCAGGAAGTACGCCCAGGTGATTGCGGACGCCGGTATCCAGGCCAACAACTGACCGGCCCCCCTCCGCACTGCAAGGGAGTGAGCCTGGCTACGTCCGGGGCGAGATGGCGCGCCGGATGCCGTGGCCGACCGCGTAGGCAGCCATCAGGCCGCCGAGCGGAACGAGCACCACCCCGCGTGCCAGCCGGCGCGTCAGGCTGCGACCGCTGCGCCGCGACGGTGCCGCCATCGCCGGCGGGGCGAGCTGCTGCCGGCGCTGCTCCATGACAGCGCCCAGTTCCGGCAATTGCTCGCGAAGCAGTCGCTCGGCGGCGGGAAGCAGCGCCGTTTCCTCGTCGGCCACGTGATGCATCACGCTGCACATGAGTTCCATGAACTTCACGTCATATTCGGGACTCGCCGGCGGCGTGGCTCTGAGGAGCGCGATCAGGCGCCGCATTTCATCGTGCTCGGGCACACCCTTGTCCACCAGAGCGGGGTCCACGAAGCGCATCGCCGGATAGACGATCTCTTCCTCGAGTTGGGCGTGCAACTCCAGCTCGAGGCAGATGTTGTCGGCCAGCGCGCGTTTTGCGATGGGCGAGAAATCGAGGCGGTAGCCGTGAAAGTCTGACAGCACCCGCGCATGGTCGTCGCGGATCAAAGTCGTGGCCGAAGCAGTCATTAGCGGTCCCCCGGTAGATTGGCGGTCCAAAAGTATTTGGACCACCCGCCTCTATCGGCGTTCTGACGCAGGGTGAGACCGGCCGACGCCAGCGCGCGGCCGCGAGCGCCTCAGGGTTTGATCCAGTAGGCCGCTTTTTCGGGCAGCATCCAGCGGATGCCGCCGCGCGGGTCGTCCTTGTCGCCGAGATAGCGTGGAATGACGTGAAGGTGCACGTGCATCACGGTCTGGCCCGCCGCCTCGCCGTTGTTGATGCCGATGTTGTAGCCGTCAGGCTGGTGCTCGCGGTCGAGGATCGCTTTCGCCTCGTCGAGCAGTTCGAGCATCGCGAGGCGCTCTTCCTGCGTCGTGTCGAAGAAGGAAGCGACGTGGCGCCGCGGGACCACGAGCGCGTGCCCCGGCGTGAGCGGGCGCTTGTCCCGCTGCAGCCAGGCGAGCGGGCGTTCGAGCAGGATTTCGTCCGAGTTGGGTGGACAGAATGAACAGGGGCGGAAGGCTTTCGGCGCCGTGGGCAACGCTTCAGTCCTGGCTGCCGCCGTCCATGATCTGGGCCGGGAAGGCCGAATTCGGATCGACCGGCGGCCAGTAGCGGTCGTCGTATCGCGGCGCCGACCAGTTGGCTACGGAACCGGTCTCGGTGCGGTACGGGTCCGAATACGCGCGCCCGCCGCCGCCGGCGCAACCGGCCAGGACTGCCGCGACTCCCACGATCAGAATCAGTTTGTGCATGGATTGCTCCTTGGTTGTTTGCGGATCCCCTCGGAGGTCGGCCGCAACCCGGCCTGTTATTTGCCTCTTCCCCGTCCGTCCATGATTTGCGGCGGGAACGGCGAATTGAGATCGACGGGCGGCCAGTAGCGGTCGCCGTAGTACGGTTTTGACCAGTCCGTGGGCGAGCCCGTTTCGCTGCGATAGGGATTGCCCGCATACCCGGCGCCGTCGTAGGCGGCGCTATGCGTGTAGCCGCCGCCGCCTGCCGCACAGCCGGCGAGGATAGTGGAAAGCGCTGCCACGAATATCAGTCTGTTCATGATCGTCTCCTTTCGCACCACCCCGCCGATGGGGTGGTACAGCATACGCCGAAAGCGCCCGGTTCGCCCTAACGGCGCGGCGTGATCTGCCACGCCGGACTGTCCCGCGTAACACGCGGACCGTAGGCTTTATTCCGCAACCGCACACGCTCGCCGGCGCGCCGCAATCGATACGGCGTCGCGTCGTCGCCGGCCGGCGACGCGGGCTCCCAGCGCAGTCCGAGCTTGTCCATCAGCACCAGCGCATCGAACGGCGCCCGCACCTTCACGTCGTTGTCGAAATAAACGTAGAGGTCCGCGCCGGCGGCATCCCAATCCCGGATGCGCGCCGCCCATTCGTCGAGCGCACGGCTGGTGTAGCCGCTGGTGTAGATCTTGATGTCGCCGTGGAGCCGCACGTAGACGAAGTCGCTGGTGACATCGAAGAGCTTCGGCCACTTGCCGGCGGTGTCCGCGACCACCAGGCCGATGCCGTGCTGCTTCAGCAGCGTTACGAATTCCTCGCAGATGAAGCTCTCGTGACGGATCTCGACGGCATGGCGCAGCGGGCGCACGGCGTCGATCGCCAGGCGCGCGCGGCCCAGCATGCGCTGATCGCGGCGGCGTGCGAGCGCCAGTGCCTGCCCGGTGTCGCGCGGCAGCAGCGCGAAAAAACCCGCGAGCTTGTCCGCGTTGAAGCGGAACACCGGCGGAAACTGCCACAGGAACGGGCCGATCTTGTCGCGCAGCTCGAAGATGCCCGAGGCGTAGAAATTCGCGAGCGGCTTCTCGATGTCGTTGAGCCGCAGCATGTGCGTGATGTAGCGCGAGCCTTTGATCGCGTAGACGAAGCCCGGCGGTGCGTCGTCATGCCACTCCTTGTAGTACGACGGGCGCTGCAGGGAATAGAACGAGCCGTTGATTTCGACGGTGGGAAAGTGGCGCGCGGCGTATTCGAGTTCGCGCCGCTGTGGGAGGCCCTTGGGGTAGAACACGCCGCGCCACGGCTCGTAGCGCCAGCCGGAGATGCCGATGCGGATCACCTGAACGGTGTCGAGTCGCTCACGCTTCTACGACCCCGCGTGGCCTCCCCGGTTCCGCCTCCTCGCGCCGCAAGGGAGGGCGGTTAAGCCTGGATTCCGGATCAGTGTCCGGAACGACGAACAAGGGCGTCGTCCCAGCGTGGTGGGAAGTGCGTCGTCCCAGCGGTGGAAGTGCGTCGTCCCAGCGCAGGCTGGATCGTCGTCCCAGCGTGGTGGAAGGGCGTCGTCCCAGCGCAGGCTGGGTCGTCGTCCCAGCGGTGGAAGTGCGTCGTCCCAGCGCAGGCTGGGTCGTCGTCCCAGCGCAGGCTGGGACCCAGAGATATGTCAGTGCTCGGACCACATCTCCTGCACCGGGAACGCCTGCCCTTCCACCACCGGCGGCCACACCCTCTTGTCCGCGTTCATGCGCGCGACGTACTCGCGCTCGGTCATGGTGTAGCAGCCGCCCAGCACTCCGACGATCAGCGCCGATAACAGGATAGTGCGCATAGTGCGTCTCCCAAGAAAAAAGCGTGTCTCTCTTTCGCGTCGGAAAGATTAACACGCTTCGGAGCGACGCTATTCCTGCATCGCGCTGCAGGAGGGAGCTTGCTCGCTATTTGCTCCTTCCCCCGTTACCGGGGAAGGTGGGGATCGGGCGCGTTCAGTCGGTCCACATGTGCTGCGGCGGGAACGCCTGATCCTGTATCACCGGCGGCCAGAATTTCTCGTCGTAGTTGAGCACGACGGCACCCGTAGCCGGATCGATGGAGCCGGCATGCGGATACGGCCGCGTAGTGCGGGTGTTGTAGCCCGGCGCGCTCGTCACGTAACCGCCCTGAGGCGTGCCGACGCTGGCGCCATCGCCGGAGACCACCACGCCTTCGCGCGGCACGCCACCGACCTCGTTCCGCACGCCCACGTCCCGGCCGATGTCCGTGCGCACGCCGCTATCGGCGGGGACAGTGGTGCGCGCGACCGGCTCCGACCGCACGCCGGCGCTGCTGCCGTCGCGGTCGAACCAGCCGGCCACCGTCGAACAGCCGGTGAGGAATGCAAGAATTACCGCCGCCGGAAAAATTTTCCGCATGACGAATCTCCATATTTGAGTAAAGCAATACGACCCGCGTGCAGGCAGGCGGGTTTCGCCGATTCAGAATTTCTAGTGCTGCGAAAATGGCAGCGCGGGCGATAGATTTTCGTTTGAATTTTGTAAGCTGCCCGTAAGGGTGAACGCCATGGCCCTCAATGGTCGTCTCGGATTATTTCGCTTGCGAGCGCGCCCAATCGGGCCCATACTCGAACCATCGAATGGTAATCGGCCGGTCTCCACGCGCCTCTTCAGGGCTTTCCGGTCTCCTCCGATTGTTCACTTGATGCGCTGCGCGAGAAGCACGCGCGGCGGAACTTTTCAGCTTTTCCGGCAGATGTCTTTGATTTCCGCGAGGTGTGCGATATGGGCGATAACGAATGGTGGGGTTACAACAGCGTGGAAGGTTGGGTCGTGCTCGACCGCAGCATTCCGTGCAATCGTCCGGCGATCAAGGATGATCTCGTGTTCTACCGCTGCAGCGACTGGAGCACGTTCACGGAGGTGCGCGAGAAGTGGAATGCGCCGCTCTACCGTTTCGCGCCGAATTACCTGCGCGGGCTGAAGCAGGAGGAAGCGCTGCAGGCGTCCGCCGAGCTGGAGGCGCACCAGGCGCGCTGGCCGGAAGTGCAGGCGCGGCTCAAGCGCGAGCGTGAGGAAGTCGAGGCGCGCGAGAAGACTGCACACGCCGAAGAAGAACGGAAGAGGAAGCGCGCCGAGCGGGAATTGAAGAAGCAGCTCGGCTTATCCCAAACCTCGTAAAAAGGGGGTCAGGGTAAAAAGGGGGTCAGAGTCAAATTATCGTGAAGTACTGACCGCTTTTTCTTTTTCAGTAGCACGATAATTTGACTCTGACCCCCTTTTTCCTGTTCAGTAGCACGATAATTTGACTCTGACCCCCTTTTTCACTTTTTCAACTCGGCAGCCAAGCCATCGGCGCGAGCGCGGCGAACTCCGTCTTCACGTCGATCACCGCCGGCAGTTCAGAGGCCATCGCCGCTTCGAGCGCCTTCCTGAATTCCTGCGGCTTCTCCACCGTCGCGCCGAAACAGCCGAACGACTGCGCGATCTTCGCGAAATCGGTCTCGAGGAACTCGTAGCACTCGCCCTTGTTGTTCTGGTCGTGCCCCTCGTACGCGATGTTGAGATTGCGCAGTCCCTGCGCAAGGCAGTGGTTGTTGTTGACGATGGTCACCGTCTTGATCCCGCGGCGCCGCGCGGTCTCGAGCTCCGGCAGGTGGTAGAAGAACCCGCCGTCGCCGCAGAAGCAGAAAACCGGTCGATCGGGCGCCGCGCATTTCGCGCCGAGTGACGCGGGGAACGACCAGCCGAGCGAGCCCGCCGCGCGGAAATAACTCTGCGTGGGATGCCGCAGGTAGACGAGCGTCCCGGTCCACAGCGCGGCGTAACCGGTGTCGGCGAGGAGGATCGAATCCTTCGGAAGCAGTTCGGTCAACTCGCCGCAGATGCGCTCCGGACGCATCGGCACCTTGTCGCTGGCGCGCGCCTTGTCCGCCTCCGCGCGCCATTCATCGACGAATTTCTTCGTGTGCGCGAGCCATTCGTCATGCCTCGCAGCGGCCACGCTGTCCGCGAGCGCTTCGAGCGCCGCGCGCACGTCGCTCTGGATGCCGATCGTGTTCGGATAGTTGCGCCCGATCTCCACCGGATCGAGATCGATGTGGATGATGGGCGTGCCCTGCTTCGGCATCCTGTAATTCGCGGTGGTGTGATCGCTCGTGTTGCTGCCGGCGTAGATGACAAGATCGGCTTCGGCGATGACGTGATTCGCGCAGCTGCGGCCATACAGCCCCTGCGTGCCGCGGAAGAGCGGATGGTCTTCGCTCATGAGCGCTTTGGCGTCGAGCGTTGCGACGACCGGGCACTGGATGCGCTCGGCGAGCTTCGCGAGCGCATCGCGCGCGCCCGCGATGTCCGCGCCGCGATCGGCGATGATGACCGGCCGCGACGAGGCTTTGATCGCTGCGACGGCCTTGCGGATCGCGGCGGAATCGGGATGCGGCCGAAACGCCGGGAAAACAGTGTGCGCTTCGTCGGCGACGATATCGAACTCGCCTTCGAGCGGCGTGACGGCGTCGCCCGTGAAGCCCGCGATGTCGAGATGTACCGGCCGCGGCGTGCCGGTGGTCGCCTCGCGGAACGCCTGGCGCAGGAGATGCGGAATCTGCTCGAGCGTGTCGATGCGCCCCTGCCACTTCGTGACCGCCGCGTAGAGCGGCTCGTGCGCCACTTCCTGATAGGCGTTGCGATACTGCATGGCGGCCACGTGGCGCCCGGTGACGGCGATGACCGGCGAGTGGCCGAGATACGGGTCCTGCATGCCGGAGGCGAGATTCGCCGCGCCGACCGACTGCGCCATGCAGACGGCGGGACGCCCCGATACGCGCGCGTAGCCGTCGGCCATGTAGGCGACCGCTTTCTCGGAATGGCCGAGGATGCGCTTGAGTCCGATCTCGTCCATCTCGGCGAGCGCACGGCGCAGGATCGCGTCCATGAAAAACACGTGGCTCACGCCGTAGGCCTTGAGCGTTTCGGCGAGCAGTCGCGCCCCGGTCATCTTTCTCGGCATGTCCTCTCCTCCAGCGTTCGTCTCAAGCGTAGCCTGCCGCGGCCCGTATTAAGCCGGGGCCTGGAATTCAAGATCAATCACCGCACGACTTTCGCACCCGCCTCCTTCAATAGCGTGCGCACCTGATTGGTGCTGGCCTCGAAGAATTTCCCCAGCTCGGCGGCCCGGATCAGGGCCGGCTCGAGCTGATTCTCCTGCAGGTACGCCTTCCAGCCGGCGGTCTTGGTGAGACGCACGAAAAAATCGTCCCAATAGGCGACGACCTCGGGCGGAACGCCGGGCGGCGCCACCGCCCCGCGCACCTGCTGGGGAATCGCGATGTCGATGCCCTGCTCCTTGAGCGTCGGGACATCGGGGAAAGAAGGCAGCCGGTTATCCGTAATGGATGCAATCACGCGCAGCGTGCCGCCGCGGATGTGCTCTGCGGCCTCCTGCGGCTGCATGAACATGATCTGCACGTGCTCGCCAAGCAGGTTCGACAACCGCTCGCCGCCGCTCGGGAAGGAAATGAAGACCCAGCTCGCTCCCGTCTGCTTCTGCATCAGGAGCCGCGTGAGATTGTCCACCGAAGTCAGCGAGCCACCTGACTGCCGCAACCGGCCCGGCGATTTCTTCGCCGCGTCGATGAAGTCCTTCATGCTCTTGAATGGCGAGTTTGCCTTGACCGCGGCGACGGACGGCTCGCGCACCAGACCCGCGATCGGCGTCAGGTCCTTCAGCGTCACCGCAGAGGCGGTGCTCGTCAGCGGTGCGGCGATCCACACGGTGGTGTACATCGCGATCGTGTTCACGTCGCCCGCTTTCTCCTTCACATATGACATCGCCACGATCCCGCCGCCGCCGGTCTTGTTCACGATGACCAGGCGTTGTGGGTGTAGCTTCTCCTTCTCCGAGACGGATGCGATCGCGCGCGCAAACAGGTCCACACCCGAACCCGCGCCGCCGTGGACGATGACTTCGGTCGGCGCCGCCGGCTTGAACGATGCTGCGCAGGTGGCTGCAGTGACGGCGGCCGAAACGATCAACAAGGTGAACGCGGCGTAGCTTTTCATGTCATCTCCGATTCTCTGCTTCGTCATTCCGGTGACGACCGGAATCCAGAAAAGCCCGGATCCGGTACGCCGGGAAGGCGGAAGCTCAGTCATTTGTTATAGTCGATTTCAGCCATCATGGCTCTTCAACGCGGATAGGCGGGCTGCGACCCGCGGTCTTCGACGAGCCGAAGCCCGGCATCACCATGGAGAGCGCACCGATCGGGCTGCCGCCACAGATCAGCATGAGATCCTCCGGCGTATCCATGGCGTAGTGGAGTTTCGTCTCGTCTTCGGTCGTCACCGAACCATCGATGCGGCCAGTGCGCTTGAGATCGGCGACACTGCGGCCGGTGTGCGCGACGACGAACTCGCGAATGCGTTTCTTGCTCCAGCCGCTCGCCCGCAGTTTTTCCGCGTGCTCGCCGCCGAGCACGATCGCACCCGGCGTCTGTCCCAGGATCGCGATCGACCCGAGAAACGACAGCGCATCACCGAAGGCCCGCAGCAACTGCTCGTGGTCGCCGTAGTTCCAGACCTGGATCATGGTGCTCGCGGCGACCAGCGTGACGGTGCTGTCATCGTGCCCGAAACCGCACTCCACGTGCCACGGCCGCCATGGATGATCCTCCTCGTTCTCGGCGATGCAGCAGGTGTATTTTCCCGGCGTCCCCATCGTGGCACGGTCCGACACGCCGGGACGGTACTTGAGGCAGTTGAGCAGCACCAGCCGCATGGCCCGCCCGATTGTTGCGTTCGCGCGGGCGCCGGGACCGAACAGGTTGTTGGTCGCGTTGATGCCGAGCCGTGCGGCGATCGGGCCGTTCACCACAACCACGATCGTGGGACCCGACAGCGCGGAGGCGACGTGGTGCAGTCCGAACTCCGGCGTAGCGAGCGCTTTGACCGCTGCGACGACAACCGGCATGTATTCCGGCTTGCAGCCGGCCATGACGGCATTGATGGCGACTTTCTCCGCGGTAACGGCGACTTTGCGCGACGGCATCTCCGCAATGATCGACTCGGGCGCGTGGCCGCCTGCCTCCAGCATGTCCTTCACCAGCGCGCGGCTGGCAGGCACAACCGGCAGGCCGTCTGTCCAGCCCCGCGCGTGACAAAACTCGATCTGCTCCGACGCGTTGATCGGAATGCAGACCTCGCCTTCCGCCTCCGGCATCACGGCTGGCCCTGGCGCAGCAGACCAAGCACGCGCTCGACCAGCTGCTCGGCGCGCTGCTCCACGCCGTCAGCCGTCAGGCTCGCGAGCGGATGCGGCATCATCACAAAGCGGAAATCCGGCACGCCCCACAGCTCCGCCATCTCGCGCGCCGTGCTGTCAAACGCATCGGTGATGATCGGCACCGCGGGAATGCCGGCCTTCTCGAGCATGATGGCGTCGAGCAGACTGCCCGACGAGCACGCCCCTCAGTCGCCCACACCGGCGATGGCGAAATCGGCGCGTCCCTTCAGTTCAGTGATCTGTGCGTCCCTAAGCGGCGCGCGCTGCGGCTTGTGCACCAGCACTTCGGTCTTCATGCCGTGCCGTGTTTGCAGCCTCGATGCGAGGGCGCGCAGCACGGCCTCGGAATTCTTCTTGGTGTTCTCGATGAGTCCTATGCGAAGTCCCGCAAGATCGCGCGGACGCGGGCGATAATCGATTTGCTCGCGCGCGGTTGCTATCGTCGGATCCATGATGTCCAGCATGCGGTTCTCCTGCGGGGAAATACGGCCGCACCGTGCGGTGCAGTAGCTTCGCGTAACGCGTTATCGGTGTCAACGTTCCGCGGAGGGGGGACGATGCGCGTGGTCGGATTCGATGCGCATGGAGACGGCGAGGCTCTGCCCGCCCGCGGTCGGCAGGAACATCGACTTCCCGCCCGCGCCGCCCGCCACGACGACCAGCAGGTCGCGCGGCTCGCGCACGATCGGCACCATCGAGCTGTCGTCGTTGCGGTCCACGAATTCCGGGAAGCGCGGGCCCGTCGACTTGCCGCGATTCTTCATGAGCCCCCACGGCTGGCGCGCGCGCTCGAACAGCGTCCACTGCACGTCCTGCTTGCTCCAGCCGGCGGAGGCGATGTGCTGCGCGTGCTCGATCCCCAGCACGAGCACCGGGTTGCCCTGCGAATAGAGATTGTTCACGCCCAGCGTCGCCATGCAGGACGCGAACGTGCGCAGGATATCGACCGGATCGGTCCGGATGTTCTCGGTCATGCTGTGGGGCGCCTCGGTGTTCACCACCGTCACCACGCTGTCCTCGCGCAGGTAGCCGCGCTCGACGTGCAGCGGCTTCCACGGATTCGCCGCCTCGTACTCGGCGATGCAGTAGGTGTATTTCCCCGGATGGCCGGTCTGGGAGGCATCCACGCCCGGCCCCGCGCCGCCGATGTTGATGAGAATGAGCCGCAGCGCGCGCCCGATGGTGGCGTTCGCGCGCCAGCCCGGCCCGAACACGCCGCGACCGCAGTTGATGCGCAGCCGTTGCACGATCGGCCCGTTGACGATGATGAGCGGCGCGCCGGCGTGCGTGCTGGTCTGGCGGTGCGAAAGCCCGTACTCCGGCTCGGACACAGCCTGCAGCGCCGCGACGATCACCGGCAGATACTCGGGCCGCGCCCCCGCCATCGCCGCGTTCACCGCGATCTGCCGCATGCTCGCGACGCCCATGCGCGGCGGCACGACGCTGATCGCTTCCTCCGCATCGCGCCACGGCATGCCGGCGAGCATCGCTTTGACGCGCGCCTCGGTCGGCGGGACGATCGGCAGCCCGTCGCTCCAACCCCGCTCGTAGAAGTATTCGTTGACGCGGTCGAAATCCTCGTGCGATTCGACGGTGGGCGGAGAATCGGCGTTCATCGGCGTGCGTCCGGCGTTAACGCGGCATCAGCGCATCCGGCAGCGGATACTGCTTGGCTTCGAATTCGCGCGCCAGCGTCTCGACCGGCGTGGTGAGAACCCGCACGCACTCGCGCGCGATGTCCGCCCCGTATTGCGCGATCACGCGCTCGTCGCGGTGTCCGAGCGGATGCGGCACGATGATAATCGGCAGGCTGACGTGGCCCAGGCCTTCGCCCACGACCTGTGCCAGCGGCGCGAACGCGGTGCTGATGATCGTAACCGTGGGCATCCCGAGATCTTCCAGTGCGGCCGCGTCACGCGCGGTCCAGGGGGTCGAGGAGCCTCAGTGGCCGACACCGTTGATGACGGCGTCGCACTCGGTGGACATCTCCTCCGCATAAGGCGACGGCACGCCGAGATAGGACTTGCGCCAGAACCGTACCTCTGCGACGCCATAGTCGCGCCGCAGCACGCCCGCCACACCGCGCAGCACGATGTCCGCGAATTCCTTGCAGTTGTCGAGTATGCCGATACGGGCTCCGCGCACCGTCGGCAGCCGCGGCGCAAGCCGCTTCGACTGCGTATCGACGGCGCCGGTCGGCACATAAACGGATATGCCACCTATGGTCTGTTTTGCATGCCTTGCCATGTCGCGCGCCTTTCCCGCGAATGAAACGATGTCAGTTGAACGGCCACGGCATTTCCACGAGCCGCTGCAGGATGCCTTCGGGATAATCCAGCACGAGAATATAGGACAATACGCTCAGCGCCAACACCGCACCCGATGCGGCGAGCGCGGCTTTCGGCCACATCACCCGCGCCTTCACGCGCAGGAAAACCGTGATGTAGACGAACACGCCCAGCACGAAGCCCACCAGCGCAGTGGCGGCGAGCAGGCCCAGCATCCAGCCCTGGTAGTGCCACACCGAGTACATCGGACGCTCTTCACCCGTCGCGCGCTCGGCATCGTGCAGCACGTACGACGCCCGGTCGCGCAGCATCCACACGTACGCCCCGATAAGGAGCGCAAGCGTGATCACGGCGACCGAGAGCGGGAAGACCCGCGCCAGGAACGTGAGCTGCGTCGATGATTCGTAAATGATGTACAGCACGCACGCGGTAATGACGCTGAGGAACACGAGCTGCGGCGTTCTCCCCACCGGGGCGTGCGGCCCGTCGGCGGTCAGCGGCTCGCGCGCGCGCTTGAACCGCACCGCGAGAAAAACCGACACCGCGATCAGCACCAGCATCACCTGCACGCCGGTGCGCTCGAGGAAGCTCATGCCGTAGACCTGCACCGACTGGTAGACGGCGGCGTCGAGGCGGGTCGAGAGCACGAACCCGATCAGCAGCGCCGGCGGCGACCATCCGAAGCGCTTCATGTAGACGCCGAGCACCCCGAGCACGAAGAGCGCGATGAGGTCGTGCCAGTTCCGCGTCACCTGGTAGGCGGCGAAGTAGATGACCGCGATCATGAACGGCGCCACCATCGCGAACGGCACCAGCGTGATGCGCGAGATCGGTTTGGCGAGGATCAGGCAGGTGGCGGTGCCGAGCACGTTGGCGAGCGCAAGCGACCAGATGATGACGAACGTGAGGTCGAGGTGCCGCTCGAGCATGCCGATGCCGGGCTCGACGCCGATCAGGATGAGCCCGCCCAGGAAGATCGCCATGCTGGCCGAGCTCGGGATGCCGAACATCAGCGCCGGAATCATCGCGCCGCCGTTGTCCGCGTTGTTGGCCGACTCCGGTCCGATGACACCGCGGATATCGCCCTTGCCGAGCTGCGCGCGGTCCTTCACCGACTGGACCACGTGCCCGTAGGCGACCCAGGTGACGACCGGCCCGCCCATGCCGGGCAGCGCGCCGAGCAGCGTGCCGATCGAGGAGCAGCGCACGACGATCCACAGATGCTTGAGCGTTTCCACGAAGCCGCGCAGCGTGCCCGAGCCCAGTCTCTGGGTGGACGCGATGGTCTCGCGCTTGCGCAGGATGTCCACGACCTCCGGTATCGCGAACATCGCAAGGCCGACGATGACGAGCGAGATGCCGTCGCCCAGATACACGGTGTCGAACGAATAGCGGTACTCGCCCGTCGCGGGCGCCGAGCCTATGCTGCCGAGGAGGAGCCCGAAGCCGCAGGTAGCGAGGCCTTTGAGCCCGCTGCTGCCGGTCAGCATGCCGACCATGGAAAGCGCGAGCACGATCAGCATCAACTGCTCGCCGAAGCCGACGCCGAGGATGATGGGGCGCGCGAAGTGGATCGCAAGCGTCAGCACCAGCACGCCGAACAGCCCGCCGAGCATGGAGGCGGAGAACGCGGCGCCGAGCGCGCGCGCCGCCTCGCCGCGTTTGGCGAGCGGAAAGCCGTCGATGATGGTCGCCTGCGAAGAGGAGCTGCCGGGTATGCCCATGAGCACCGCCGGAAACGTGTCCGCGGTGTTGTTGACGGCAAGCAGCCCGACCATCATCGCGAGCACCGGCGTCGGGTCCTTGCCGAAGACGAACGGCAGGAGCAGCGACAGCATCGCCGTGCCTCCCAGACCCGGCAGGATGCCGACGATCATGCCGAGCATCACGCCGAAGCCGAGGAAAAGAAAGTGCCGCGGATCGAACAGCGAGACGAGCGCGGCGAGAATCGGATCTGGCATGGACGTAATCCCTCCCGGTACGCGCACCGTCACGCCGCCCCGTTCGGGGACGGCGCGACGGCGGCTGCAAGACTACGAGCCTATAGCGTTACGTCGTGTTTTTCCTTGAGGAACGTCTTGATCCAGTTCCAGACCTCCGGCGAGAGCGTGGTGGCGTTCTTCATGATCGGCGTGGCCGCGTCCCCGATGAACTGCGGATAGCCTTCGATGACGGCCGAGGCATGCTTATCGAATTCGGGATCGGCCAGCGTTTTCTGCACGGCCACGCGCCACGCGTCGACGACGTGCTTCGGTGTGCCGGCCGGGAGCAGCAGCGACTTGTTCGCCATGACGCCCATCTGCAGGATCGCTTTCCACGCCTCGTAGCCCGGGCCGGAAGGCTTCCTGCCGTGCATGTACTCGTACGCTTCGGCGAAGCTCGGCAGGTCCTTGAAGTTCGGATCGCGTATGAGATTGCCCTTGTCGTCGAGGACGCCGAGCGCGAAGAGCGGCACCGCCTTGCCCGCCTTCACGAGCTGGGCCGCATTCTTCAGATACCCGGGCGTCGTGTCGTAGTTGATGTTGGTCTCGCCGCGCTCGAACGCGAGGCGCACCGGCCCGCGCGCGATGCCCCAGACGTATTTCGCCGGCAGGCCGAGCAGCTCGAGCGTGGCGGTCATCCGCATCTCGGCGCCGGTCGGGCCGCCGCCCCCGAAGGTCAGCGACTGGCCCTTGAGCTTGGCAATATCCTTCGCCGACTTGACCCCGAGGGAGGGCGCGGCGTAGATCACCGAGCCCTGCGGCGAGAGCAGCACCGGCTGCATCTTGTCGAGTTCCAGCTCGAATTTCGAGCGCTGGAACACGAAATTCATGACGGTGGACGACGAGCACACGAGGATGTGCAGGCCATCGGGCTTGGCGCGGGACTGGAACTGGTTCGCGCCGGTGATCGAACCGCCGCCCGGCACGTTGCGTATCAGGATGGTGGGATTGCCCGGCAGATGTTTCTCGAGAAACGGGGCGAGCGCGCGGCTGTAGACATCGCTTCCCCCGCCGGGCGGGAAAGGCACGATCATCTCGATGCGCTTGCCCGCGAAATCGACCTTCTGCGCGTGCGCGACTTCCGAACCGGAAATTATGGCGGCCAACCCGAAGAATGCAGCGGCCGTGAACGACAGCGTCCTGATCATCGTATCCTCCTCGGTGTGTATGGGGCATCTCGCAGCGGTGCCCTTGTGGAAAACTATAGTCCGGTCGCGGACAGACTTCAACGGCGGGCTGGAATGCGGTTTTGACGGGTCATATCGGCGATAATCCGCGTCAGGCATGACGATCCGGGACTACACCGGCTAACGAAAACACGGCGGCACATTGAAATCCCACCCTGCCAGCGGCCCCGGGATGGCGGACGTTTCGCGCCATACCCCGATGATGCAACAGTATCTCCGGATAAAAGCGCAGCATCCGGACATGCTGCTCTTCTACCGCATGGGCGATTTCTACGAGATGTTCTACGACGACGCCGAGCGCGCGGCGCGGCTCCTCGACATCACGCTCACCACGCGCGGCGCCTCCGCCGGCGAGCCGATCAGGATGGCGGGCGTGCCTTATCACGCCGTCGATCAGTATCTCGCGAAGCTGGTGAAGCTCGGCGAATCGGTGGCGATCTGCGAGCAGATCGGCGATCCCAACGCGTCCAAAGGCCCGGTCGAGCGCAAGGTGACGCGGGTGGTGACGCCCGGCACGCTTACCGATTCGGCGCTGCTCGATGACAAGGCCGAAAACCTCCTGCTCGCGCTCCATTTCAATCGCGCGACGGCGGGGCTCGCGTGGCTCTCGCTCGCCTCGGGCCGCTTTTGCGCGATGGAGACGCCGCTCGGCAATCTCGCGAACGAGCTGGAGCGGCTCCGCCCGTCCGAGATTCTGATCGCGGACGACAGCGACGCACCGGCCTTGCCCAATGGCAGCACCGCGGTGAAGCGCCTGCCGCCGTGGCATTTCGATGTCGAGGCGGCGCGCCGCAGGCTGTGCGAGCAGTTCGAGACGCGCGACCTCTCGGGTTTCGGCGCGGAGGCGCTGCGGGTGGCGGTCGGCGCCGCCGGCGCGCTGCTCGAGTACGCGCGCACAACACAGGGCACGGCGATCGCGCACGTGAAATCGCTCACGGTCGAGGAGGCGCGCGCGTTCGTGCGCATGGACCCGGCGACGCGGCGCAACCTCGAGCTTTCGGAGACGATCCGCGGCGAGCCCTCGCCCACGCTCTACTCCCTGCTCGATCGGTGCGCGACCGGGATGGGCAGCCGGTTCCTGCGGCACACGCTGCATCACCCGCTGCGCGATCGCGCGCTGCTGCGCGCGCGTCTCGCCGCGGTGAGCGCGCTCCTCGGCGATTCGGGCGGCGGGCCGCACCTCGCGCTGCACGAGGAACTGAAGCGCTGCGTGGACGTGGAGCGCATCACTGCACGCATCGCGTTGAAATCGGCGCGGCCACGCGATCTATCCGGGCTGCGGGAGACGCTCGCGCGCTTGCCGGCCGTCAGCGCCGTGCTCTCCCTCGCTCCGGCGCCGCGGCTTGCCGAACTCGGCATCGCGCTCGCGCCGCAGGGCGCGCTGCACGCGCTGCTCACCGCCGCGATCAAGCCGGAGCCCGCGGCGGTGCTGCGCGAAGGCGGCGTCATCGCCGACGGGTTCGACGCTGAACTCGACGAGCTGCGCGCGATCCAGTCGAACTGCGGCCAGTTCCTGATGGCGCTCGAAGCGCGCGAGCGCGCGCGCAGCGGCATCGCCAATCTCAAGGTCGAGTACAACCGCGTCCACGGCTTCTACATCGAGGTCACGCGTTCCCAGTCCGACCACGTGCCCGACGACTACCGGCGGCGCCAGACGCTGAAGAACGCCGAGCGCTACATCACGCCGGAATTGAAGGCGTTCGAGGACAAGGCGCTCTCGGCGCAGGAGCGGGCGCTTGCGCGCGAAAAATTCCTGTTCGAGAAGCTGCTCGTCGAGCTCGCGCCGCACATTTCCGCGCTGCAGCGGGTCGCGGCCGCCCTGGCCGAACTCGACATGCTCGCCACGTTCGCGGAGCGCGCCGCGGCGCTCGACTGGGTGATGCCGGAATTCGCCGGCGAGCCGCTGATCGAGATCGACGGCGGGCGGCACCCGGTGGTGGAGGCGCAGGTCGACCACTTCATCGCCAACGACACGCGGCTCTCCGCGGCGCGTGCGCTGCTCATCGTCACCGGCCCGAACATGGGCGGGAAATCCACCTACATGCGGCAGGTCGCGCTGATCGCGCTGCTCGCGTGCTGCGGGTCTTTCGTCCCGGCGAAACGCGCGCGGCTCGGGCCGATCGACCAGATCTACACGCGCATCGGCGCGGCGGACGATCTCGCGGGCGGGCGCTCGACTTTCATGGTGGAGATGACGGAGGCGGCGTACATCCTGCATCACGCGACGCCGGAAAGTCTCGTGCTGATGGACGAAATCGGGCGCGGCACTTCCACCTTCGACGGGCTTGCGCTCGCGACCGCCATCGCGCGGCATCTCGTGGAGAAGAACCGCAGCCTGACCCTCTTCGCCACGCACTACTTCGAGCTGACGAAGCTCGCCGAGGAATTCCCGCAGGCGGCGAACGTGCATCTCGACGCGGTGGAGCACAAGGACAGCATCGTTTTTCTGCACAGCGTCGAGGAAGGGCCGGCGAACGAGAGCTACGGGCTGCAGGTCGCGCAGCTCGCGGGCGTGCCGGCGGCGGTGATCCGCGCGGCGCGGAAGAACCTCGCGCTGCTCGAAGAGCATGGGCTCGCTGCGGGACCGCAGCGCGATCTCTTCGCCGCGGCTTCGGCGATGGAAGCGGCGGCGAAGGATGCAGCCGGCGATGCCGGTTTGCAGAGCACGGCGGCGCGCGAAGTGCTCGATGCGTTGCGCGCCGCGGATCCCGATGCGCTCTCCCCGAAGGAAGCGCTCGAGCTGGTCTACCGCCTGCGCCGGCAGCTCGACGAGTGACCATCCTCCCCCAGCTGCTTTCGTCATTCCGGACAATGATCCGGAGTCCAGGCGCCTTCTGGATCCCAGCCTGCGCCGGGATGACGAGCCTCTTTCTCGGCTGTCTTGTCGGCACGGCAGCCGCGGCGGGATTCACCTTTGCCGCGCTCGGCGATGCGCCGTACTACGATCACGAAGAGCAGACCTTCGTCGAGATGCTCGCCGCAATGAACCGCGAGCCGCTCGCCTTCTCCGTGCACGTCGGCGACTTCAAGAGCGGCAGCAGCGAATGCAGCGACGCGCTCTACCAGCAGCGCAGGGAATGGTTCGAGCGCTCGGCGCATCCCTTCGTCTTCGTTCCCGGCGACAACGACTGGACCGACTGCTGGCGCACTTTCGCCGGCGGCTACGACACGCGCGAGCGCCTGCAGAAACTGCGCGAGATGTTCTTTGCGCAGCCGGCGAGCCTCGGCCAGCGCCGCATGGCGCTGACCCGGCAATCGGACATCGATCCGGAGCGCGCGTACCCGGAGCATGCGCGCTGGATCCACGAAGGCGTTCTTTTCGTGACGCTCAACGTGCCGGGCAGCTTCAACAATGCCACCCGAGATCGCGATGAATTCAGGACGCGGGACGGCGCCGTCCGCTCATGGATCGCCGAGGCGTTTCGCCTCACGCGCGCAAAGCAGCTCGCCGCCGTGGTACTCATCATGCAGGCGAATCCGTGGGCAGCGACCGGCCCGCAGCGTCATGTCTACGCACCGCTGCTGGAAACGATGACCTACCAAACGCAGCAGTTCCCCGGCGAGGTCGTGCTGATACACGGCGACACGCACCGCTACCGCGTCGATCAGCCGCTGGTCGATCCGCAGACGCGCCGGCCGATACGCAATTTCACGCGCATCGAGGTATTCGGCTCGCCGGGCGTGAACTGGGTGCGGGTACGGGTGGAGAAGAAGAACGGCGGCGTTACGTTCCACGCAGCACCCGGCAGCTAATGGTGGTGGCCGTGGGGGCCGTGAACGTGACCGTGGCGCACTTCCTCGTCGGTGGCCGTGCGCACCGCTGCGACCGTGCACGCGAAATCGAGCGTCTGCCCGGAGAGCGGATGGTTGCCGTCCACCACGACCTTGTCCTCGGCGATATCGGTCACGGTGTAGACGAGCATCTCGTCGCTCGTCGTGCTGCCGCGTCCCTCGAACTGCATGCCGACGCCGATGTCGCCGGGAAACTTGCCGCGCGGCTCGACGTGGACCAGCTCCGCGTCGTATTCGCCGAACGCGTCGTCGGGCTCGAGCCGTACGCGGCAGGTATCGCCGACGTTCCTGCCGTCGAGCGCGCTCTCCACCCGCGGGAAGATGCCGTCGTAGCCGCCGTGCAGGTACTCGATCGGCTGATCGGTCTTCTCGATGAGATTGCCGTCGGTGTCGAACAGCTCGTAGCTCAACGCGACGACCGTGTCCTTCGCTACCTGCATTTGCCTATCCTTTTCACGAGGTCGAGCACCTCCACCGCATGGCCGCGCGGGCTGACCCCGTACATCGCGTGCTGGAGCGTCCCCTTGCGGTCGATGATGAACGTGGAGCGCTGCACGCCGAGACGCCGCTTGCCCTCGATTTCCTTTTCCTGCAGCACGCCGTAGGTGCGGCACACCTCGCCTTCCACGTCCGCCAGCAACTGCACGCACAGGCCGTGCTTGTCGCGGAACGAGCCGTGGCTCAGGCAGTCGTCCATGCTGACGCCCAGCACCACGGTCTTGAGATTCCTGAATTCGCCTTCGAGATCGCTGAAGTCGATCGCTTCCATGGTGCAGCCGGGGGTGCCGTCCCGGGGATAGAAATACAGCACGACATTCTGGTGATTCTTGAAAGTCTCAAGACTCACCACGTTCATGTCGGCGTCGGGAAGATCGAACGCCGGCGCGGGATCGCCCGGTCGCAGCATAGGGATCGGTTGGTCACTCCTCGAATCGATTCTATCCGATTTTGTTGAGCCGCAAGCAAGTGGTCAAGCGCGCCCGGCCAAACCGGGAAATCGGGACCGGCGCATTCCGACGATGCCCGCTCGCGGCCGGTTCTATAATCCGCGCACGATGCAACGCACGCTGCTCGCCGGGCTCGACGCCCGGTCTTTTTTGCGCCGTCACTGGCAAAAGCGCCTCCTGCTCGCACGCCGGGCGCTCCCGCAATACGAAACCATGCTGACGCGCGAGGCGCTGTTCGCGTTGTCGATGCGCGACGACATACCGTCGCGGCTCGTCGTGCGGAACGGCCGGCGCTGGGAAGTCTCGCACGGCCCTTTTTCGCGCAGGACGCTGGCGCAGCTGCCCGGGCGCGGCTGGACGCTGCTCGTGCAAGGCGTGGATCAGGTGCTGCCGCGCGCGCAGGCGCTGCTGCTGGAATTCGCTTTCATCCCGTACGCGCGCCTCGATGACGTCATGGTGAGCTATGCGCCGCCCGGAGGCGGCGTCGGGCCGCACTTCGACAGCTACGACGTGTTCCTGCTGCAGCTCGCCGGCGCGCGGCGCTGGCGCGTGAGCGGGCAGCGCGATCTCGAGCTCGTGGCCGGCGCGCCGCTCAGGCTGCTGCGCCGCTTCCGCGCCGAGCGTGAATGGACGCTCGCGCCCGGTGACGTGCTGTACCTGCCGCCGCACGTTGCGCACGACGGGATCGCGGTCGGTGAGTGTCTGACGGCGTCCATCGGCTTTCGCGCGCCCACCGCACAGGAACTGGCCATACGCTTCCTGGAATTTTTGCAGGAGAAATTGGCGCTTCACGGTCATTATCGGGACCCGGGGTTGCGGCCCACGACGCGTCCGGCGCGTATCGGCGCAGACATGATGCGACAAGCCGCGCGCATGCTCGACGGCGTCGAATGGAACGCGCAGGACGTGCTGGCTTTTCTCGGTCAGTACCTCACCGAACCCAAAGCCCATGTCGTGTTCGAACGTCCCGCGCGTCCGCTATCCGAACGGGCTTTCGCGCGACGCGTGACGCGCACCGGCATCGCCCTCGATCTCAGGTCGCAGATGCTGTTTCGCGGGCGGCTGTTTTTCATCAACGGCGAGCGGCACGAAACGGCGGGCGCCGCTGCGCGCGTGCTGCGAAAGCTTGCGGACCGCAGACGGCTCGCGCCTCCGCTCGAACTGGACGGCGAGGCGACTCGGCTGCTTTACCCATGGTATCGCGCCGGTTATATACTGCTCGGCGATAAAGCTTGAGCAGCCATGGAAACGCCGCACAATCTGCCGAATGCCGAATACCGCCGCTTCGAGGGCATGCGCGAGTACGAAGAAGTGATCGACCGCATGATCCCGCAGACGCTGCGCACCATCCGCATCTTCGATCGCGCGCTGGGACGCAGCTACAACACGCCGGAGCGGTTCGAGCTGTTGCGGCAGTTTCTGCTCGCCTCGCGCGTGAACCGGCTGATGATCGCGCTCCACGACACCGCGCGGCTCGAGCGCGAGTGCCCGCGCATGCTGAAGCTGCTGCAGCAGTTCAGCTACGCGGTGAGCATCCGCGAGACGCTGCGCCCGGCCAAGCTGGTGTACGACCCGTTCGTCATCTTCGACGCCTCCCACTACCTGCACCGTTTCCACTACGACCATCTGCGCGCGGCGCAGGGCACCAACGACGTGCTGGGCGCGCAGCAGCTGATCGACCGCTTCAGCGAAATCTGGGAAGCCTGCGGTCCCGCGCTCTCTGCAAACGTAAGCGGCTTGTAAGCTTGCTCACGGAGAATCCGCTGAATTTTTATTGCAGGACAGTGTCGTAGGTACGTCGTGTGGCCCGGAGCGTTCCGGTTCCGGGAGTTGATCTAACCCTTTATATTTTGAGGAAAAAGAACATGAAGCGCTCGCTTATACTTGCGTTCCTGATTGCAGGCGGCCTGGTCCTGAGCGGCTGCGGCGATAAACCCGCGCCACCGCCCCCGCCGAAGAAGTCGGAACCGGCCCCCGCGCCGGCACCGGCACCGAAACCTGAAGCTGCGCCGACCCCGGCGCCCGCGCCCGCACCGGCACCGGCGCCTGGCGGCGACATGAAGAAGGACGAGCCGAAGTAACCGGGCGTCATTCTTCAGCAGCACGTCAGACCGGCCCTTCGGGGCCGGTTTTTTTAGGAATAGAAATAGGGGACAGACCACGGTTTCGCCCGCGCCATAGCGCGAGAAACCGTGGTCTGTCCCCTATTTCGCTTGGCGCCAGGCGAAGCCGTCGTCCTGCGTCGCGACGCCGATCCAGTCCGGCGCGCAGCCGAGCGCTGTCGCCATCGCGCCGCGCGCGAGTTCCGGCGTGTTGTTCTGCTGCGAGAGATGCGCGGTGATGAGATGCTGCAGGCGCGAGCAGTCGAGGCTCGCCAGCAGCCGCGCGGCGACGTCGTTGGCGAGATGCCCGAAGCGGCTCGCGATCCGCCGCTTGAGCGAGGGCGTGTACGGGCCGTTCGCAAGCATCCCGGCATCGTGATTGCACTCGAGCACCAGCGCGCTCAGCCCGGAGAGCATCGCCGTGATGTGCGGGGTCGATGAGCCGACGTCGGTCAGCACGCCGAGGGTGCCCGCGCCATCGCCGAAGACGTACTGCGCCGGCTCGCGTGCATCGTGCGGCACCGGGAAAGGCCGCACTTCGATATCGCCGATCGCGACCGGCGTGTGGCTGTCGATGATGTTCACCTCGGCGAGCGTGCTGCGCTCGCCTTCGAACGCCATCAGCGTGCCGTAGGTGAGATAGACCGGCAGCTCGTACTTGCGCGCAAAGCGCGCAACGCCGCCGATGTGGTCGTCGTGCTCGTGGGTGACGACGATGGCGTCGATATCGGTCGGTTCGAGACCCAGCCGGGCGAGCCGGGCGACGCATTCGGAGACGCCGAACCCGCAGTCGAGCATGAGACGCGTGCGGCCCGCTTCGACGATCAGGGCATTTCCCTGACTGCCGCTCCCCAGCGATGCGAAACGCATCGAGCTACTTTAATTGATCGTAGAGGAGCGAAAGGATGCGGCCCGCGGTCTCGGAGCGGTCGCGCACGCCTTCCTTGTTGAGCACGTTCACTTCCGCGCCCGCGTCCCCGCCCTTCACGAGGATGCGGTATTGCTCGGTTTTGGGTTTCTCGCTGCTGCCCCAAAATTTGAGCTTCGACAGCCAGCCCTTGTTGTCGGCGCTCTTGTTGTCGATCTCGGGATCGATGTAGCGCACGAAGTAGAGGCCCTTGGAGCGGTCGCGATCCTCCACGGTGAACCCCACCCGGTCGAGCGCGAGCCCCACGCGGCGCCACGCGCGGTCGAACTGCTCGTTCAACGCGAGTGTTCCCGATCCGCGCGTGAAGGTCGCTTTGGGCGCGGTGTTGGCGGGTTGCGCGAGCTGGGACTTGGCGCGCTGCTCCTGCACGCCGAAGCGCACCATCAGCCGCCGCAGCATTTCCGCCTCCAGTTCGGGATCGGCGGGCCGCGGCTGCCACTTCGTCTCCTCTTTCTGCGTCGTGGTGTACACCTCTTCCATGCCGCGGTGGCTGATATAGATCTCGGTCATGCCCGGCTCCGAGCCGCGCTCAAGCCGCGTGCGGAACTTGTCGCGCTCGGAGGTCGAATACACGGTATCAAGCAGTTTGCCCAGGGTATTGCGGATGAACCCGTCGGGAATCTTGGCGCGGTTCTCGGCCCAGTCGGTCTCCATCACGCCTGCTTCGGGGATTTCGATGTTCACGATGAAGCCGGTTTCCTGCCAGAAGTCCTTCACCACCGGCCACAACTTCGCGGGATCGCCTTTGACCACCAGCCAGCGCTGCGTGCCGGCGCGCTCGATGCGCGCTTCGCCCACCGCCGGCAGCACGCTGGTCGATGCGGAGGCGACCGTCGGCTTGCCGGTGCGCTCGCGGCTGTAGGCGGAGAACGTTGCGCCGCTCTGCGGATTCACGTCCGGCACGAGATAGCGGTCGTCGCGGCCCGGCGCCACCAGGTCCGGCGGCACTTCGAGCGGCTTGGTCTTGCCCGCCGACTTGTAATCGATTTTCTTGGTGGGCATTTCGAAAGTACCGCAGCCCGCGAGCGCCAGCGCGGCGAGCGCACAGATCCAGATACGCGAGGTTTTCAGCGACTGCATGCTTTCCAGTTCGGTTTTCTTCATCATGTCCCGATACCCGCCTGCCGCATCGCCTCTCTCACCTGCGGGAAACACCCCTCGGAGAGCGGCGTCAAAGGAAGGCGGATTCCCCCCTTGATGAGGCCCATCTGCTGCACCACCCACTTGACGGGGATGGGATTGGCCTCGCAGAAAAGGTGGCGGTGCAGCCCGAGCAGCCGGTTGTTGAGTTCGCGCGCGCGCCCGACATCGCCCGACAGCGCCGCGGCGCACATCTCGTGCATGAGCTTCGGCGCCGCGTTGGCGGTCACCGAAATCACCCCGTTCCCGCCGAGCAGCATCAGCGCGAGCCCGGTCGCATCGTCACCGCTGTAGACCATGAAATCGCGCGGACGGCGGCGCAGCAGGTCGGAGCCGCGCTCGAGATTGGCGGTGGCGTCCTTGATGCCCACGATGTTGGGAATCTGCGCGAGCCTGAGCATCGTGTCGTTCTGCAGATCGGCGACGGTGCGGCCCGGCACGTTGTAGACGATCTGCGGGATGTCCACCGCCTCGGCAATGGCCTTGAAGTGGCGGTAGAGGCCCTCCTGCGTGGGCTTGTTGTAGTACGGCACGACCGACAGGCTCATGTCCGCGCCCACCTGCCTGGCGTAGGCGGCAAGTTCGATCGCTTCGCGGGTGGAGTTGGCACCGGTGCCGGCGACGACAGGGATGCGCCCGGCCGCGTGGTCGACCGCGGTCTTGATCAGCAGGTGGTGCTCGTCGAAATCGACGGTCGGCGATTCGCCGGTGGTGCCGACCACCACGATGCCGTCGGTGCCCTGCTCGATATGCCAGTCGATGAGTTTACGGAAGCCGCCGAGGTCCAGTTCGCCGTCGTCCTGCATCGGCGTCACGATCGCGACCAGACTGCCTTGGAATCGTGCCATCTACCCGATTTTCCGTGGGAAAGGGCCGCCCGTGCCCATAAACGGGGCATTCTACCCGAACGGTTGGCAGCGGGACAGGCGAGGCCATGCGGCGCGCGGCATGACCCCTCCCCCTGGCCGACGCAGCCGGGATACGAAGCAGGGGGGTCGTCAGGCGCCCTGGCAGCGGTAGAACAGGTCGAGGAACGACTCGGCCTCGCCGGCGGAGAGATCGACGCGTCCTTCGCGCACACCACGGCCGAGCGGCTCCGCAACGGCGCTCGCCGCGGGATTCCAGCTCGCGCACAGCACTTCCGTCCCGTATTCGTCGGGCGGAAGCGGTGCCTCCGGTGCTTCAGGTGCGCTCATGTCTCTCCTCGGAGCTGCCGTCTGTTTGGCTCAGTTTACGTCGCAAAAGTTGACAAAATCCTTACTTGTTCAACGCGCGATGCAGAAAAAAGTTACGGGTGATGCGCAAAAGAAACAGTCCCGCTACCAAAGTAGCGGTTCCGTGACGTCCAAAGGTCGCGGTTTCGGGTCAGCGCACGGCGCAGATACGCTGGATCGCCGCCGCGCGCGGCTCGGAAACCACGCGATCCTCATAGGCGATGACGCGCAGCGCGCCGCGCGCCACGTCGAGGAGTTCGCCAGGCTTGAGCAGGAAGTCCGGATTGCTCGGGCGCCCGAAGCGTTCGTTGCCGACGGCGAAGGTTTCATAGATCAGCGCGCCGCCCGCAGCGAGCGCCGCAAGCAGATGAGGGAGAAGCGGGCGATGCAGGTAATTCGCAACGACGATGCCGGCGAATGTTTCGCCCGCGTACGGCCAGGGCGCGTCCTCGAGGTCGGCGCAGCGCGTCGCTATGCCGGGCGTGGACGCGAGCGCTGCGAGCAGGGAGGCGTCGCGGTCCACCGCTTCCACGGTATAACCGCGCGCAGCGAGCCAGCGCGCGTGCCGGCCGCTGCCGCAGGCGACATCGAGCACGCGCCCGCCTGCGGGAATGCACTCCGCCCAGCGCGTGACCCACGCCGACGGCTCGTCAATGTGCTGATGCCCGCTCATCGTAAATTAAATTAAATAGGGGACAGACCACGGTTTCCACGGCGATCGCCGATACGGAAACCGTGGTCTGTCCCCTATTTCGCGACCCGGAAATTTTTGAACTGCCACGGGTCGGAGGTATCGAGATCCTCCGGGAACGGGTGGTTGCGCTCGTGCAGCGGCGTCCAGTCGGAATAGATGCCGAGTATCCTGCCGAGGTACGGATTGGCCACCTCCAGCACGCGCTGGAAATCGATGTCGTCGGGATCGAGGATGCCGGCGCGGGGATGCTCCATCGCCCACACCACGCCGCCCATCACGCCCGCGGCAACCTGGATGCTGGTCGCGTTGTTGTACGGCGCGAGCTTGCGCGCTTCTTCTATCCTCACCTGCGAGCCATACCAGTACGCGCCTTTCGGATGGCCCATCAGCAGCGCGCCCAGCTCGTCGGTACCGTCGTAGATTTCATCCATCAGCACGCGCCGCTTCTCCTGCCCGTGCCAGTTGCGCCCTGCCAGCTCGTGCACCGAGAGGACGGTCTCGTCGCACGGGTGATACGCGTAGTGGCAGGTCGGCCGATAGATCACCTCGTCGCCATCGCGCACGGTGTAGTAATCCGAGACGGATATCGACTCGCCGTGCGTGATGAGAAAGCCGTGGTAATGCCCTTCGCTCGGCGTCCACGAGCGCACCATGACGGATGCGCCGGGCCGCGTGAGATAGATCGCGGCTTTGCACCCGAACTCGTGCTGCTTGCCGTCGCGCGGGAAATGCCTTTCGTGCGATCCCCACCCGAGCTCGCACGGCTGCGAGCCTTCGCCGATGAAGCCGTCCACAGACCACGTATTGACGAACTCCCAGCGCTGCTTGCGCGGGTGCGCCACCTGCGTATCGCGCTCGGAGCAGTGTATCGTTTTTATGCCGAGCTTCATCGCGAGCTGGGCCCATGCTTCCCTGGTCCTGGGAATATCCACCTCGCCGTAGAGATCGCCCGCGATGTTGACCATCGCCTGCTTGACCCAGTGCGAAATGAGCCCGGGGTTCGCGCCGTGCGTGGGAATCACCGTCGGCGCGTCCTTGCCGAATTTCGGGCGCAGCGCGAGCACTTCCTCGCGCTGGCCGTAGTTGGAGCGGTGCGACGGACTCACGTTGGGATCGGTGTAGCCGCCCAGCCAGGGCTCGATGCAGGTGTCGAGGTACATCGCGCCGCGCTCGCAGCAGAACTCGATCAACACCGCGCTCGCGACGTCCACGGACAGGTTGAGCAGAAAATCGCCCGGCCCGATCAGCGGCTCGAGGATCACGCGGTAGTTCTCGCGCGTGAGGGGCCGGACCTGGAACGTTATGCCGTAGTGTTCGGCTTCCTTGCGACCGCGCTCGTCACCGGTGACGATGACGATGCGATTCCGCGGCATGTCGATGTGCCGCAAGAGCAGCGGCAGGCTGCCCTGCCCGACCGACCCGAACCCAACGAAGACCAGCCTCCCCGTGAATCTGACGTGTTTTTTCCCGTCCATCTCATAAACTGGTTGTTCTGTTGTGGGGCGTCCCGAGTTTAGCAGTAAAATCGCGCGGAAACCAATGATGGGCCCTTGCAGCCGCCGCCACGCATCCGCGGCGGCGCCGCAACCCAATGCACCCTCTAGCTCGCATCGGAAGCAACCATGTCCTCTTCGACCACGACACTCGCTGCAGCGACCGCCCGCGACACGGTCGCCGAACTGATACGGCGCGCGCGTGCGGCACAACGCGTCTACGAGCGCTCGACGCAGGAACAGCTCGACGAGGCCGTGACGGCAGTCGGCTGGGCGATCATGAAGCCCGAGCGCAACCGCGAGCTGGCGGAGATCGCGGTGCGCGACACCGGGCTCGGAAACGTCGAGGACAAGGTCATCAAGAACCATCGCAAGACGCTCGGGCTCCTGCGCGATCTGAAAGGCGCCATCTCGACCGGCGTGCTGGCCGAATACCCCGACAAAGGCATCACCGAGTATGCGCGCGCCGTCGGCGTCGTCGCCGCGGTCGTGCCTTCCACCAATCCGGGCGCCACACCCGCCAACAACGTGATCAACGCGCTCAAGTGCGGCAACGCGATCATTCTGTCGCCTTCCCCCAAGGGCTATTCCACCTGCGCGCGCCTGCTCGAGCACATCCACGCCGAGCTGAAGCGCATCGGCGCGCCGCTCGATATCGTGCAGATGCTGCCGCAGCCGATCACGCGCGACCTGTCCACCGAGCTCATGAAGCAGGCGGATCTCGTGGTCGTCACCGGCTCGCAGAACAACGTGCGCGCCGGGTATTCGAGCGGCACGCCCGCGCTCGGTGTCGGGACCGGCAACGTCGCGGTGATCGTGGACGAGACCGCCGACTGCGCGGACGCGGCGGCGAAGATCATGCGTTCTAAAATTTTTGACAACGCGACGAGCTGCTCCTCGGAAAACAGCGTGATCGTCCACGACGAGGTGTACGACCGCATGCTCGCCGCGCTCGCCCAGGAAGGCGGCGCACTGCTCACCGCCGCGGAGAAGGAAACGCTGCAGAAGGGGCTTTTCCCCGGCGGCAAGCTCTCGCCCGCGTGCACCGCCCAGTCGGTCTCCAAGATCTGCGCCCTCGCCGGACTCACCCGCGTGGAACTCGTCAAGGCGCGCTGCCTGATGGTCGAGGAAACCGGTACCGGCAAGAACTATCCTTATTCGGGCGAAAAACTCTCTCCAGTGCTGACGGTGTACCGCGCGCGGGATTTCGATCACGCCTTCAGCATCGTGCGCGGCATCTACGACTATCTCGGCGATGGGCATTCGTGCGGGATCTACACCGAGAACGAAGCGCACATCGAGCGGCTCGCGCGCGAGATGACGGTGTGCCGCGTGATCGTCAAGCAGGCGCACACTTTCGCCAACGGCGGCAGCTTCGACAACGGCCTGCCGTTCTCGCTTTCCATGGGCTGCGGCACGTGGGGCGGCAACAGCTTCTCCGAGAATCTCAACTACGAGCACTTCATGAACGTGACGCGGGTCGTGCGTCCGATCCCCGAGAAAATACCCTCGCAGGAAGACATCTTCGGCGCGTACTGGAAGAAGCACGGAAAGTAGGCGCGCGATGAATTTCGAGGAACACGCGGCCAAGCCGCTGCTCGCCCGCCACGGCATCGCGGTTCCCCGGGGCATGCTCGTCGCTACGCCCGACGAGGCTGCCGCGGCCGCCGCGCGCATCGGGCCGGTGGTGGTCAAAGCGCAGGTCCCGACCGGCAAGCGCGGGAAAGCGGGCGGCATCAAGCTCGCCGCAACGCCCGATGAGGCGCGCTCGCACGCAAGCGCCATTCTCGGCATGGACATCGGCGGCCACCGGGTCGCGAAGCTGCTGGTCGAGGAGCAGATGCCGGTTGCGCGCGAGCTCTACGCCGCGGTGCTGAACGATGCCGCGGGCAAGGGCCCGCTCGTCATGTTCTCGACCGAGGGCGGCATGGACATCGAAGAAGTGGTGGCCACCGCGCCCGACAAGCTGCGCCGCCACGCCGTCGATATCCGGCACGGTTTCTCTCCCTCCGAGGCACAAAGGCTGGTGAAAGACCTCGGGCCGGGCACAGCGGAGGGCAAGGTCGCCGAGGCCCTCGCCCGGCTCTACGCCGCCTACGTCGCGCTCGATGCCGAGCTGCTGGAGATCAATCCGCTGATCGTGACGCGCGACGGGCGCATCGTCGCGCTCGACTGCAAGTTCGTGATGGACGACTGCGCGCTCGTCCGGCATCCCGACATCGCTAGCGCCGGCACCCCGGACCAACTCACCGAGCGCGAGGCGAGAGCCACCACCGCGAAACTCAAATACATCGAACTCGAAGGCAACGTCGGCGTCCTCGCGAACGGCGCCGGGCTCACGATGACCACCATGGACGTCGTGCGCCATCACGGCGGCCGTCCCGCGAACTTCCTCGAGATCGGCGGCGAATCCTACACCCAGGCAAAGCCTGCCCTGGAGCTGCTGCTCTCCGATCCGAATATCAAGAGCCTCGTCATCAATTTCTGCGGCGCATTCGCGCGCACCGACGTGATGACGCAGGGCGTGATCGAGGCGATCGAGGCGCTGCAACCGAAGCTGCCGATTTTCTTTTCGGTGCACGGCACCGGCGACGAAGAGGCGGTCAAGCTCCTGAAGGAGCGCCTGAACGTGACACCGCTTCCGACGATGGATGATGCATGCAAAGCTGCCGTACAGGCAGCGGAGTCGGCGCGATGATCCTCCGCGGCACCGACCGGGTGCTGGTGATGGGCATCACCGGCAAGCAGGGGACCTTCTGGACCGAACGCATGCAGGCCTACGGCACGCGCATTGTCGCCGGCACCCATCCGAGCAAGGCGGGCACGACGCATTGCGGCGTGCCGGTCTACGCCACCGCCAGGGATGCGATGAAAGGCACGACCTACGACGTGGCGATCCTGTTCACTCCGCCGCTCATGGTGAAGGAGGCGGCCATCGACGCGCTCAACGCCGGCGCGAAAGGCCTCGTCGTGCTGGCCGAGCACATCCCGGTGCACGACGTGATGTACTTCGTTGCCGCGGCCACGGAGCGCGGCGTGCCCGTCGTCGGGCCGAACACCACCGGCACCGTCACGCCGGGTGAATGCTTTGCCGGCTTCATGCCCGCGTTCAACGAGCGCATCATCAGGAAGGGCACGGTAGGCGTCGTCTCGCGCAGCGGCAGCCTGGGCACGCTGTTCTGTCTCAACCTGGTGCAGGCGGGCTACGGCGAATCGGCCTTCATCGGCATTGGCGGCGATCCCATCATCGGCACCACCACGCGCGAGGCGCTCGTCGCGCTCGACAACTTCCCCGGCACCGAGGCCGTGGTGATCGTGGGCGAGATCGGCGGCTCGATGGAAGAGGAAGCGGCCGGCTACGCCAAGACCATGAAAAAACCCGTCGTCGCGTTCATCGCGGGCGGCGCGGCGCCGCAGGGCAGGAAAATGGGGCACGCCGGCGCCATCGTGACGGGCAACAAGGGCAGCTATGCCTCCAAGCGCGCGGCGCTCGACGCGGCCGGGGTCACGGTCCTCGATACACCCTCGGATGTGGGCGCCGCGTTGAAAGCCAGGCTGGGACGCTGATCCGGCGGCTGCGCGAAACGCCTCAAAAGGCACGCAGCGCGGCCACAGCACAAGCTGAACTCCGGGCCGTCTCGCGGGTCGGACTCCACGCGGGGTTCCCTTAGGTGCACCGCAGATTGCATAAGCCCCTGGTCACAGCTACTATTTTGCGCATGTCGGCATTCCTGTTACGACCTCAGGGCAGGCCCGGTGTTTTAGCGGCGCTGGTCTTTGCTGTGTCCATCCTTTTGCACCTTGAGGCTGGCGCCGCAGCCGCGCTCGCCGTGAACGATACTGCCTCGCCGATTGTGGAACTGGGTTGCTGCAACGCTTTTCGGGAATTTGGCTGCGGCGATGTCCGTATGAGCGAGACGCCGGACAGGTGTGCCCGCCACTGCATCGAGGGCAACCGCTCACCGCAACGCCATGTTGCTTTATCGCCGTCCAATATGCTGTTATCAGTGGCCGGCATCGTGTCGAGTAAGGCGCTCTATCCCCCGCAACGACCGGATCTGGATGAAGCTCCGCGCGCAATCAGCAGCACACCGCTCATCTACCACCTGCAGCGCCTTCTGAATTAGCCTCCCGCGCCGCCGCCGCTTGAGCGGTCAGGCGATCGATTACGGCGCGGCCTGCCACAGTCATGTGGCGACCGGCGGCTCCCTTTTTGGAACTTGCGCGACGGCATGGCGCCGTCCTACTTCTACGGTACCGAATATGAACCATTCGAGCGATCTGCTTGTGCTCTCTCCCCCGAGGAGGCGGTTCCTGCTGGCCGCGGGCGCAGGCGCGCTCGCTGCTTTCGGCGCCGGACTGCCTTTTTCGACCACGGCCGGTGTCATCGAGCAGCGATTGACCGCCCGGCGGGCGCGCGTTCGTCTCGTGCCGGAACCCCATCCGGAAACGGACGTCTGGTCGTACAACGACAGCGCCCCGGGCCCCGAAATTCGCGTGCGGCAAGGCGATCGACTCCGCGTGGTGGTAGAAAACCGGCTGGACGAAGGCACCACCGTTCACTGGCACGGCATCCGGCTGCCGAATGCCATGGACGGCGTGCCGCACATCACCCAGCCGCCCATCGATCCGGGCGGAACCTTCGTGTACGAGTTCACGCTTCCGGACGCGGGTACTTATTGGTACCACCCCCACCAGCGCAGCTACGAGCAATCCGGACGCGGCATGCACGGCGCGCTGATCGTCGAGGAGCGCACTCCCGTGCGCGTCGACCGCGACGTGGTGTGGGTATTGGGCGACTGGCGGCTCGACCGCGATGCGTCGATCCGAGGCGGATTCGGAAGCTTCATGGACGTGAGCCACAACGGTCGCGTGGGCAATACCGTGACCATCAACGGCCGCGTGCCCGACCGCTTCCCGGTGCGCGCCGGAGAGCGCATCCGGTTGCGGCTCATCAACGCCGCAAATGCGCGTATCTTCGGTCTCGAATTTGGCGCGCATCGCCCGCAGGTCATCGCCCTCGACGGACAGCCTGTGGAACCGCACGAACCGCCGGACGGAATCGTCGTTTTGGGTCCCGCAATGCGGGCCGACGTGATCCTCGATGCGCTTGGCAGGCCCGGTAGCCGGCACCCGATACATGACCGCTTCTACCGCCGGCTCGAGTATCGTCTCGTGGACATCGCTTACTCCGACGAGCCGCCGTTGCGCTCCGCTCAGCCGGACTGGCCGCTCAAGCCGCCGGCGAATCCATTGGCGGAACCGGATCTCGAGCGCGCCGAGCGCAAAGAGGTGGTCTTCACCGGCGGAATGATGGGCAACATGCGCGCGATGAGCCGCGGCATGGCATGGGCGGTGAACGACGTGTCGGCGAGTTGCGGGGAAGCGCGTGGCTTCGATCCGCTGTTCTGGCTCAAGCGCGGGCGGAGCTACGTGTTGCGCCTGGTGAATGAAACCGCCTGGCACCATCCGATCCACCTGCACGGGCACTCATTTCGAGTCATTTCCCGCAGCGGAAAGCCGACGCGGCATCGGGAGTGGCTCGATACCGTGCTGATGTTCCCGCGCGAGACGATCGAAATCGCACTCGTGGCTGAAACGCCCGGGGACTGGATGTTCCATTGCCACGTGCTGGAACATCAGGCCGCAGGAATGATGGCCTGTCTGCGCATTACTTGAGTACGGGCTTTAATAGACGCAACCGTTTTGCGAAAGGAGCACGCATGAAAGCGAAGTTAGTCGCAGCAGCAGCCGCTGTCGGACTGGCATGGATGGCGAACGGTCTTGCCAGCAGCGATCACAACATGAGCGCAGATCTCAACCAGCCGCACGCATACAAGACAGGCGCCGATGAATCGAGGGAATCGTCCTCGCCACGCAGCGATCGCAAAACGGATCGCCGGGACAGCAGCGAATCCATGATGAACGGCATGAGTATGATGGAAGGCATGAAGAACATGATGGGCCGCATGATGAACGGCGGAATGATGAGCGGCGGAATGATGGACGGCTGCCCGATGATGGGCGGATCGCAACCGAACCGGCAATGGCGCGATCGTCGTCCCGAAAAGTGAGATCACCGGCTGTGCGGATGGCCTTTCCGATGGTCCTCGCTCTTGCTTTGGCTATCGGAGCCTGCAGTCCTGAGAGAGCGCCCGAGCAGAAGTTCAGCGGAACCGATATTACCGGCGTGCCGTGGGGCGGCGGATTCAAGCTGACCGATCACAACGGCCAGACCCGCTCCCTCGCCGACTTCAAGGGAAAAGTGACCTTGCTGTTTTTCGGTTATACGAACTGTCCGGGACCGTGCCCGACGGCGCTGGCGGAAATGGCGCAATTGATCAAGGAACTGGGTACCGACGGCGCCGGAGTGCAGGTGCTGTTCGTGACGGTAGACCCGGAACGGGATACGCCGCAGCGGCTTGCGACGTATTTACAGTCGTTTCACCCGTCGTTCCTCGGCCTTACCGGCCCCAAGGAGGAACTCGAGAAGGCAGCCAAGGAGTTCAAGATCCACTATCAGGCGCAGAAGCAACAGCAGGACGGCCATTCCGGACATGGTGCACACGGCGGCTACATGGTGGACCACTCGACCGGGATTTACATGCTCGACAGATCAGGGCGCGCCCGGCTTTATTTCAGCGCCAATGGCCGATCAGTCGCAGCGATGGTTCACGATGTCAAGCTTTTACTCGCCGAGTAAGCACATGGATGCAAAAACCGTAGCTGTTTCCGGTCTCGTCCTCGGCGCGCTGCTCTCCCTCACTGCTCATGCTGATGAACGGGCCATTCGCAACGTAGTGAAGGACAAAATCCCCGACGCGGAGATATTGTCGGTCCGGAAACTGCCCTATGCGGGACTGTACGAGGTGGGCGTGCGCCGGCCGGATGGTCTCGCCGTCTACTATACAGACGACTCTGCCGAAGTAATCCTCGTCGGCACCCTCCTCGACACGCGATCCGACCGCGATCTTACCGAGGAGCGGCTTCGCGAGCTGTCGAAGGTGGATTGGCGTCAACTTCCGTTTCACTGGTCGGTCACCACGCGGCGCGGAGACGGTCGGCGGCAGATCGCGATTTTCTCGGATCCGAACTGCCCGTTCTGCCGCAGGTTTGAAGAAGATCTTGCCACAGTCGATGACATCACCATCCACATCTTCATGTGGCCGGTGATCAAGCCGGAATCGGTGCGGCAGGCAAAATCGGTGTGGTGTTCCAACGACCGCGCCAAGGCGTGGAACGATCTCATGTTAAAGGGCATCGAGCCTGCCGCGCCCATCGACTGTGAAAATCCCATCGACGAACTGATCGCGCTAGGCAGACGGCTCGGCGCAAGGTCCACTCCGACCTGGTTTCTGCCGAACGGCGAGAAGTACATGGGCGCGCTGCCGATGAGCAAGGTCGTGCCGTTGCTCGATGCAGCGGCAACGGGTCGGTAAGCCTCGGGAATCACACAACGGTAAAGGAAAAATACAAATGGGACTGCTCGCCATGGTGAAAGGAATGGTTCGCGGCTGCTGGACGATCAAGCCGCTCTTATTGCTGCTCGGCGTCGTTATTCCTCTCACTCAGGAAGCACGCGCCCAGAAGTCAGCCGTCACGCTCACGCACGTACATGGTCTGGCATACAGCGGCGACGGCGAGCAGCTTATGGTACCAAGTCACCATGGGCTGATGGTTTACCGCGACGGCGCGTGGTCCATCTCGCCTGGGCCTGCTCACGATTACATGGGCTTCGCTGCAGCCGCAACGCGGCTCTACAGCAGCGGGCATCCCGCGCCGGAGTCCGGCCTTGTGAACCCCTTCGGTCTCATACGGAGCACGAATGGCGGCAAGACGTGGGACAAACTCGGCCTCGAAGGCGAGTCCGATTTTCATCTGCTGGCAGCGAGCTGGCACAAGAACGCGGTGTATGTCTGGAATACCGAGCGGAATTCACGCATGTCAACGCCGGGACTGTATTTCACGTTGAACGACGGATTCACGTGGAAGCGTGCAGCAGCGAAAGGACTGACGAATGCGCCGCGAGCGCTCGCCGTGCACCCGGCTGACGCGAACACCGTGGCAGTCGCCTCTTCCACCGGCATCTTCCTCTCGCGGAATGCCGGGGACAGTTTCGAGTCGGTGAGCCGCAACGGACAAGGGCTTGCTGTTTATTTCGACCTCGATGGCAAACATTTGTGGTACTCGAGCCACGATGGCAGCGCGCGGCTGACGCGCATGGCATTGCAAGGCGGCACGAACGCTGCCGTAAAGCTGCCCCCGCTCGCCAAGGACGCGGTGAGTTATATCGCGCAGAATCCCGCGCGCATCACCGAATACGCCATCGCGACATTCGAACGCAGTGTCTATATATCGCAGGACAGCGGGAAGAGCTGGCGGCAGATCGCGCGCAATGGCACGGGGCTGTAAGGTCAATGTCCGAGGAGATCTCGCAAGACGCATCGCAATCGACCGCGGAGCACACGCGCAAGCTCCGTAACCGCGTGGGTCTCGCTCTCCTGGCGACGGCGGTTGCGTTTCTTGCGGGATCTATCGTCCTTGCGCTGCTTAGCGAAGGATCAGCGCAGGCCGATCCGGATAATCCGCAGCAAGTCGCCCAAGGCAGAAAAGTCTACGCCAGCTATTGCGCGGCGTGCCACGGAACGAATCTGGAAGGTCAGCCGGATTGGCAGACGCGTCTTCCGAGCGGGCGCATGCCCGCGCCACCGCACGATGCTTCCGGTCACACCTGGCATCATCCCGATTCGATTTTGTTCGGAATCACGAAACATGGATTGGTCCCCGGCAAGTACGCCCCACCAAAGTACGAGAGCGACATGCCGGCATTCGGGAAACAGCTTTCCGATGAGGAGAATTGGGCCGTGCTCGCCTACATCAAGAGCCGGTGGCCGGAAGAGATTCGCGCTGCTCAAGCGGAGACCACGCGCAATGCCGCTCGGCGTTGAGCGCATCCCTGTTCAACGCGACCTATTGCGCACTATTGCGGTGTAGCGCAAACCACTGGTAAATGCAGGAATTACGCATGAGCGATACTCGCCGCAGAAAGCTCCTCGTCTCCGCCACTGCCGCGCTCGGCGGAACGGGAATCGCCGGCGCGGCGGTCCCTTTTTTCGCCAGCATGCTGCCGAGCGAACGGGCGAAGGCAATAGGCGCGCCGGTGGAAACTGATGTCGGAACCATCGAGCCCGGACAGCTGCACACGGTAGAGTGGCGCGGCAAGCCCGTATGGATCGTGCATCGCACCAAGGAAATGCTCGCAGCGCTTGGAAAGCATGATGACGACCTCGTTGATCCGCGGTCGCGACAAGCACAGCAGCCGCCATGTTGCCGGAACGCGGCTCGCTCCATCAAGCCGGAGTACTTCGTCGCGATCGGCATCTGCACGCACCTCGGCTGCGTACCGAGTTATGCACCGCGACCCGGGGCGCCCGAATTAGGCGCGGACTGGCATGGCGGTTTTTACTGCCCCTGTCACGGCTCTAAGTTCGATTTGGCCGGACGGGTATACAAAAACGTCCCGGCGCCAAGCAACCTTGTCGTTCCGCCATACCAGTACGTCTCCGACACTCAATTGTTGATAGGAGAGGAAACAGGATGAAACCTGAGAAAAAATAATGAATACTGAGCCCCGTCAATGTACCGGGCGTGGATAGCGGCATTCGGCGTGGTGGCATTGGCCGTATCCGCGTTCAGCATCTATCTCGCTCAGCGATCACCTCCCCCCGGTCGGGAAAGCGTATCCGCTGTTGCGGAGAAGGGCGTATTCAGCGTACTCGCCAAACCGACAACGCTTCCCGACGTAACTTTCACCGACGGCGAAGGCCGCTCAATGCGGCTATCGAATTTTCGCGGCAAGACGATTCTCCTCAACGTATGGGCAACGTGGTGCGCGCCGTGCCGCAAGGAAATGCCCGCCCTTGAGCGGCTGCAAGCGAGGCTAGGGGGCCCGGGCTTTCAGGTGGTGGCCGTTTCGATCGATCGCGGCGGAGCAGTAGCGGTAAAGAGTTTTTACGAGGAGCTGGCTATCGAGGAACTGCGCATCTATGTGGACACCACCATCCAAGTATCTTCGAATCTGAACGCAATTGGCCTTCCCACTACGCTGCTCATAGACGCTCAAGGCCGGGAAATCGGGAGAAAGGTCGGGCCGGCGGAATGGGACAGCCCGGAGGTGGTGAAGATGATCGAGAAGTATCTTGCGGCCTCAAAGCCCGGCTCAACTCCCTCTTCTTGACCTTCCAGTGACTGGAACCATTACCGTGATTCGTCCTCTAAGACCTGCGAGGTGACGAAATGAGCGCATCGACCGAAACGACAAAGACCGAAGAGCTTTCCCTGGCCCGGACTGTCGGCGGTCTGGCGCGGCACTATCTCGGCGGACGCCGGGGTCTGCTGCTGGTCGGTGGAGCAGCGGTGCTCGCCGGCATAGTTTTCAACTGGAGCTGGTTCGTCGCCGTGGGGCTCGCTCCGCTCCTTCTTGCCATCGCGCCTTGTGCCGCGATGTGCGCACTCGGACTCTGCATGAATAAGATGATGGGCAGCAAGTCGTGCTCGACTCAAGCGAATTCCGGCGCTGAGCCGGCGGAAACCGGCTCCTCATCGCCGGTTGTTTCGGCCAAAGTGGACAACGAACCCGTCGTATCGGGTGACGCTCCGCAGAACAAGCAATGATCGACTTGTCCATGCGCACCAGCAGAGTTTCAATGAACATCGGAACGGTTGCCCATCAGTCCGGCGTTCCGCCAAAGACGATCCGCTACTACGAAAGTATCGGTCTGATCAGTCCGGCGTATCGCCGGCCGAACGGCTATCGGAGCTATTCTGCGCTCGATATGCGCACGCTCAACTTCATCAAGCGCGCGCGCAGTCTCGGCTTTTCCGTCGAGGAAGTGCGAGAGCTGCTCGATCTCTGGCAAGACAAGACGCGAACCAGCGCCGCCGTGAAGAC
>JBQTHU010000010.1:0-1548 GCA_052389535.1 Betaproteobacteria bacterium | reverse complement strand
CCACCACGCCGAGCGCACCCTGCTCGTTGTGCTCGCAGACGAAGGTGAGCGTCTTCGCAAAATGGGGATCGACCATGTTCGGCATGGCGATCAGGAAGTGCTGCGTGAGGTTCACTCGTTGCATGCGCGGCTCGCGACCTATTGTAAACACCGGATCAGGCATTCACAAACGGCTACGGAAACAAGCGAGACGGTGCGAACGACGCGCGCTATTTGTGCCAGAAGGTCGGCGTGAAGACCAGCAGCACGGTAAAAAGCTCCAGGCGCCCCAGCAGCATCGCGGCCGAGCATACCCACGTCTGAAAGTCGCTCAGCACCGAGAAATTCGAACCCGGACCGATCTGTTGCAGGCCGGGGCCGATATTGCAGAGCGAGGCCACGGCCGCGGAGAAGGCCGTCATGGCATCCAGTCCCGACCATCCGAGTATGAGCGTCATGCTGATCAGTATCGCGACCCACACGAAGAAGAAAGCCAGCACGGCGAACACCACCTGGTTCGGCACCACTTGCCCGCCGACTTTGAGGGGCAGCGTGGCGTTCGGGTGCGCGAGCCGGTTAAGCTCGCGATAGACCTGACGGTAGAGGATGATGGCGCGAATCATCTTGATGCCGCCCCCCGCCGAACCGGAGCAGCACAGGAACGTTCCGAGGAACAACATCCAGAGCGCGGCGAAGATCGGCCATGTGTTGTAGTCCACGGTCGTGTAGCCTGTCGTCGTGCCGAAGGAAACGACGTTGAACGCTGCGAAGCGCAGTGCCGTCGCAAAATCGGCATACGCGCCGGAAAGCCACAGGAACCACGCGATGCCGGCCGCGCTGAGCGCGGCGATCAGCAGGAAATAGCCAAGCTCGGTATCGCGGCGATAGGCATCGAAGCTGCGCTCGCGCCAGACCATGAAATGCGTTGCGAAGTTTATGCCGCCGGCAAGCATGAATACGATGGCGATGGTCTCGATCGTCGGTGAATCGAATTGCGCAAAGCTCGCGTCGTATGATGAATAACCGCCGAGCGACACGGTGGTGAAGCTGTGGATCAGCGAGTCGAGCCAGCTCATTCCGGCAAGGTGATAGCTCAACAGGCACAGGAGGGTGAGCAGCGTATAGACCGCCCACAGTCCCTTCGCGGTCTGTGTGATGCGCGGCGTGAGCGCCCCTTCCTTCATCGGCCCCGGTATCTCGGACTTGGAGATCTGGCGGCCGCCCACGCCCAGCATCGGCAGGATGGCGACGACCAGCACGATCACGCCCATCCCGCCCAGCCATTGCAACTCGGCGCGCCAGACGTTTACCGAGACGGGGAGCGTTTCGAGATTTGCGAGCACGGTCGAGCCGGTGGCAGTGAGCCCTGAAATGGCTTCGAAATAGGCATCCGTGAACGAGATGTCCGAAACCGCGAGAAGAAGCGGCACGGAGGCGAACAGCGCGCCGCCGGTCCAGACGATCACGACCAGCAGTATGCCTTCGCGCAGGATCAGCTCGCGCTTGAAGCGACGGGTGAGGAGCCAGAGCACGCAGCCGACTGCGAAGTTGAGCGTCATGGATACCGCG
>JBQTHU010000009.1:0-45134 GCA_052389535.1 Betaproteobacteria bacterium | reverse complement strand
CACGCCGCAGTACGGGCGGCGCGACGGGGCGTGCGCTTCTAAAATCGGGAAGCGCAGAGTATTTCACAAGCATGCGTGACCTTGCAATGGAGCACACCGATGCGGCGCGTCTTGCGAGAATGCGTGTAGCGGGATCGCTACAGAGGAGAAAAACTACGGTCGCTCAACCTCCGCGGAGAGCGGCTCGTCGATGTCGGCGACGCTGCGCTGAGTAGCCGACCCTCTCAGGATCAGGTCGCGGATGAGCGTCACTTCGCGGTCGAGCTGACGGGCGTACTCGTCGTAGCGCCGCTCCGCGTCGTGCGCGGCCGGCGGAGGTGCCGACCACTCATGTCGTGTCCCGGCATTTGGGCTTCGACACCCGCGCCGATGCGAAGATTCCTGTCGCGGCGTCTGGGTGAAATCGCGTGTGCGCCAGCCGGCGAAGATCTGTAACCTATCGCTGTCATCAGCTCTAGAGGAGGCATGATGAAGACAGTTTTACTGGTATCGCTGTGGGTCGCGGGGACGATCGCATGGTCTGCCGGGCATGCGCAGGACTGGATCGTATTCATTCCGGCCGAGAGGGATTTCCGTGTGCTGCTCCCCGAGCCGCCGGCGCGCGGCACGGCTGCCGATGGCTCGACCGTTTTCGCCGCGCGCATGGAACGCAACGACTACAACATCACGTTCAGCGTCTACCGGCTCCCGCCGGGCGTCCGCATGGCGGCCGACGCCCGCTCGGAAATTCAGAATCGCCTGCAGGCGCGCGCGCGCGATGAGGAAAAGGGCATCCGCTACGTGGTGCGCGATGACGACTCCGACACCGCCTGGGAAAGACATGTCTTCCGCCATGGCGCACGCGCCCTGAGCGTCCACCGGCTGGTGGGACACGGCGGGCGTTACTTCGAGCTGGAGGTGAGCATGCCTCGCGGCTCACCTGAACTCGCTCTGCATACGGCGCGCGATTTCTTCAACTCGTTCCAGGTTACGGGAGCCCGTCTGCCAGCGCTCGGCACCACCGTGCAGCGCATAGAGACCTGGTGCCAGGGGCGCACGGATCCTTTCTCACGAGCTTTCTGCCAGTACAGCGTGTGCCTGCAGCCGGGCTACGAGAAACATGCGCACTGCTCGGCCCTGGCCGGCCTGAGCCATTTTTTCTGATTTCGTTGGCCTAGTGGAAATCGCGCGATGCCAGCGCGAGTCTGCCGAGCAGCGGGGTGTGATCGGTCAGCCGGTGCGCGACGAGATGCACCACGCCGCCTTCTTTCTGCATCACGCCTTCGACCCCGAGCAATTTCGAGCCGAGCAGCTCCCTTCGTTGCCGCTCGACCAGGTTGTTCCAGACGACGACGTTGAGATAACCGGTTTCGTCCTCCAGGGTAACGAACACCACGCCGCGCGAGGTGCCCGGACGCTGACGGCAGGTGACGATGCCGGCGCCGCGGGCCGATGCGCCATCGGGCAGCGCCTGCAATTCCGCCGCCGTAGATAGGTGCATGCGCCGCAAGCGACTGCGCAGCAGGGCGAGCGGGTGGCGGCCCAGCGTCAATCCCATGCTTTGGTAATCCGCGACGATATTTTTTCCCTCGGTGGGCGGCTTCAGTTGCGGAAGCTTCTCTGCGCCCGGAGCGTCCTCCAGCAATTGCGGCAGGCGCTCGAGCCCCGCGGCATGCCAATGCGCGTTGTGCCGGTGCCCGGACAGGGAGGCCAACGCGCCGGCGGCGGCCAGGTGATTCAAATCCCGGTTGCTCAACTCGGCGCGCCGCGCCAGATCCGCGACATCCTCAAAGGGCTGCTGCGCACGCGCGGCGGTAAGGCGCTTCGCGCCGGCCTGCGACAGCCCCTTGATCATCAGCAGCCCCAGGCGGACTGTCGCCAGGGGCAGTCGGGGACGATGGCCGGGAACGGGCGAACCGCAGCCCTGCGGTTGAACGCCCGGCGGCTCCAGCGTGCATTCCCATTCGCTCCAATTCACGTCCGCAGGGCGTATCTCGACGCCGTGCCGGCGCGCGTCCTGCACCAGCGCCGAGGGGGAATAGAAGCCCATGGGCTGGCTGTTGAGCATGGCCGCCAGGAAAACGGCGGGCTCGTAGTATTTCAGCCAGGAGGAAACGTACGCCAGCAGGGCAAAGCTCGCGGAATGCGATTCGGGAAAGCCGTACTCCCCGAATCCCTGAATTTGCCGGCAGACGGCATCTGCAAATTCGGGTTTGTAGCCGTTTTCCGCCATTCCCAGCCGCAGTTTGGCTTCGAATTTTTCGAGACTGCCCTGGCGCCGCCACGCAGCCATGGCGCGTCTCAGCTTATCTGCGTCATCCGCCGTGAAATTTGCGGCGACCATGGCAAGTTGCATCACCTGCTCCTGGAAAATCGGCACGCCCAGCGTGCGGCCCAGCACGCCGCGTATCTGCTCGTTTTCATAAACGATGTCCTCGGGGTTCATCTGTCGGCGCTTGAGATAGGGATGCACCATGTCGCCCTGGATGGGGCCCGGCCTCACGATGGCGATCTCGATCGCGAGATCGTAGAAATTCGCGGGCTTCAGACGCGGCAGCATGGACATCTGGGCACGCGATTCGATCTGGAACACGCCGATCGTATCGGCGCGCTGGACCATCCGGTATATCGCATCGTCGTCCGCAAGATTGGCAATCTCGTCCATGGAAGGCGCGGAGCCGCGGTAGGCGCGAATCGCCTCGAAGGCGCGCCGGATGACCGATAACATTCCGAGGGCGAGCACATCGACCTTGATCAGCCCGAGCGACTCGAGATCGTCCTTGTCCCACTGAATCACGCTGCGCTCGGGCATGGCGGCGTTCTCGATCGGGACGAGATGCGAGAGCGGCCCGCGGGAAATCACGAAACCGCCGACATGCTGGGAGAGATGGCGGGGAAATCCGATCAATGTCGTGACCAGCTCGACGAGCAGCCTGATTTTCCCGTTGTCCGGATCGAACCCGCACTCCGCCAGGCGCTTGCGCAGCACATCGGGGCGGTCCCACCACGCCAGCGAGCCGGCCAGGCGGTCGACCTGGGCGAGCTCGAGTCCGAGCGCCTTGCCGATGTCGCGCACCGCGCTGCGCGGCTGATAGGTGATGAGCGTCGCCGCTATGGCTGCACGGTCACGCCCGTACTTTTCATAGATGTACTGAATGACCTGCTCGCGCCTTTGATGCTCGAAGTCGACGTCGATATCGGGCGGCTCCGCGCGCTCGCGTGAAATGAAGCGCTCGGACAGCATTTCCAGGCGGTCGGGACCCACCGCCGTGATGCCCAGGGCATAGCACACGATGGAATTGGCGGCGGAGCCCCGGCCCTGGTGCAATATGCCCTCGCGCTCCGCGTATTGGACAATGTCGTAGACGGTAAGAAAAAAGGGCTCGTAGCGCAGAAACGCGATGAGCGCCAGCTCTTTTTCCACCTGCTCCCGCACCCTGGTCTTGAGGCCGGCCGGAAACCGGCGCTGCAGTCCCCGTTCCGTGAGCTCGCGCAGGTACGTCGTCGGCGTATGACCGTCCGGGACGATTTCATCAGGGTATTCGTAACGCAGGCTCCGGAGAGAAAAATTGCAGCGTTCGGCGATCCGCACCGTTTCGGAAAGCAGTTCCTGCGGATAGATTTTCGCGAGCTCTTCCCTGGAGCGGAGATGGCGCTCGGCATTGGGATAGAGCGCGTCTGCGGCCTCATGCAGCGGGAGGCCGAGCCGGACGGCGGTCAGTGCATCCTGCAGCATGCGGCGCTCCGGCGCATGCATGTGCACATCCCCGGCGGCCACCCGCGGCAGGCCGGTCCTTACACTGATTTCCCGCAGCATGGAAAGACGCATGTCGTCATCGCGCCCTCGCAGCAGCTCGACGGCGATCCAGGCGCGTTGCGGAAAACGTCCGGCGATGAAAGCAGCCTGCTCCATCGTCTGGTTTTCCGAAGCGGGTGGAACGAGAATCGCCAGGCAACCCTCCAGGTCGTGCGTTGCGAGATCCGATCGCCTCAGGCGATAACGGCCCTTGGCGGTTGTTATCCGACCACGGGTGATGAAGGCCGAAAGCCGGCCATAGCTTTCGCGATCGGTGGCGAGCAGGACGAATTTCAACCCATCGTCGAGCCTGATTTCACTGCCTATGATGAGCTTGAGCCCGAGTTCACGCGCCGCTTCGTCGGCGCGCACGACGCCGGATAGCGAGCATTCATCGGTGAGGGCAAGGGCGGCATATCTGAGCGCATGGGCGCGCGCAACGAGCTCTTCCGGATGAGAAGCGCCGCGCAGAAACGTGAAGTTGGAAAGGCAGTGCAGTTCGGCGTACTCCGGCAGGGTGCTCATCCGAATATTCCGTGCAGATGCCAGACAGGCGATGCACTGCGTTCGCGGTAAATCCAGAACAGGGATTGCGCCGGATTGCACGCGACGAAGTAATCGCGCGTGACGTCATGCCCGTCCCACCAGCCGCTCTCGATGCGTTCGGGACCCGCGAGCATGGACAACGGGCCCTCATGGTGCGGTATGGCCGCCACCTCCCGGAGAGGCTGCGGTCTCGCGAGCAGCCACAAGGGACGTGCGCTGAATTCAGGCGGTATTCCGGGCGCAGGGGATTCTCCCGCCCGGCACAGGCGCCAGGCGCGTTCCGGCCGGTGGTCCGGGTGCGTTGCAAGGCCCAGCACGGCTTTTACGCCGAGCCGCGCCTGCAGGCGTTCGACAAGATGCACGGCGCTTTCCCGGCCACGCTGTTCATCCGGCAGGAAAGAAAGGTTGCGAGAAGAAAGTGGTTCGACCCGATCGCCACGAAGCGAGATGGCGGTTACGGGGTCGGGCAGTTCAATGCCCGCAAAGCGCTCGCGCAGCAGGTTCAGCAAGTGTTCCGGGTCGCGGCTGGCTGCCACGAGGCGCATCTCCACGCGCGTTTCGGCGCGGCGTTCATGGGACAGCATCCAGTGCAGGCACAGGGCGCCATTGCCGGTGGCGACGAGCCATCCGCACAGCTCGTCGAGCAGCCGGCGTGCGCCGAACAGGAGCGCTTCCGCCTGCTCGACCGGGGCCGGCAGGGGGAGGGACGCAGTGAAGGTTGACGGCGGGGCGTAGGACGGCCGGGGATCGGGCAACCGCCCCAGCGCACGGTCGATGTCGTCGAGCAGTTTCTGTCCCAGTCGGCGTGCAGTTTCAGCGCGAGGCAGCTGCAGGCATTCGCCCAGCGTATGCACGCCGAAGCTTTCCAGCATCTGCATCGTTTCCGGAGGATGGTCGAGCACCGCGACCGGCAGCCCGCATAACTCGTGACGCAATGCATCGCCGTGGCGGATGCGGGTCGCAAGACCGGCACGGGAAAAAAGCTGCGCCGCAAACGGCGTCGATGCGCAGGCCGCATGCACGGCATAGCCGAGTCCGGCGAGGTCGCGCGCGATGTGCCGCTGCAGCCGGCCGAGGCCGCCGAACAATCTGAGGGACCCCTCAACCTCGAGCAGCACTTCGACAGGAAGCGAGAGGCTTACGGCAGGCGTGTACTGCATGGCCCATGCCGCAATGCGCTCGAGGGCGGCGCGCTCGGCGGTTTCATTGCGGACCGCGATTCTTAAATCGGACGCCAGCGCAGAGGCGGCGGCAATCGTCATGCCGGAGCGTATGCCGCGAGCACGCGCTATCCGATTGCAATTGACGAGGGCGCCGCCGCTGCCGGAGGAAGAGGCGATCGCGAAAGGCTTCATGCCTGGCGCGCCACGCTCCATGACATCGAGCGCAAGACGGGGAAAATGCAATGCCAGCCACAGCATGCCTGAAAGAGCCCTGGATTTCAGCGCGCAGCCCGGCCGGCGCAGTGCTGCAACGGTGCGGATGAATTTGTGATGGCGGAAGGGCGGTGCGTAATCCCGCCGTGCAAGTCGAGCGCGACCGGCGCCGGGATGCCGCCGCCGCGGCGCTTGAGTATGCGCACGATGGTTCTGCCTTCCGCCCTGCTGAGATGAATCCGCAGAGCAGCGGACGTCACAGGAACACTTTTCGCGCCGCGAAACAGTATGACGATCGAACCGCTACCCTCAGCCGCAAGCTGCACGCGGCGTAACGCACGTTCCTGAACGCGATCCAGCCAGAGCAGCACTGCACCGCAACCGCCCGAGCGCAGCGCCTGCTCGCATGCCCAAAGCTGCATCCCGATGTCCTGCGTCCGCACCAGCATTACATGCGACAGCCGTACCCCGCGAGCGGCCAGCGCCGGGGCATATGGAATATAGGGAGGTGCTATCAGCGTCAGCCAGCGCTCGTTGCCCGTGAGTCTGGCGAAGGCGGGCATCAACAACTGCATTTCGCCGATACCGGAACGTTCGGCGTAGATCTCGGTTATCGTCCCGGCAGGCCATCCGGCGGCGGGAAGCAGCACATCGAGTCCGGCAAATCCCGTCGGCACGCTCGGTATCGCGACCTGCGCGCATTCCTTGCCGCGCCACAGTGCGGGATGATTCAAAAGCGCGCTCGATGACGATGTCGCCATGTCTGACCAAAAAACTCGAGCCGCCAGCCGGATGTGAACGCAGGAAAAACTAGTTCATAACGGCCTGCCCGTGCGCAGGACGCCTACAGCGATGCCTTCGATTACGAGCGGTTCCCGTCGGGTATCGACAGCGAGGGTGTCGAATTCCGGGTTTTCTGGAACCAGTTCCACGAGATTGCGGTTGCGGCGTATGCGTTTGACGGTAACTTCATCGCCCAGCCGCGCCACCACGATCTGCCCCGGCCTGAATTCGCGCGTGCAATGCACGGCGAGCAGATCGCCGTCGAGTATGCCTGCACCCTGCATGCTCGTGCCCCCGACCTTCAGCAGGTAATCGGCACGCGGCTTGAACAGCAAAGGATCGATCTGGTAATGCGCATCGATATGCTGCGCAGCCAGCATGGGGCTGCCCGCGGCGACGCGGCCGACAACGGGAATGCCCGTTTCCTGTTTCAGGCGGATGCCGCGTGAAGCGCCGGGCGCCATGTCGATGGCTCCTTTGCGCGCCAGTGCCCGCAGATGCTCTTCCGCCGCATTGGGAGAACGGAAACCCATGGCCCGGCAGATTTCAGCCCGGGTGGGCGGGTAGCCGGGGTCCTTCATGCGCAGGCGTATGAATTCCAGGATCTGGATCTGGCGCGGCGTCAACTCCTCCATTCTGTAATTATATACAGTATCCCTGCCGCGGCAAGCACTGCAGGGCTTGCCTGAGGAGGCGTTGCCAAAAAATTTTTTGCCCGCTACGGGACCGACGAGCGCTTCAGCTCTTGGAAGAGCGTCACTATTTTTGTTATACTTCAAAGCTCTGTGAAAAGAAGATGGGCGGTTCGCCCATTTTTTGTTTGTGGCGATGGATTTGCACGCATTGCTCGAAAAAACGCTCTCCGGGCTGGGATACGAGCTGGTGGATCTGGAAAGACCCGGCAGAGGGCGTCTGCTGCGCGTTTTCATCGACAAGGCGGGTGGCGTCAACGTCGATGATTGCGCAACGGTAAGCCATCATCTCAACCGGCTGCTGCCGGTGGAGGGCGTGGCGTACGACCGGCTCGAAGTGTCGTCTCCGGGCCTGGACAGGTTGCTCAGGAAAGAACGGGATTTCGTGCGATTTGCCGGTCACAAGGCGCGCATCAGGTTGCGCGTGCCGGTGGACGGGCAAAGGAATTTTGTGGGTGTATTGGGGGAAACGCGCGCCGGCAGGGTTCAGCTCGACATCGACGGTAAGCTGCTGTCGGTCGAGCTGGACAATCTGGAAAAGGCGCGTCTGGTTCCCGCGATTTAGCAGGAGGTCGAGATGAGCCGGGAAGTTTTGCTGCTGGTGGATGCATTGGCGCGCGAAAAGAACGTCGAGAAAGAGATCGTTTTCGGCGCGCTCGAGCTCGCGCTCGCGTCCGCGACCAAGAAGCGCTTCAGCGAGGATGTCGACGTGAGGGCCTCCGTGGACCGCACGACCGGGGCGTTCACCTTCTTCCGCCGCTGGGAAGTCGTCAACGACCGGGACATCGAGACACCGTCGCGGCAGTACAAACTGCACGAAGCGAAGGAGATCGATCCGGACAGCGAAGTCGGGCAATTCATCGAAGAGCCCACCGAGGGCATCGAGGTGGGACGCATCGGGGCGCAGACCGCGAAACAGGTCATTCTGCAGAAAATCCGCGATGCCGAGCGCGAGCAGATCCTCAACGATTTCCTGGCGCGCAAGGAGCACCTGGTGACGGGCGTGATCAAGCGCATGGAGCGCGGCAACGCCATAATAGAATCCGGTCGGCTCGAAGCCTTGCTGCCGCGCGACCAGATGATCCCGAAGGAAAACCTGCGGGTGGGCGATCGCGCACGGGCCTACTTGTGGAAGATAGACCGGGCGAACCGCGGCCCGCAGCTCATCCTGTCGCGCACCGCGCCGGAATTTCTCGTCAAGCTGTTCGAACTGGAGGTTCCCGAGCTGGAGGACGGGCTGCTGGAGATCAAGGCGGCTGCCCGCGACCCCGGCTCGCGCGCCAAGATCGCCGTCAAATCGAACGACCAGCGCATCGACCCGATCGGCACCTGCGTGGGCATGCGTGGTTCGCGGGTCCAGGCGGTTACGTCCGAGCTCGCCGGCGAGCGTGTCGATATCATCCTCTGGAACCCGGATCCGGCGCAGTTCGTGATCAATGCGCTCGCGCCGGCCGAAGTGAGCAGCATCGTGGTGGACGAGGAAAAGCACAGCATGGATATCGTGGTCGACGAGGAGAATCTCGCGCAGGCCATAGGACGCAACGGCCAGAACGTGAGGCTCGCGAGCGAGCTTGCCGGGTGGGAACTCAACATCATGACGGTTGAGGAATCGCAGAAGAAAACCGAGGAGGAGACGGGCCGAATCCGCGCAATTTTCATGGAGAAGCTCGATGTGGACCAGGAGGTTGCGGATATCCTCGTCCAGGAAGGATTTTCCACGCTTGAAGAGGTGGCCTACGTGCCGCTCAACGAGATGCTGGAGATAGAGGCCTTCGACGAGGCGACGGTGAACGAGCTGCGCAGCCGGGCGCGCAACGCGCTGCTCACCCAGGCGATTGCCACCGAAGAGAAGATGGAACACGAGATCGAAGACCTGATGAAGGTCGAGGGCATGGACAAGGACACGGCGCGCCTGCTTGCGTCCAAGGGCGTAAGAACGCAGGAAGGGCTGGCGGATTACGGCACCGACGATCTCGTGGAAATAACCGGCCTCGAAACCGAGCGGGCAAAGGAATTGATCATGGCCGCGCGGGCTCCGTGGTTTGCTGAAACAAACGCATAAGCGGGAATAAATGGCGCAGATAAACGTCACTCAATTTGCGAGCGAGCTGGGGCTGCCGCCGGGGCTGCTCATCGAGCAGTTGCAGGCGGCGGGCGTGAAGCGGGCGCTCGCCGAAGATACGCTGCTCACCGAGAAGGACAAGACGCAACTGCTCGACTACCTGCGCCAGGTGCATGGCGGCAGGGAAGCCAAGCAGAAAATCACGCTCACGCGGCGACAGACCTCCGAGATCAAGAAATCTGACGGCACCGGGAAATCGCGCACCATCCAGGTGGAGGTACGCAAGAAGCGCGTGCTGGTGAAGCGCGACACGGTCGAGCCCGAAGCGCCGGCCGAAGCCAAGCCGGTTCTCGACGCCGAGCAGATCGCGCTGCGCGAAGAAGAGGCGCGGAAGCAGGCGGAGCTGATTGCGCGCCAAAGCGAAGAGGCGGAAAAGAAGCAGCGGCGCAAAAAGCCCGAGGCGGAAGTAGCTGTTGCGGAAGGCGTGGTGGCGGAACAGCCCAAACCCGCCGAGCAACCGGCACAGCCCGCCGCGCCTGCGCATGTCGAAGGGACGCTGCACAAGCCCGAAGTCAAGGCGGACGACAAGGCAGGCAAGGGCGAGAAGAAAGCCAAGAAACAGGTGAAGCAGGTCGTCTGGAAAGACGAGGCGGCCAAGAAACGCGGGATCAAGGTGCGCGGTGATGTCACCGGCGGGTTGGGCTGGCGCGAGCGCAAATCGCGCCACGCGGCGCATAAGGAAGAAGGCGAGCAGGCGCAGGCTTTTTCGGCGCCGTCCGAGCCGATCGTGCGCGAAATCATGGTGCCGGAGACCATTACCGTCGGCGACCTGGCGCACAAGATGTCGGTCAAGGCAGCCGAAGTGATCAAGGCGCTGATGAAACTGGGCACCATGGCCACGATCAACCAGGTGCTGGATCAGGAGACCGCGATGATCGTCGTGGAGGAAATGGGCCATGTCGCCAAGCGCGCGAAGCTGGACGAGCCTGACGCCTTCCTGACCGAACAGCACCGCGCGGGGCCGGAGGCGAGCCTCGAGGCGCGCGCGCCGGTGGTGACGGTCATGGGGCACGTCGATCACGGCAAAACGTCGTTGCTCGATCACATACGGCGCACCCGGGTTGCCAGCGGGGAAGCCGGCGGCATCACCCAGCATATCGGGGCCTACCACGTCGAGACGCGCAAAGGGATGGTGACCTTCCTCGATACCCCGGGTCACGAAGCGTTCACGGCGATGCGGGCGCGTGGTGCCAAGGTGACGGACATCGTTGTTCTGGTCGTCGCCGCGGACGACGGTGTGATGCCTCAGACCATCGAAGCGATCCATCACGCGAAGGCTGCGAAGGTGCCGCTTGTGGTCGCCATCAACAAGATCGACAAACCGGAAGCCAATCCGGACCGCGTGAAACAGGACCTGGCCGCACAGGAAGTCGTACCCGAGGAATGGGGCGGCGACACCATGTTCGTCGAAGTGTCCGCCAAGACCGGAAAGGGTATCGACAGCCTGCTGGACAGCGTGCTGCTTCAGGCCGAAGTGCTGGAGTTGAAGGCGCCGCTGGATGCGCCCGCCAAGGGTATCGTCATCGAATCGCGCCTGGACAAGGGCCGTGGCCCCGTGGCGACCGTGCTGGTCCAGTCCGGGACGCTCAAGCGCGGCGACGTGCTGCTGGCCGGTGCGGTCTTCGGACGGGTGCGCGCCATGCTGAACGAAGCGGGCGGGGCCATCGAAACGGCGGGCCCGTCCATTCCGGTGGAGATACTCGGTCTCTCGGACGTGCCGGCCGCCGGATCCGAAGTACTGGTGCTGGGCGACGAGCGCAAGGCGCGCGAGATCGCCCTCTTCCGCCAGGGCAAGTTCCGCGATGTGAAGCTCGCCAGGCAGCAGTCGGCCAAGCTCGAGAACATGTTCGAGCAGATGGGCGAGGGCGAGAAGAAGACGCTTTCTATCATCATCAAGGCCGACGTGCAGGGTTCGTACGAGGGGCTGGCGCACGCGCTGGGCAAGCTCTCCACTGACGAAGTCAAGGTGAACATCGTCCACGCGGCGGTGGGCGGCATCACCGAATCGGACGTCAACCTTGCGCTCGCATCGAAAGCGGTGATCATCGGTTTCAATACCCGGGCCGACGCGGCGGCACGCAAGCTCGCCGAGTCGAGCGGCGTCAGCATCCGCTACTACAACATCATTTACGAGGCGGTGGACGAGGTGAGGGCTGCGCTGTCCGGAATGCTCGCCCCCGAGCGCAAGGAAAGCGCGATCGGCCTGGTGGACATCCGCAAGATCTACAAGATTTCAAGAGTGGGCACGATCGCGGGCTGCATGGTGCTGGAGGGGGTCATCAAGCGTGGCGCGCGAGTGCGTCTGCTGCGCGACAACGTGGTCATCCACGACGGTGAACTCGATTCCCTGAAACGGTTCAAGGACGATGTCCGGGAAGTGAAGGCCGGATTCGAATGCGGGCTGTCGCTGAAGAACTACAACGATATCAAGGAGGGCGACCAGCTCGAGGTCTACGAGGTGGTCGAAGTGGCTCGCACGCTGTAACGCCGTGGGTATCGAGGCAGGCCACTGCCGGGCCGATCCATAGCTATGCCGAAGGATTATCCACGCAGCCGGCGGATTGCCGAACAGATCCAGCGTGAGCTTTCGGACATCATCCGGCTCGAACTCAAGGATCCGCGCGTGGGCATGATCACGATCACGGACGTCGAAGTGAGCCCCGATCACGCACATGCCACGGTGTTCTTCACACTGCTTGGGGACGAAGAACGGGTAAAGGCGACGACGAATGCGCTCGGCCACGCTGCCGGGTACTTGCGCACGCAGCTTGCGCGCAGGATCAGACTGCGCACCGCACCACAGGTCCAGTTCAAGTATGACGCCTCGGTGGAGCGCGGCGCCCGCCTGTCGCGTCTGATAGACGAGGCGGTATCGTCGTCGACGGGCCGCTCGGGCAAGAAATGACCGCGCCGGTGTTACCTACGCGCCCACGGCGCGCCCTGGACGGCGTGCTGCTGCTCGACAAGCCGGTGGGAATCACCTCGCAGGCTGCGGTGAGCTGGGCGAAGCGGCTGTACTCCGCTGCGAAGGCCGGTCATACCGGCACGCTGGATCCCATGGCGGGCGGCCTGCTTCCCGTGTGCTTCGGGGAAGCAACCAAGTTTTCGCATCTGATGATCGAAGCAGACAAGGAGTATTGCGCGGTCATCAGGCTCGGCATGACCACCACTACAGGGGACATGGAAGGCGCGATTACGGCGGAGGTTCCCGTATCGATCGTGCGTCCCGCGGTCGAACAGGCACTTTCCAGGTTTTCGGGCGACGTGCTGCAGACGCCGCCCATGTACAGTGCGATAAAGCACGGCGGGAAACCGCTCTACCGGTATGCGCGGGCCGGCATCGAAGTCGAGCGTGCTCCGCGTGTCGTTTGCATCCGCCGCATCGCATTGGAAGCGTGTGAGCAGGAAGAGATTACGATCTCCGTCAAATGCAGCAAGGGCACTTACGTGCGCGTGCTCGCTGAGGACATCGGGCGTGCATTGGGGTGCGGGGCCTGCCTTCGCTCATTGCGCCGCACCGCGGTCGGCGGCGTGCGGGTCGACGGTGCGCTGACGTTCGAATATCTGGAGAGCGTGCCGCTGGAAAAACGGGACGAGGCGCTTCAGCCGGTCGACATGTTGGTGGCCGGACTGCCGCGCGTGGACCTCGACGCCGGCCAGGCGAGAAAAATCATGAACGGGGGCGCGGTGGAGGGCGCGATGTCTGTGCCGCGCGGCCTGGTCAGGATCTACGGGCCGGAGGCAGACTATCTCGGCGTGGCGGAAGCCGGGGCAGGCGGCCGGATCACGCCACGCAGGCTGATGGCGACCTGTGGGAGCGAGCCGCATAACGCAATGGCATGATTTCCAAACTTGCCGTGCAGCGCAGATATTGCTTGAGAAATCGCGGGCTTACCAAGTAAAATACGTTGATTTTCTGTTGGAGACGGACATGGCAGTAACCACAACCCAGAAGGCTCAACTGGTGAGCGAGTACCAGCGGGCCACGGGCGATACCGGGTCTCCGGAGGTGCAGATCGCGCTGCTCACGGCGCGCATCACCGATCTGACCGAGCATTTCAAGACGCACGTGAAGGACCACCACTCGCGTCGCGGGTTGCTGCGCATGGTGAGCCGTCGCCGCAAGCTTCTGGACTATCTGAAGAGAAACAATGCCGAGCAGTACAAGGCATTGATCGATCGCCTGGGTTTGCGCAAATAGCAGCCGTGCCATGGTCGGTGGTACTGGCGGTGGGCTGCGACAAGGGCGTCGTGCTGGCATTCCGGATCACCGGAACGCTTCCGCACGCCGCAGGCAAGACCGCACGCACGCGGTCTTTTTTGTTTTCAGGCAAAGGATATCGCATTGAACCCTGTTAAGAAGACATTGATGTGGGGGCGTCACAGCCTGACGCTCGAGACCGGGGAGATCGCCCGGCAGGCGACCGGCGCCGTCATGGTGAACATGGAAGACACGGTAGTGCTGGTGACGGTAGTAGGCGCCAAGTCTGCAGCGACGGGCAAGGATTTCCTGCCTTTGACGGTCGACTATCAGGAACGCACCTATGCCGCAGGAAAAATTCCGGGCGGCTTTTTCAAGCGCGAAGGCCGACCCTCGGAAAAGGAAGTTCTGACTTCCCGCCTCATCGACCGTCCGATACGGCCGTTGTTTCCCGAAGGCTTCTACAACGAGGTGCAGGTTGTGGCGACGGTGATGTCGTCGAACAGCGAAGTCGATTCCGACATCCCGGCGATGATCGGCGCCTCGGCCGCGCTGGCCTTGTCCGGAATTCCCTTCAACGGCCCGATCGGCGCGGCCCGCGTCGGTTATGTCGATGGCCAGTTCGTGCTCAATCCGACCGCAACGGAGCTGGCTTCATCGCAGCTCGACTTGGTGGTCGCCGGTACTCAGCAGGCAGTTCTGATGGTCGAGTCGCAAGCAAAGGAACTGCCCGAAGACATCATGCTGGGCGCGGTGGTCTACGGGCATCAGCAGATGCAGGCGGTCATCAACGTCATCAATGACATGGTGGACGAAGCCGGCCGTTCGCTGTGGGACTGGAGCGCGCCCGCCAAGGATGAGTCTCTGGTCGCGCGCATCACCGAGTTGGCCGAGCGGGATCTGAATGCAGCGTTTCAGCTCAAGCAGAAGCAGGCACGCTCCACGGCGATAGACGATATCTGGAAACGTGTGTTCACCGAGCTGGGCGTCGGCAGCGAAGGCGGTCCGCCGGCGAACGTCGTCAAGGAGATCACCTTCGCCTTGGAATCGAAGATCGTGCGCGGGCAGATCCTGAACGGCGAGCCGCGCATCGACGGCCGTGATACCCGCACCGTGCGCCCGATTTCGATTCGTACCGGCGTTCTGCCGCGCGCGCACGGGTCCGCGCTGTTCACCCGGGGAGAAACCCAGGCGCTGGTCACGGCGACGCTCGGCACCTCGCGCGACGAGCAGATCATCGATGCGTTGCAGGGTGAGTATCGCGAGCGGTTCATGCTCCATTACAACATGCCGCCGTACGCGACGGGAGAGACGGGTCGCGTCGGTTCACCGAAACGCCGCGAGATCGGCCACGGCCGGCTGGCCAAGCGCGCGCTCCTCGCAATGTTGCCCACACCGGAAGAGTTTGCCTACTCGCTGCGCGTGGTGTCGGAGATCACCGAATCGAACGGTTCCAGTTCCATGGCGTCCGTATGCGGCGGCTGTCTGTCGCTGATGGATGCGGGCGTACCGCTCAAGGCGCACGTGGCGGGCATCGCCATGGGCCTGATCAAGGAAGGCAACCGTTTTGCCGTGCTCTCCGACATTCTGGGCGACGAGGACCACCTCGGCGATATGGATTTCAAGGTGGCTGGAACGGAGAAGGGCGTTACCGCGCTGCAGATGGACATCAAGATCGACGGCATCACCAAGGAGATCATGCACGCAGCGCTTACCCAGGCGCGGGACGGGCGGATGCACATCCTGGAAAAGATGAAAGGCGCGATCGACAGCCCGCGGCCGGAGATTTCGGCCTACGCACCGCGCATGATCACGATGAAGATCAAGCCGGAAAAGATCCGCGACGTGATCGGCAAGGGCGGAGCGGTGATCCGCGCGCTCACCGAGGAAACGGGCACGACCATCGACATCGAGGACGACGGTACCGTAACCATTGCGTGCGTCTCCTCGGAGGGAGGCGAGATAGCGAAAAGGCGCATCGAGGAACTCACCGCCGATGTCGAGGTGGGGCGGATCTACGATGGCACGGTGCTGAAGCTGCTCGATTTCGGCGCCATCGTCAGCGTGCTGCCGGGCCGCGATGGCCTGCTGCACATCTCTCAGATCGCCAACGAGCGCGTCAACAGCGTCGGCGATTACCTGAAGGAAGGCCAGTCGGTGCGGGTCAAGGTGCTCGAGGCGGACGACAAGGGCCGACTGCGGCTTTCCATGAAGGCCGCCGCCGCAGAGGCCCAGCAGCAGCCCGTTACGGCGCAATAGCCGCCGGACGCTGTAAAACAGGAAAGGGCAGCCGCGGGGGCTGCCCTTAATTCGTTCCGGCTATGAGCCGCCGGAGTTGTTACTTGGCCACCTGGCGCTCGCGCAGTTCGTCCAGCGTCTTGCAGTCGATGCACAGCGTCGCCGTTGGCCGGGCCTCGAGCCGCTTCAGCCCGATCTCCACGCCGCAGGATTCACAATAGCCATACTCGCCGGCGTCGATACGGCCGATGGTCTCGTCGATTTTCTTGATCAGCTTGCGTTCGCGGTCGCGGTTTCTCAACTCCAGCGACATATCGGATTCCTGGCTCGCCCGGTCGTTGGGGTCCGCGAAGATCGTCGCCTCATCCTGCATCGTGTGAACCGTCCGATCGATATCCTGAGACAGTTCCCGCTTCATCTCTTCCAGCATCTTGCGGAAATGGGCAAGCTGCCGGGCGTTCATGTACTCCTCTTTCCCCTTTGGCTTATAGGGCGGGAAAGCCTTGTGGAGTTCGGTCGGCATGTCTGGTAATCCGTAAAAAAATCGCTTTAATATCAGAAATCCACAGCTCCCGCAACATGACCGCCGGAAGCCCGTTTCGCCCTCGCCGTTCATTGACCGTGAAGGGTGCGCAGAGTATATTACGCGCCTTCGGTTTTGGCTTGCCGGCGGCGAAATTAATGTGCCGGGCACTGCGCGAGCTTACTTTTTCGCACAGGCGCTGCATTACGCTTTCGTTGTCCGCCCGGAGTGCCCGTAGCTCAACCGGATAGAGCACCGGCCTTCTAAGCCGGGGGTTGTGGGTTCGAGTCCCGCCGGGCGCGCCACGACCTGCGTCTCGCGTTTACGACGGTGGCAGTAGCTCAGCTGGTAGAGTCCCGGATTGTGATTCCGGTTGTCGCGGGTTCGAGTCCCGTCTGCCACCCCACCTTCCCGTTGAACGCCGATCCAGGGCGGGTTGTTTTCCTTCCTTCGGACAATGTGCTCTAATTGCGCCGTCTTCGAGCGCGGTGGCCGCATGCCGCCTCGACGCAGGGGAGGCTACCGTGCAGATATTGTGGTGGCACTGGGTCGTGCTGGGCATCGTATTGATGCTGCTCGAACTCGCGGTGCCGTCGTTCTTCCTGGTATGGTTCGGGCTGGGCGCGCTCATTATGGGCGGGCTCACCATCTTCTTTCCTTCCACGCCGTTTGCGTTCCAGATCCTGGGGTGGACGGCGTTCTCGCTGCTGTTCGTCTGGCTGTGGTTCAAGGTGTTCAAGCCGAGCATCTACAAGTCGCGTGCCGGCATGGCGCGGGGTTCCCTCATTGGCGAGATCGGCCTGGTCACCCGGGACATCCGTCCCTATGAAAAAGGCCAGATCAGGTTTCAGAAGCCTATCCTGGGTGAAGAAGTCTGGGAGTCGGTGTCGGAACAAGAGATCCGCATCGGCGAGCGGGTACGGGTACTGGAAGTGGAAGGCAACACGTTGAAAGTCAGCAGAGCATAAAGGGGAGAGCGATGGGCGGCTTCGAAATATTTGCCATTGCAGTACTGATCTTCGTCATCATCACAGCCTGGAAAGGGGTAAGGATTGTCGCTCAGGGGGAAGAATGGGTCGTTGAGCGCTTCGGCAAATACGAAAGGACGCTGACCCCCGGTCTTAGCATCATCATTCCGTACTTCGACAAGGTCGCCTACAAGGTCGTCACGAAAGACATCATTCTTGATGTCCCCGAGCAGGATGTCATAACGCGCGACAATGCCGTAATCATCACCAACGCCATTGCCTTCATTAAAGTCACCGACCCGGTAAAGGCCGTTTACGGCGTCACCGACTTCGCCGAGGCGATACGGAATCTGGTGCAGACGACGCTACGCTCCATCGTTGGCGAAATGGAGCTCGATGCCGCGCTGTCCTCGCGCGAGAAGATCAAGGCTCGATTGAGAGAGATGATCTCGGACGAGGCGATCGACTGGGGGCTCACCATCAAATCGGTCGAGATCCAGGACGTGAAACCTTCAGAGTCGATGGTGAAGTCGATGGAATTGCAGGCTGCCGCCGAGCGGGAACGGAAGGCGGTTGTCACGAAGGCGGAAGGAGAAAAGCAGGCGATGATACTGGAGGCGGAAGGGCGGCTGGAAAGCGCCAAGCGCGATGCCATCGCGCAGGTCACGCTGGCTGAGTCGTCTTCCGCGGCAATCCAGAAGGTAGCGCAGGCGGTCGGTGACCGCGACACGCCCATGCTTTACCTGCTGGGCGAGAAATACATTCTCGCCCTGGACAGACTGGCGGCTTCCGGAAACAGCAAGATCGTCGTTCTGCCCGCCGACCTGCAGGATACGCTGCGCGGCATATTGGGCCGGGCCAGGACCTAACAGCGGCTGGCTTTTTCCCAGGCCGCGAACGCAGTACTTGCGGTGCCGGCTTTCGCTCGATGCACTACGACTTCACGCGCAATAACCGCTGCTGCTCGCGGCGCCACGCCTTCTCTTTTTCTGCGGCTCGCTTGTCATACTGCTTTTTGCCTTTGGCGAGCCCTATTTCGAGCTTCACGCGTCCGCGGCTGTAGTGCATGTCGAGCGGCACCAGGGCGTAGCCCGCGCGCTCCACGCTGCCGACCAGCTTGCTGATTTCCGCGGCATGCAGCAGCAACTTGCGCGTGCGGGTCGGGTCAGGAGATATATGCGTGGAGGCGGTCGGCAAAGGGCTGATATGACAGCCGACGAGAAGAATGTCCCCGCGGCTCACGATCACGTACGCTTCCCTCAGCTGCACGCGCCCGGCCCGGATGGCTTTTACCTCCCAGCCTTCCAGCGCAATTCCGGCTTCGAAGCGCTGTTCGATGAAGTAATCGTGGTAGGCCTTCTTGTTTTCGGCGATGCTCATGAGCGCGCGGCGCGGTGGCGGGATGGTATTCTAGCAGCCCACGCGACAGCTTCCCGCCGGGCTCGCACGCCAGGTCACAAGAACCCGCATGCCCGAAATCATCAAGACGGTGCTCGTAGGCCATACACCGGGCGACATGTTCGTTCTGGTGGATGCCGTCGAGCGCTACCCCGAGTTTCTTCCGTGGTGTGGAGCCACCAGCGTAAGCTACCGGGACGATGTCAGCACGCGCGCTACCATCCACATAAACTATCGCGGAATCAGGCAGAGCTTCACCACCGCGAATGCCAAATCCCCGCCACAGGCCATGTCCGTCACGCTCATAGAAGGGCCTTTCAGGACGCTCGATGGCGACTGGCGGTTCATTCCGCTTCAGGGCGGGGGCTGCAAAATCGAGTTTCGGTTGCACTACGAGTTTTCCAGCCGCATCCTGGAAAAACTGGTGGGCCCGGTATTCCACTACATCGCCAACACCATGGTCGATGCGTTCGTTCGCCGCGCACAGGTGGTTTATGGCGCCGCGTAAGGAAAAGCTCAAGGTGGAAGTAGTCTTTGCCACGCCGGTCGAGCAGGTGCTCCTCGAAGTGGAGGTTGAGCCGGGCACGACGATTGCGCAGGCAATCGCGCAATCCGGAATACATAGCCGCTTTCCCGGGCTCGATGCATCCGGGGCGGCGGTGGGCGTATTCGGAAAGCGCGCACGGCCGGATGCACTATTGAGAGACGGCGACCGGGTGGAAATCTATCGCCCGCTTGTTGCGGACCCGAAAGCCATGCGCCGGCAACGCACGCGGCGCAGGTAACCGCCGCACACGGTGCAGGCGCCAGGATGGCGGCGATTACTTACAGTTCGCGTCTATGGATCGTTGCGCCACCGCGGTCTCGGATACGTATTGAGCGTCCTCCAGGAAGATGCGCTCTCCGGTCTTTGGATCGTATTTCACGACGCGATTTCCGGCCTGCAGGGTCTTAAGGTAGGCGCGTGCATCGTCGCAGGCGCGCTTGCGCTGGGCATCTTCCGCGGTTTTCTTGGCGTCCTTGGCATCCGCTTCCTGTTTTTCCATTTGCCGCTTGCGGAACTCGGCGTCACGCTCGGCGACTGACTTTTGCGGCGCAGGGCTGCTCGCCGGAGCCGGCGCGCTCGACTTGATGCCGGTCGGCTGTTCCTTGGTGCCGGGCGGACACTGGTTCGCGTATTCGACCCGTCCATCCTTCCCGACGCACTTCATCAACTGCGCGTGGGCGGCCGTAGTAGCCAGCAGCATCATGATCAGAGCGATGGTCGCTTTCACATTGTCTCCCCGATTTACGAGTTCGCCTCGCATGTATTTCACCCCAACTATGCGTGCCGTGCAATCGTGTAATGCACCTATTAACGCCTTGTTAGATTTACGGTTTACCGACGCTTGCGTATAATACGGTATTTGCGACGGAACAAAAACATGCGCGTGGTGCAGAAAGCCCTGACGTTTGACGACGTCCTGCTGGTTCCCGCCCATTCGACCGTCCTGCCACGCGACGTAAGTCTGCAGACCCGCATTACCCGCAAGATTGCCCTCAACATTCCGATCGCGTCGGCGGCGATGGACACGGTGACGGAGGCGCGCCTTGCCATCGCGATGGCTCAGGAAGGGGGCATAGGCATCGTTCACAAGAACATGTCGCCCAAGGCGCAGGCCGGAGAAGTCGCCAAGGTCAAGCGCTATGAAAGCGGTGTCGTGAAGGATCCCATCACGATCAACCCCACCATGACGGTACGCGAAGTGCTCGATCTCACGAGCCGCCACAAGATATCCGGGCTACCCGTGGTGAACGCGTCCGGCAGGGTCGTGGGCATCGTGACGAACCGGGACCTCCGCTTCGAGACCAAGCTCGACCAGCCGGTGAAGAACATCATGACTCCGCGCGAGCGGCTCGTGACGGTGCGCGAGGGTGCGCCGCGCGAAGAGGCGCTCGCGCTCATGCACAAGCACCGGCTCGAACGCGTGCTGGTGGTGAACAAGACCTTCGAGCTGCGGGGGCTCATCACGGTCAAGGACATCCTCAAGTCTTCGGAACATCCCCACGCCTGCAAGGATCCCCTCGGCCGGCTGCGGGTTGGCGGCGCAGTGGGCGTCGGTGAGGGGACCGAAGAGCGTGCCGAAGCGCTCATCGAGGCCGGTGCGGACGTGATCGTGGTGGATACCGCGCACGGACACTCGCGAGGGGTGCTGAACCGCGTTAAATGGCTGAAGCGCAATTACGGGAGAACACAGGTGATCGGCGGCAACATCGCCACCGCGGCGGCTGCGAAGGCGCTGGTCGATCACGGCGCGGATGCGGTCAAAGTGGGGATCGGTCCCGGCTCGATCTGTACCACCCGCATCATCGCGGGCATCGGTGTGCCGCAGATTTCCGCAGTGGCGGACGTGGCCAGGGCGCTTGCGAAGACCGACGTGCCCCTCATCGCCGATGGCGGGATCCGCTACTCCGGCGACATCGCGAAGGCGATCGCTGCCGGCGCGCATCTCGTCATGATCGGCGGGCTGTTTGCGGGGACGGAGGAATCGCCGGGCGAGATCGAGCTGTACCAGGGCCGGTCCTACAAGGCGTATCGCGGCATGGGCTCCCTCGGCGCCATGCAACAGGGCTCCGCCGACCGCTACTTCCAGGAAGTCGATGAACTCGATACCGAAAAGCTCGTGCCCGAAGGCGTGGAAGGGCGGGTCCCGTACAAGGGCGGCCTCGTGCCCTTGATCCAGCAGCTCATGGGCGGGCTGCGCGCCAGCATGGGCTACCTCGGATGCGCAACCATCGACGAAGTGCGGCGCAGGGCCGAGTTCGTCGAAGTGACGGTGGCGGGCATACGCGAGTCCCACGTACACGACGTACAGATCACCAAGGAAGCGCCCAACTACCGAATCGAGTAGATGCAGCACGAGAAGATACTCATCCTCGATTTCGGCGCGCAGTATTCGCAGCTCATCGCCCGACGGGTGAGGGAAGCGCAGGCCTATTGCGAACTGCACCCGTGGGATGTGAGCGACGCCTTCATCCGCGATTTCAATCCACGGGGCATCATCCTGTCGGGTGGTCCTGCGTCGGTGTGGGCGGGCGGCACCCCGCGCGCGCCGCAATCGGTATTCGAGATCGGCGTGCCGGTGCTCGGCATCTGTTACGGCATGCAGACCCTGGCGGCGCAACTCGGCGGGCAGGTCGAGATGGGGCAGGTGCGCGAATTCGGCTACGCCGAAGTGCGCGCACGGGGCCATTCCGCGCTGCTGCGCGACCTGCAGGACCGCGTCACGGTCGAGGGGCACGGGCTGCTCGACGTGTGGATGAGCCACGGCGACAAGGTCAATGCCGTGCCTCCCGGCTTCAAAGTGATCGCGAGCAACGCCGCGACGCCCATCGCGGGCATGGCCGACGAGGCGCGAAAATTTTACGGCGTCCAGTTCCATCCGGAAGTCACGCATACGCTGCAGGGCAAGGCGATCATCGAGCGTTTCGTGCGCGAGATCTGCGGCCTCTCGGGCGACTGGAAAATGCCCGACTACATCGCGGAGGCGGTCGGAAAGATACGCTCGGAAGTGGGCGGCGACGAGGTCGTACTCGGGCTGTCGGGCGGCGTGGATTCCGCGGTGGCGGCGACGCTGATCCATCGCGCGATCGGCCGCCAGCTCACCTGCGTCTTTGTGGACAATGGCCTGCTGCGGCTGAATGAGGCGCAGCAGGTGATGGAGACGTTCTCGCGCAATCTAGGCGTCAAGGTGATACACGTCGATGCGCGGGACCAGTTTCTCGGCCACCTCAAGGGCGTGACCGACCCGGAACAGAAACGGCGCATCATCGGCCGCGAGTTCGTCGAAGTGTTCCAGCGTGAAGCGGCGCGCCTGCCGCAGGTCAAATGGCTTGCGCAGGGAACGATCTACCCGGATGTGATCGAATCGGCCGGCGCGAAAACCAAGAAAGCGCACACCATCAAGTCGCACCACAACGTCGGCGGTCTCCCGGAGACGCTCCGTCTCAAGCTGCTGGAGCCGCTGCGTGAACTCTTCAAGGACGAAGTGCGCGAGCTGGGGATTGCGCTCGGCCTCCCGCATGACATGGTGTTCCGCCATCCGGTCCCGGGCCCGGGGCTCGGCGTGCGCATCCTCGGCGAGGTAAAAGGAGAGTATGCCGACCTGCTGCGCCAGGCGGACGCCATTTTCATCGACGAGCTGCGAGCCTCCGGCTGGTATGAGAAGACCGCGCAGGCGTTCGCAGTGTTCCTGCCGGTGCAGTCCGTCGGCGTGATGGGCGATGGCCGCACCTACGAGTACGTGGTCGCGCTGCGTGCGGTGCAAACCGAGGATTTCATGACTGCGCACTGGGCCGAATTGCCGCACACGCTGCTTTCCAGGGTCGCGAACCGCATCATCAACGAGGTGCGGGGCATCAACCGCGTGGTCTACGATATTTCGAGCAAGCCGCCGGCAACCATAGAGTGGGAGTAGCGACGTGAGAGGCGGAGCAGGGATCCCGCTTGCGGGATGCGACCCTCGATCGGCGCTGAGCACCGAATCGATCAGGGTTGTTTCACGTGGTTCGGGTTCTGAGGTGCGCACGTGAATCGGGACAGGCCTTTGCTCTTTACCCCCATCGCGCTCGGAAGCCTGACCGCGCGCAATCGCGTCGTCGTCTCGCCGATGTGCCAGTACTCCTCCGACGACGGCGGGCCGACCGATTATCACCTCGTGCACCTGGGCCAGTTCGCGATGGGCGGCGCAGGCATCGTATTCTGCGAGGAAACGGCGGTGGAGGCCCGGGGGCGCAAGTCGTATCACTGTGCCGGCATTTATCGCGACGCGCATGTTCCCCGGTATCGCCGCATCAATGAATTCATCCGCGCCCACGGTGCGATTCCGGCGATCCAGATCGGCCACGGGGGCCGTAAGGGATCCGGCTGCGCACCCTGGGAAGGGTATCGCCCGCTCACCGCTGAAGATGCGAAGGAGGGCCACGCGCCCTGGGAGACCGTCTCGGCGAGCGCACTGCCTGCAAGCGAGCGGGCGCCGGCGCCACATGGGCTGGATCTCGATGAGATTCGAGAGGTAATCGCGAGCTGGCGCGAAGCTGCGTCGCGCGCCACCGATGCCGGATATGATCTGCTCGAAGTGCACGCAGCTCACGGCTACCTGATACATCAGTTCCTGTCGCCGCTGGCGAACCGCCGCACGGACGCATACGGCGGCGATCTCGAGGGTCGCATGCGGCTGTGTCTGGAGATCGTCGAAGCGGTGCGTGATGCATGGCCATCCGATCGGCCGCTGTTCATGCGCGTGTCGGCAGTGGACGGATCGAATGGCGCCTGGAGCGTGGAGGACACACTGGCGCTGGTGAGGGCGGCTAAAGCGCGCGGTGTCGCGGTGGTCACGACCTCTTCCGGCGGCATTGCGGGACCCGGTACCGCGACGCCGGTGCCGCGCGTGCCCGGCTACCACGTTCCGTACGCCGAACGCGTGCGCCGTGAAACAGGGGTGATGACAGTCGCTGTGGGGCTCATCACCGAACCGCGCCATGCGGAGGAAATACTGCGCAAAGGCCAGGCCGATTTCATCGCTCTCGCGCGCGAGCTGCTCTGGAATCCGCACTGGCCGGCGCACGCCGCACGAGAACTGGGCGTGACCGACTACCTCGATCTGCTGCCTCGCGGATACGCGTGGTGGCTCAAGCGTCGGGAAGACATCCGGCGTCTCACTGGACCTTGATCCCGGCCTCGCGCACGACCTTGCCCCAGCGCGCGAGATCCGTCGCGATCAGCTTGCGAAACGCGTCGGGCGTCAGCGTTGCAGGCTCGAGTATGAGCGCCTTGTAGCGCGCAACAACGGTCGGGTGGCTAACCGCGGCAGTGATTTCCTCAGTGAGCCGGGCGTGAATGGGTCTGGGCAATCCTGCGGGCGCCAGCACGCCAAACCAGTGATGCAGCACCATGTTGGGAACACCGCTTTCCTCGAAGGTGGGGACCTCGGGATGCGATGGATGGCGCTTCGGGGTCGTGACGCCGAGGGGGCGCAGCCGCCCGGACTGCACGAAAGATACCGCGGCAGGCATGGAAGTGAAAACAGCGTTTGTCTCTCCGCCAACGGTCGCGGTCACGGCCGGTCCCGCGCCCTTGTAGGGAAGGTGCGTCAGGTTCACGCCGCCGCCGCGCATGAAGAGCTCCGCCATCAAGTGCGTGCCGGTCCCGTTGCCCGCGGAGCCGATCTTGAGCCCGCCGGGTTGCGCTTTGGCGAACGCGATCAGCTCGCGGACCGTTTTCGCTGCGACAGCGGGATGCACGAACAGCCACTGCGGCGCGCGTGCGACCAGCGTGATCGGCGTGAAGTCCTTCACCGGATCGTACGGCACCTTCCCGTAGACCGCCGGATTGATGGTGTGCGGCATATCCTGCAGGATCAGTGTGTAGCCGTCCGCGGGCGAGCGCGCCAGGATGCTGGTGCCGATCGTGCCGCCCGCACCCGGCCGGTTGTCCACGACAAGAGTCTGGCCCATCGTCTCAGTCAAGCGCTGTCCGTAGAGGCGCGCAATGATGTCCGAGCTTCCGCCTGGCGCATAGGGCACGATGAAGCGTATCGGCTTGCTGGGATAGTTCTGTCCGTGCGCGTCCGTAACGAGGAAGGCGAAGGCGACCCATGCCCACACCGACGTTGTTTTCATACTTGCCTCCGATGCGCTTTGTGCAACCAGCTACTGCGGCTTGATGCCGATCTTCCTGAACAGTGGTATCCATTTGTCGCGCTCGGTGCGGATGTGCGTAGCGAACGCTTCAGGCGTGCCACCGACCGGCTCGATGCCGAGCGCAACCATCCGTTCTCTCACATCCGGAATCTGCATTGCGCTGCGCGTCTCGCGCTGCAGACGGTCCACGATGGCGCGCGGCGTCCCACTGCGCACCGCGAGTCCGTTCCACGACGTCGCTTCGTATCCGGGTACGCCGGACTCGGCGATGGTCGGAAGCTCCGGCATCAGCGCGGAACGCTTTGCCGTGGTGATGCCTAGCGCGCGCAGCTTACCCGACTTCACATGGGCGATGGATGAAGCGATCTGGTCAAACGCGATCTGCACCTGGCCGGCGAGGAGATCGGCCATCATCTGACCGCTGCCTTTGTAGGGAACGTGCACGATGTCGATCGCGGCGAGCGCCTTGAAGAGCTCCGCCGTGACGTGTGTAGCGCCGCCGACGCCGGACGAGCCGAACGAGTACTTTCCGGGCTGCGAACGGGCTGCGGTCACCAGCTCCTTCACCGACTTTGCAGGAAACGACGCGGGGACGAGCAGGATCAACGGAAGCGAGCCGATCTGGGTAACGGGGGCCAGGTCCTTCTCCGCGCTGTACGGCAACTTGGAATAGAGATAGTGGTTGAAGGCCATCACGCCAGTGGTGGCCATCAGCACCGTGTGCCCGTCGGGATTTGACTTCGCGACGATGTCGGCGCCGATGTTGCCGCCGGCGCCGGAGCGATTGTCCACGATCATGTGCTGACCCAGGGCGGTGGTGAGCCGTTCGGCGATGATGCGGGCCGTTACGTCGGTCGAGCCGCCGGGGGCGAAGCCCACGACCAGCCGGATCGGACGCTCCGGATAACGCTGCGCCGCTGCGCTGGCAGAAATGAGGCACGCCAGGCAGATGAGGGCGGTGGTGCGAAATATCTTCATCGTTGTTCCTCTCTGTCTTCGACCCTGCTGCCGTGGTCAGTGCATCTCTCCGCAACCGCCGCCGCCCGCCGTTTCCATCACAACGCGATCTCCCTTGTTCAATACCCAATGTTCGGCGGGATTGATCGGCTTGCCATTCAGCGTGAGCCCGCCCACCTTGCCGGGTGCGGCGCCCATGATACCCTGCGGGGCGGTGCGCCAGCGCGTCATGATCATGGACGCCATCATCGGCGTATCGCCCAGCGCCTCGATCTCGAAGCGCAGCCCGTCGCCGCCGCGATGGCGACCCGCGCCGCCGCTGCCGCGGCGGATCGCGCGTTCGATCACGCGCACCGGCGCCATCTGCTCGAATACCTCGATCGGGGTATTGGCGAGATTCGAGGGGAAAGAGAGCATCGTGAAGCCGTCGCGGTGGAGTGTCGCACCCTGACCGGCGTTCATGAAATTGACCGCCGCATACGCACGGCCTCGATGTTCGCCGGTCACGGTAATCGACGAGTTCGAAGAGCCTTCCGCCATCGCGCGCCGGGGCAGCACGTCGGCAAGCGCCATGAAGATGGCCGGGACCATCATATGCCCGATCATGCCGCGCCCGCCGCTTGCGGCGGGGTAGCGCGGGTTGAAGATCGAACCCTCGGGGGCCGAGGTGGAGATCGGCACGAAGCTGCCTTCGTTGTTGGGAACCTCCGGGCAGAGGAGCGCCTTCACTGCGAATGCCGAGTAGGCGAAAGTATAGATCGGCACGACGTTGACCGCGCGCGGCACCTGCAGGCTCGACCCGGTGTAGTCGATGACAAGCCGCTCGCCCTGCACCGTTACGGTGCAATTGATGAGAATGGGTTCTTCGAAGCCGTCATGGCGCGTCTGGGCGCGATAGACGCCGTCCGGCACCGCGCGAATTGCCTTGCGCATCGCGCCTTCGGAACGGCCGCGGATCTCCGCCCCGAGTGCTGCAAGATCCACGTCGCGCAACAGCGGACGCAAACGTTCCTCGAGCATCTTGCAAGCCGCGACCTGCGCCCAGATGTCGCCCAGCGTCTGTTCGGGGACGCGGACGTTCTGCCCGATCATGTCGAGCAGCGCCTGATCCGGTTTGCCAGCCCGGATAAGCTTCAAGCGGGGAATCTGCAGCCCTTCCTCGTAAATGTCGCGGATGCCGGCGTTGCGAATGCGGCCGCCGATGTCCGGCATGTGCGAGACCACCGCCGCAAAAGCGACGATGCGCCCCTTGTGAAAAATCGGCATCGCGACGTTGACGTCATGGATGTGCCCGGTGCCCATCCATGGATCATTGGTGATCATGACATCGCCGGGCTTCAGCGTGCGCGCCGGAAATTTTTCGAGAAAGTGTTTCACCGTCGCTGGAAGCGTGCCGATGAACGACGGGATGGACAGCACCGACTGGGCGATCGACCGTCCTTCGGCGTCGGTGAGCACGACGGCAAAGTCGTTCGCCTCGCGCACCAGAACCGAGAACGAGGTGCGCACGAATGCGGCCGATGCTTCGTCCACCATGCTGACGAGCCGCTTCCACTGGATTTCCAGCGTGATCGGATCGAGCTTCGCTTTTCTCATCGGGCGTCTCTCATCGTGATCGACACGGTGTAATCGGGAAGGATGCGCACCGCGGCGGGAACCGGCACGACGAGCGTCGATTCGCGTTCCTCCAGGACCAGCGGGCCCGCGAGCCGCGTGCCGGGCTTGAGCGCATAGCGGTCGTAAACGGCGACCGGGGCGTAGCGGCGCTTGAGCGGAAGCCAGATGTCACGCTTGCCGCGCGCCGGAGATTTCCCCCCGGCGCGCGCATCGCCCCACGAGAACCGGTGGCGCTTCACCACCGAACGTCCCGTCAATCGCCAGGTGATGACCTGCGGCGCGGCGTTCGGCACGAGTTGCCCGTAGAGCTGGCGGTAGCGGGTCTCGAACTCCTTCAGCAATGCCTTCTCCAGCGCCGGCGTGATTTCTCGCCACGGCAGGCTGACCGAAACGTTGTGGCCTTGCCCGGCATAGCGCATCTCGAAGCCGAGCCACCACCGCACTTCGAGATTTTCGGCGCCGGCGGACGCGAGTTCACGTTCAGCATCCGCTCGCAGCGCGCCGCAGGTCCGGGCGGCGCGGCGCCAGTCGATATCTTTTACCAGAGCGGGGTTCGACCATGCGCGATCGACGCGTGCCGGCGCGGCGAGCAGACCGAGGCACGAGCCCGCGCCCGCGGCGATGGTCGCCAGCACGTGCGGGATCCTCAGCTTGCGCGCAACTTCCACGACATGTACGGGGCCGGCGCCGCCGGTAGCAACCAGCGTGAAGTCGCGCGGATCGTGTCCTTTTTCGGCGATATGAATACGGGCAGCCGCCGCCATGTTCTCGTTCACGATGTCGCAGATCCCCCACGCCACCTCGACTGCGTTGAGTTTGAAGTGTCCCGCGACCTTATCCAGTGCGGCGGTCGCGAGATCCCTGTGCAGTTTCATTTCTCCGCCGAGAAAATTGTCGGCACTGAGGTAGCCGAGAACGAGGTCCGCATCGGTCACGGTGGCTTCCGTCCCGCCCTGGCCATAACACGCGGGTCCGGGAGCTGCCCCGGCGCTTTCGGGGCCGACGTTGAGCAATCCGAGCGGATTCACGTGCGCGATGGAGCCGCCCCCGGCGCCGATCTCGATCAGATCGATGCTGGGGATGAGGATCGGAAGCCCGGAGCCGCGCGCAAAGCGCGAGACGCGCGCGCATTCGAAACTGTGCGCGACCAGCGGCTCGCCGCCGACCACCACGCACGCCTTAGCGGTGGTGCCGCCCATGTCGAACGCCAGTATCCGATCGACGCCGGCGGTGCGCGCGGTGTTGAGCGCAGAGAGCACGCCGCCCGCCGGTCCCGACTCGAGCAGCAGAATCGGCGTTTCCGCCGCCGCCCTGGCGGAAGTGAAGCCGCCGCTCGACACCATGATCCGAAGCGGCGCGCCAGGGGCGAGCGCGTGCACGCGGCTGTCCAGACGGTCGAGATACTCCGCCATCAGGGGCTGCACGTAGGCATTGGCCGCGGTCGTGGACATGCGCTCGTATTCGCGCATCTCGCGCGCGATGCCGGAACTCGTCGATACCGCGAGCCCGGGAAAGCGCTTTTTGATCGCTGCGGCGATCCCGCGCTCGTGCGCATCATTCACATAGGAGTGCAGCAGACACACCGCTATGGCTTCGACCCCGAGCTTGCCGACCGCCTCGGTCGCTCTTGCGCGCTCGGCTTCAGTGAGGGGGGTGACGACGGCGCCCTCGGCATCGAGACGTTCGTCCAGCTCGATGCGGCTTTCGTCGGGAACCAGCGGACGCGGGATCTCGAGGTTGAGATCATAGAGCTCGTAGCGCACCTCGCGCGAGATAGTGAGCACGTCGCGCGTGCCCTTCGTGACGACGAGTCCGGTGCGCGCGCCTTTTCTCTCGATCAGGGTGTTGGTGACCAGCGTTGTGCCGTGCACGAACTCTGCTACGGAGGCCTGCGCGCCGTCACGCGCCGCAGCAACCTGATTCAGCAGATCCGCGATGACCGTGGTGACGGCGATGCCCGGGTCGCGGGGCGTGGTGAGCGTCTTGGCGACCCAGATGCGCCCCGCCGGGGCCAGCACCGCGAGCCCATCGGTGAACGTGCCGCCGATGTCCACAGCGATTCGTATGCGACGCGTCGTCGTCACACCTGTAGCGCGTTCCAAATTGGCTTATCTCAGTGCGGCAGTCGCACGCCGTATGCGTTGGCACGCTTCGGTCAGATCGTCTATGGAAGCGGCGATCGACATCCGAAAGTAGGGTGACAGCCCGTATGCGGCGCCGGGAACCACGGCGACGCCCGCACCCTCCAGCAGGTAATCGACCACGTCCTGTTCGGTTTCCAGCACGCTGCCTTGGGGTGTGCGTTTGCGCAGCATCCCGCCGCAATTGGCGAAGATGTAGAACGCGCCCTGGGGCGGAAAGCACTCGATGCCCGGCGCCTCGCGCAGCAGTTCCAGCACGCGGTCTCTCCGTTCCTGGAAGGCGCGGGCCCGCTGCGGTACGAGTTCCTGCGGGCCGTTCAGTGCCTCGATGGCGGCGGCCTGGCTGATGGAGGACGCATTGGTCGTCGTCTGCGACTGTATCTTGGCCATGTTGCGGACCAGCGCCCTGGGGCCGCCGCAGAACCCGATGCGCCAGCCGGTCATGGCGTACGCTTTCGAGACGCCATTCACAGTGAGCGTGCGATCGTAGAGCGCGGGTTCCACCTGCGCGATCGTCCCGAATTCGAGACCATCGAAAAGCATGTGCTCGTAGATGTCGTCGGAAAGCACCCAGACGTGCGGATGAACGAGCAGCACTTCGGCGAGCGCCTTGAGCTCGGCACGCGAGTAGACGGCGCCGGTGGGGTTGCAGGGCGAATTAAGCACGAGCCACTTGGTGCGCACCGTGATTGCCGCTTCCAGAGCGTCAGGCGTGATCTTGAAGCCCTTCTCAGGACGACAGGTCACGGGAACCGGTTTGCCGTCGGCGAGGAGCGGCATATCCACGTACGAGACCCAGTAGGGCGCCGGAATGATGATCTCGTCTTCCCCCGAGACGCTCGCCATCATTGCGTTGAAGATGACTTGTTTGCCGCCATTGCCGACCAGTATCTGGTCCGGTTCGTAGTCGAGCCCGCTGTCGCGCTTGAACTTCGCGCGGATCGCGGCCTTGAGCGCGGGTGTGCCATCGACGTTGGTGTATTTCGTTTCCTCCCGCGCCATGGCTTCGATCGCCGCTTGCTTGACGTGGTCCGGCGTCTCGAAGTCGGGCTCGCCGATGGTGAGCCCGATGATGTCGCGGCCCTGGGCGCGCAGCTCCCGCACGCGCTGGGCGCCGGCATTGCTGGGCGAAACGGTGATACGCCCGACGCGCGGTGCGAGGAAACTGGACGGAATGCGTGGATCGCTCATTGGCTGCCTCTGACCGTCGCGATAGCGCGTATGACTTTCATTCGAACTTGATCCCTTGTTCGCGGATGACTTTGCTCCATTTCGCCATCTCGCTTTTCTGGTGCTCGATGAGCGCCTCGGGCGGCGTGCCGGCGGGCTCGATGCCTTGCGCCCGAAGCTTCTCCCGCACCTCACGCGCGCCCAGCGCCCGCACGACTTCGCGGTTCACCCGTGCGACGATCTCGCGTGCCGTGCCGGCGGGCGTGAACATGCCGAACGAGGTTACGGACTCGAAGCCCGGCAGGCCCGATTCCGCGATGGTAGGCAGTTCCGGCATGAGCGCCGTCCGTTTCGCCGTGCTGGTGGCTACGGGACGCAACCGGCCCGCTTGCGCTTGCGGCAACGCGGTGATGACATCCACGAAGGAAAGCGCAGTCTCGCCCGCAATCAAGGCCTGAGCGGAAGGCCCGCCGCCCTTGTACGGCACGTGGGTCATCCGGATGCGGGCGAGATTCATCAGCAGCTCGGTGGCGAGATGGCTGGTCGCGCCCACGCCCGCAGTGGAGAAGGGGATGGCGCCCGGCTTGGCGCGCGCGAGGCCGATCAGGTCTTTCACGCTGCGCACCGGCAGGGACGGATGAACGGAGAGAATCTGCGGGCTGATCGCGACCAGCGAGATGGGCGCGAACGCGGTCTCCGTGTCATACGCGAGGGTCTTGTACAAGTACGGTGCGATCGCAAACGTGCTGTTCGTGCCCAGAAGGAGGGTGTAACCATCAGGGGCCGACTTGGCGACGAACGCATGACCGATCGTTCCGGTGGCGCCGCCGCGGTTATCGATGATCCATTGCTGCCCGGTGTATTCCGCAAGTTTCTGGCTGAGAAGACGTCCGATGGAGTCGGTCGAGCCGCCGGCAGCCCATGGAATGACGAGTCGCACAGGACGAGCGGGATAGCCTTGAGCGTTCGCCGTGGTCGCACAGAGCGCTGCCAGGGCGAGAACGAACAGCAGGATCGTTTGGGTGCCGCGGGTCCGTGTCGTTGCCATACGCGCTCCTCGGGGTGATGCAATCATGCGGGCGCGGTGCTGCGTCCGCGAAATTGCGGCGCGACCTGCTTCATGAAGAGGCGGATGCTCGCCTCAGCCACTTCGGCCGGCATGGGGCCGAGCCGGAACACGAGGATGAGCCCGCCCACACCAATGCGATCGATTTCGGCGATTGCCTCGCAAACGGTGTCGGGGGAGCCGCACAGAATGGAATGCTGCGCCTGGTTGCGCGCGTGAGGCTCGGTGTCCACCTTGAGCCGCAGCCCCTGCTCCTCGTATACCCGCTTACGCATGGCCTGGCGAAACTCCTGCTGAGTCTTCCACGCGGGAAGCGCGAGCCGTTCCGCTTCAGCGTCGGTTTCACCGACGAAAATGTTGCGCCATATCCAGGTGTCACCCACGTTGCGCGCAATCGTGTCTTCGTCGAAGCCGGATTCACGCATCGTCCTCTGGTAGAGGTCCATGCGATGTGCCGTGACTTCGTTGCTCTGGATGTTCATCAGAAACGGGCGGCCGGCACGCGCCATGCCGAGCATCGCCTCTTCGCTCGCGCAGGCGCGGATGATCATCGGGTGTGGTTCGGTGTAGGGTCGTGGGCGCAGGAGCGGCAGCCGGAGGTTCCAGAACCTGCCCTTGTGCTCGAAGTTGGGCGTGGTCCACGCGCCGATCATGATTTCCTCGGCTTCCACGAGCCGGTCGTAGGCCTCGGCCGGATCGATGCCATAGCCCTGGTAGTCGTAGATGTTGTAGGCGGTGCCGCGGCCGAGGCCCACCACGATGCGGCCCCGGCTGATATTGTCGATGAGCGACATCTGCTCCGCCATACGTATGGGGTGGTGCAGCGACATCTGAGCGACGGCGAAACCGATCTTGATGTGCCGGGTGCTCGCCGCGAGCGCCGCGGCGAAACTCACGGGGTCCACGTAAGCGCAGATGCCGTCGAAGTGGTGCTCCGCGAGCCATAGCATGTCCATGCCAAGCTCATCGCACAGTTGTCCCTCGCGCAGAGCCTCATTGATGACCTGCTGGTCCTGATGCGGGTCCAGCGCCGCGGGAAACAGGAAATTGCTGAACTTCATGATTTATTTTTGGGTCCTTCCGTCTCGCAACAGAGAAGGCCTCCCTCTGAACTACGATCGACTCTCATAGAGCGCCTGCTTGAGTGTTATTCAAAACTGCTGGCGGGTGATATTGTACTGACGATTGTAATACTGTGACATGAAATGAGTTATCTGACCTGTATAGAAACGGCCACCGGAGCGAGGCTCGACCCGTTGCGACCGCACAGCGCGGGGCCGGCCGAGGAGCTGCGTGCCCGCTACGATATGGAGCGTGTCCGGCGGGAAGTTACACGGGAAACGATAGCGCGCGGGCCGGCGACGTTGTGGCGTTACGCGCCGCTCCTTCCCGTCGCAGATACGGCGAGTGCCGTGTCGCTCGGGGAGGGCTGGACGCCTCTGATCGCGGCGCGGCATCTCGCGCACGCGCTCGGCATGCGGCGGCTCGCGGTGAAAGATGAAGGCCGAAATCCCAGCGGCACGTTCAAGGACCGTGGCGCGTCGGTGGCGCTGTCGCGTTACGTCGAACTCGGTGTTAAGACCGTCGCCCACAACAGTTCCGGCAACGCTGGCGGCTCGTGGAGCCTGTATGCCGCTCGCGCCGGCATCACCTGCGTCAACGTGCTTCCCACAGACGCGCAGCCGGCGAGCCGTCAGCAGTGCCGCGCAAGCAACCAGCCGACATTCCTGCTGGAGAACTGGCACGATGCCGGGCGCCTCGTGGCAGATGCGTGCGAGCGGTATGGATGGCTCAACATCTGCACGCTGCGCGAACCCTATCGTCTGGAAGGCAAGAAAACGATGGGTCTCGAGATCGCGGAGCAGCGCGGGTGGCGGCTGCCGGACGCCATCGTTTATCCCATGGGGGGAGGTCTCGGTGCCCTGGGCATCTTCAAGGCGTTCGAAGAGTTGCTGCAGCTCGGATGGGTGTCGGGCCGCATGCCTCGGCTCTATGTGACGCAGTACGCCGGTTGCGCACCGGTGGTAATGGCGTACGACGAGGGTCGCAGCGAATGCGAGCCGTGGGGCAGGATGGATATTCCACCCGGCGGTCTCAAGTCGCCGAATCCGCCGGGCGGTCGCGCGATTCTGAAGATCATCCGGGAATGCGGCGGCGGTGCCCTGGCCGTAACGACCGAAGAAGCGCTCTCGGCGGTTGATGAAATGGCGCAAGCGGAGGGCATTTTTGCCTGTCCGGAAAGCGCCACCACACTGGCCGGGCTGCGCAAGGCCCTCGCGCGCGGCTGGATTCAGTCCGGGGAGAACGTCGTCCTGGTGAGCACCGGCTCGGGACTTAAATCGGTCCCGACGCTCGATGCGCCGCGATTCCGGACCGTGACAACAGCAGCCGAGCTGCAAATCTGAATCGGATCAGCGGTCCTGCATGACGAAGTATGTACCGCGTCCATTTCGCGGTCCCTCGGCGGGGAACGGGTATGTTCAATCGCGATAGACGTCGAGCAGGCGCAGCACGGCCGGGTTACTCTCATACTTGCGCTTCAGCTCGCGGCGCCAGGCGGGAAGATCATGGCATGCGGTACTCCGCTTCGCCCGCGGGCTCAATGAATCGCAGGCTCCGGCGGCCTGCAGATACTCCGTAACGTCATTGGGCGCTATACGCCAGGCGCAGCCGAAGGTTTGCTCGATGCGCAGGCTGTCGATCTGGCGCAGACAAGCCTTCGCGGCATCGACACCGTAAGAGAGCATCACCAGCCCGGCGAGTTCGCGGCCGAGATCGTTACGGGCCTCGGCGGGGGAAAGCTTCGCAGAAACGCAGCGTTCGCGCTCGTCGTAGTACACGCGGCATACCGGATGCAAGCTTTGCAGCGCCTCCGTTCTTTCCGCTTCCGCTTCCGCGATGGGCTGCATTGCCGATACAACGAGTGAAAAAGCGAACGACCCCGCCATGACCAAGAACCACGATAGACCCGAAGTCATGGGCTGTTCGACGGCGCCTCGATATACTGTGCAGGTAAGATAAGGGCAATTACAAACGACGGCAAATGGCAGCAGCCGACAAAGCGCTTCGAAGTGCCCGACGCCGCCTGCCGAAGCGGCTGCGTAACCAGTCGCCGTACAGCATCGGTGCGTGCTTCGCGGTCGGCGACCAGGGATTGCCGCATAACCTTCGGAAGGCTTTGCTGTGGTACCGGTTCGGTGCGAAATCCGGCGATCCGCTCGCGCAGTGCAACCTCGCATTGATGCACTACGGAGACGGACTGTGTCGCAACCGGTGGCTCGCATTTGAAGTGGTTTTTGCGCGCCGCCGCTCAAGGCGACGGCCAGGCCATGGTCTATCTCGGACGGATGTTCGTGGGCAGCCCTGGCGTCCCCCGCGACGGCGATGCCGCTGCACGCTGGTTTCGCCGCGCGAGCGGGGACGGATGGCCGCTTTTCGAGTGGAACGAATGGCTCGCGGGATATGAAGCCGGTGGAAGGCACCGCGACTAACCCCGCATGGAAACCGGACCCGATGCCGCGCGCGATGCCCTGCTGATGGAGGAGGCGCTCGCGCTCGCGCAGGAGGCGATGACGGCCGGCGAGGTGCCCGTTGGGGCAGTGGTCGTCAGGGATGGGAGGATCATCGGACGGGGCTACAACCGCCCGATATCCGGGCACGACCCTACTGCGCACGCTGAGATTGTCGCCATGCGGGACGCGGCACAAAAGCTCAGCAACTACCGGCTCAACGACTGCGAGTTATTCGTGACCTTGGAGCCCTGCGTCATGTGCGCCGGCGCCATGCTGCACGCGCGCATTGTGCGGGTCGTCTATGGGGCATCGGACCCCAAGACCGGAGCCTGCGGCGGGGTCGTCAATCTCTTTGCCGAAACGCGACTAAACCACCATACCGAGGTAAACGGTGGGGTCCTGGCCCAAAATGCTGCGGTTTTGCTGCAAACTTTCTTCGCCGCGCGCCGCTGATCCTCGGCAAACTCCTGTAACTAGCCTGAACTAAGCGCTCTATCTCATTGTCTGATAGGCAGTTAACTGTCGTCAGGATAGGCCGGATAGAGCATGTTTCCCCGTTCACCTTTTCGATTGTGCGACGCGCCAGAATGGGCTAAATTGTGCGGCGCAATTCTTTATTGCGCAACATAACTAACAGAAAGGAAGCGCAAATGAGGCTTCAAGACAAGGTAGCCATCATCACCGGGGCGGGCAGGGGAATCGGACAGGCGACCGCGGTCAAATTCGCCACCGAAGGGGCGAAAGTCGTGGTGTGCGATCTCACCCCCGAATGGATAGAAGAAACGGTGGAGATGTGCAAGGAGACACGGGGCGACGCCTTCGGTTACGTGGCCGACGTGCGCGACGTGCAGGCGCTGCGCAACATGGTGGACGCCACGGTTGCCAAGTGGGGGCGGGTCGATTGCCTGGTGAACAACGCCGGGATCGTGATGGACGCCCAGATCAAGAACATGACCGAGGAGCAGTTCGATAACGTCATAGAAATCAACCTGAAGGGGGTCTACAACTGCACCAAGGCGGTAGTGGACACCATGCTCAAGCAGCAATCGGGAGTCATCCTCAACGCCTCCTCCATCGTCGGCTTGTACGGAAATTTCGGACAAACCAATTACGCAGCCAGCAAGTTCGGCGTCATCGGCATGATGAAGACGTGGGCCCGCGAACTGGGCCGCAAGGGCATCCGGGCCAACGCGGTGTGTCCGGGGTTCATCGCCACCACGATACTGGGCAGCATACCGGAGAAGGTGCTGCGCGCCCTCGAGGAAAAGGTTCCCATGGGGCGCCTCGGCAGGCCCGAGGAGGTCGCCAGCACCTTTGCCTTTCTCGCGTCCGACGAAGCGAGCTACATCAACGGCGCCGTGATCGAAGTGAGCGGCGGCCTGACGATCTAGGCGCGCACGCTACGGGCTCCGGTGTTCCAGCGCGAGCACCCGGATCTTGACTCGTCCCACCCAGTCGATCAGCGGCAGCAGGTCGGCGAGCGATTCGCCTTCCAGCAGCTTGATGTGCGTCGCATCCGCGACGGGCTGCCCAAACGTCGGGTCCACCGCGACCCAGCGGCCTTCCACCATGCTTTCGGCCCAGCTATGGAAGAGAAAGCCCTGCAACTGCTCGGAGTAGGCAAGCCCGCTGACCACCCGCGTCGGGATGCCGAGCGCGCGCGCCATCGCGGTGTAAAGGTAGGCGTGTCCCTGACATTCCGCTTTCTTCTGCTGGAATGCGTCCAGCGCGGAGAACACGTCTACGGGCACCTTTTCGATGTTGCTGTCGAGCCACGCAACCAATCCTGCAATCCGATCCGTTACGGGCAACCCCTCGGGCGCGGCCTGCAATGCCGCGGCCCGAATGCCGGGATCCCGGCTCTGCACGGTCAGGGAAGCGCCGAGATACTTTTCCAGGGACGATGCCAACTCCGCTGTGCCGTTCAGGCCGATCTCGCATACCTGCCGGTCCCTACCTGTCTGCCGACACTGCTGTGCATGACCCGCGGGAGCGAGCCGGTTCATGCCTGCGATCTCGACCGTCATGCGGGCGGCACGCCGTGGCTCGGCAAGGGGCGCATCGGGCCGGATGAGGCTGAATTCGATCAACGCTTCCTTGCGATTGAGCGCGCCGAGCGCAATGTAGCGCTTCGCCCGTTCCTCTTCCTCCAGCGCGGAGATCATGACCCCGCGCAGGGCGAGCTCGAAGACCGGACGCCCCTCGCGGTCTATCCATGTGGTCGTGCTCTGGCCATGCAGCCGCGTTTCCAGCTTGTAGGCGTTGCCCTCGAAAAACTGGCTGCGCTCGTAGCCGATCACCTGCTGGGCGACCTCGGCGACGGTTTGTGTCTGCCCGTCGTAAACCGTATAGGCGTAGTCGGCGCCGGGACGCAGCCCGCGCACGACCGGATAGAGCGCGATCACGCTGCTGGGATACAGTTTTGACGGAACCGGAAACGTGCGCTCCGAGGGTTTGCCTGCGGTGGTGATGGTTACGTGCAGGCGCTCGCCTTCCTTTCTCCCCGACTGAATCAGCTCGCTGCCGTCGATGCGGTAGTCGTATTCGAAACCGAGCAGCCCCAGTTCGTCGTCGACCAGATCGCGCGCCTTGAGGGCGATCTTCTTCTCGATGCCGAGAAACCGCAGCACGAATGAAGCCTCGGCGCGGATTTCGTAGCGCTTGCCGTCATCGGCGGGATGAATCGCAAAATGGGTGAAACCGATCTTCTCGCCGTTGAAAACGATACCCGTCCAGTACTGCGAGAAAGGCAACTCGGAGAGGCGGTAGGCGAGACGGGGGGCAGGAGAGCCTGCGTCATGGAAATAGAGGCTCTGGCATCCGGCCAGCAGCGCGAACGCCGCAAGCGCGGCCAGCCGGCACAGCAATGCCTTCAAGCGCCCTCCGTTATGCAGTTCGGATATTAGTCCGCGAAAAGCGCGTCGATTTTACCCCGGTCCGGGGCAGGCGTGACGCCGCGCTCGGTAATGAGCGCGCTGACCAGTTCCGCCGGAGTTACGTCGAATACGGGGTTGCGCACCGCCACGTCGGGCGGTGCCCAGCGCAGCACGCCAAAGCCCCTGATCTCGTCCGCGCTGCGTTCCTCGATCGGAATCTCGCTGCCCCTGTCGATGGCTCGGTCGATGGTGGAGAGCGGGCAGGCGACGTAGAACGGCACGCGGTGGCGCCGGGCGAGAACGGCTACGGCATACGTTCCCACCTTGTTCGCCACATCGCCGTTTGCCGCCACGCGGTCTGCGCCGACGATTACGGCGTCCACTTCGCCCCGGCTCATCAGGAATCCCGCGGCATTGTCCGCGATCACCGTCACCGGTATCGCGTCCTGCTGCAGTTCCCACGCGGTCAGGCGCGCACCCTGCAGGAAAGGCCGTGTTTCATCGGCAAGCACGTAAATGCGCTTCCCCGATTGCACCGCGGAGCGGATCACGCCGAGCGCCGTACCGTGACCGGCGGTCGCCAGCGCGCCGGCATTGCAGTGGGTGAGCACGCGCGCTCCGTCGTGGAGCAGTGCGGCACCGTGCAGCCCCATCGTCCGATTGAGCCGGACGTCTTCGGCGCTGATCGCGTGCGCTTCATCGAGCAAGGCATCGGCAATCCGCGCGGTCTCGTCGGAAGTGACCTCGTTCAAGCGCCGCTGCATCCGCCCCAGCGCCCAGAAAAGGTTCGCCGCGGTGGGCCGGCTCCTGGCCAGAACGTCGAGGGCACGCGCCATGCCCGAGTCGAACTCCGCACGGCCGCAGTGCTTCAGGCGGCGCGCTTCGAGTGCGACACCATAGGCCGCAGCGCAGCCTATTGCCGGCGCGCCGCGCACGATCATGTCGCGGATCGCGTCCGCGACATCAGGCGCCGAATCCAGGGTAACGTAAACGCACCGGTCGGGCAGTACCCGCTGATCGAGCAGCTCGAACACCCCGTCACGCCAGCGGAGCGTCTCGAATCCCGGCATGATCAGATGACCCGTTTCAGATGACCCGTTCGTTGCCGCCGTCGATCGGCAGTTGCGCGCCGGTGGTTTTGGCGAACAGCGGGCCGCACATTTCGGCGGCCAGTTCGGCGACATCGTGGCTGGTGACATCCGTGCCCAGTACATTCCTGCGCTTGTAGTCCTCGACCGGAATCCCGTAGTGCGCCGCGCGCGAGGCAAGCACCGCCTCGCTCCAGATGCCGGTATCGAATACCGCATTGGGATGCAGCACGTTGACCCTGATTCGGTCAGCACCCCATTCCAGCGCAGCCACGCGCGCGAGTTGATTGAGTGCCGCCTTGGACGCGGAGTAAGCTGCTGCGCCCCGCCCCGGCGCAGGCACGTTCTTGGAGCCGATGACGACAACGCGGCCGTGGCGCGGCGCCATTTTGAGCAGTGGGTGGCACTCGCGCAGCAGGGTAAGATTGGCGTCCACGTTGATGTCCATGACCGTGCGCCATTCCGCATGGCCCAATTCGGAAATCGATGTTCCGCCAGGAAAGATGCCGGCATTGAGGATCAGCATGTCGAGACCGCCGAATGTGCGCACGCCGGCATCGAGCGCCGCGGCTACCTGCGCGTCCGACGTGATATCGCAACGGATGCCGAGGAAGTCGGGGCGGACATGCATATCCGCGATCGCCGGGTCGATGTCCAGCGCGATGACCGCCGCACCGCGTGCGAGGAGCGAGGTCACGCACGCTTTCCCGATCCCGGACGCCGCACCGGTGACGAGCGCCACTTCTCCTCCAAAGAGCGGCGGCTTCCCCGCCTTTCTCAATTTCGCCTGCTCGAGATCCCAATATTCGACATCGAAGATGTCGTTTGCCGGGAGCGCACTATATCCGCCCAAGGCGGCGGCGCGCTCGATCACGTCCATCGTGTGCAGGTAAAGGTCGGCTACGATGGCGGCATCCCGGGCGCTGCGTCCCAGCGTGCACATGCCGTGACCCCGCCGGAGCACGATGCGCGGCGCCGGATCGAGCATGGTCTTTTTTTCGCGCGCATGCGGCGCATGCTGCTCGAAATATGCGCGGTATTCACCGGCGTATCGCTCGACGTCCTCTCCGACCATCGGAAGGCGCTTCGTGCGGATCGAATGATCGGGCGTGGCGGGGCCCCGCGGCGCAATTTCCTCGAGATCCTTGCGTTCGCAGAAGGCGAGGATCCGCTCGTCCTGGTGCACCTTCATGACCAGGGGCGCGCCTGCCGCCACCGATATGCGTTTGCGCAGCGTGGCGCAGGCGGCCCGGCTTTCCTTCGCCGGAGCAGGCGCTTTCTGCGACAAGACCCACGCTCCGTGGCGCGCGAGGTAGTCCTCGGCCATCCGAACCAGCTCGATCATCCGTTCGTACGATTCGCGCGCAGAGCGGCCAAAGGAAAACACGCCGTGATTCATCAACACCATGCCGATGGTCTCGGGCCCGGCTTCCTCCGGAAAGCGGGCAGCGCACAACCGCGCGAGGTCGAATCCCGGCATGACGTATGGAATCAACACCACCTTGCCGCCGTAAATATGGCGTATGCGCGCCTCGCCATCCGCCGTGTTGGTGACCGCCAGCACGGCATCGGCATGAGTGTGGTCAACGGACTTGTGGGGCAGAATTGCGTGAAGAAGGGTTTCGACCGACGGCGCCGGCGCCGTTGACCGGGTCATGTGCGCTTGCAGTTCGTTCACCATCTGGGGATCGCTCAGCGCCTCGAGCCTTGCGAGTTTGAGCAGATGGGTCATGCGGACCGGCGCGAACCCGGCTTCCTCGATCGTCTCCAGGTCCCAGCCGCTGCCCTTGACGTAGAGAATGTCTTCCTCTTCGCCGACGAGATTGGGCTCGCGGATCTTGACCGAGGTGTTGCCTCCGCCATGCAGGACCAGCGACTTGTCCCGTCCGAGAAGGCGCGAGGTGTACACCCGCAGCCCGAGATCGCCATGGAAGCGCTGCGCCTCGGCGTCGTTCCAGAGACTGTTCATGGCGGCATTGTACTGCAGGCGTGCAGGCGGCTACCCGAATGGGACAGGCTTTCGTACACTATGCGGCATGAATAAGAACTGGATCGTGCGGCAAGTGAAGTGGGACACGCACCTCGCGCAATTGCACGCCATACGCATGCGGGTCTTCGTGGAGGAGCAGGGTGTTCCGGAATCCCTGGAATGGGACCGCCACGACGAAAATGCGAAACATATCCTTGCCTATGAACCGGACGGCATAGCGGTTGGCACGGGCCGGCTGCTGGCCGATGGGCGCCTCGGGCGGATGGCGGTGCTGATACCGTGGCGGCACAGGGGCGTGGGGAGCACGGTGCTATTGGCGCTGCTGGATCTCGCCAGAAAGCAGCAATCCCCGGTCGTCCGCCTGCACGCGCAAAGGCACGCGGTGGGGTTCTACGCCAGGCACGGCTTCACCGTGACGAGCGAGGAGTTCATGGAGGCGGGCATTCCGCACCGCGCCATGGAGCTCAGGCTTCTTCCCTAACGTGCAGCGGCCGCGGCCTTCTCCAGCCTGAATCGCTGCGCGGTTTCCCCGAGCGGCCGGCCGAGCGGGCCGAAGGCGCGCTCGGTGAACGTGACGGTGCCGTCGTTGGTTACCAGCACCACGGTAGAAGCCCGCGTGCCGTAACGTTCTCCGCTGATGAAATTCGCCGACAGTTCGCGTTCGCGCTGCAGGCCCACGCCGGTATCGGGCAGCTCGTGGTCCGCAGCCAGGCTGCGGTCGGCGAGAACCCGGAAGAGCCCGGCTGTCAACGCCGCCTCATCCGCATCGAGCAGCGATTCGAGCGCGCGCTTGCTGCGCTCGATCTTGGGCCACGGCGTATTGAGCAGGTGATTGCTCAACCCGTGCACTCCGGGCGGGATGCGCGCCGCACCGGGACCACGGTTGGAGAGCCAGTGCAGCGCATCGGGATCGCCTGCGATCAAAATGAATCCGCTGTACAGCTCGCCGCGACCTTCCACGCTCTTCAGGTATGACGCGGCATCGACCTCGCCTGCAAGATAGTCCTTGACCAGCTCGCCACGCGAGCGCGGCACATCACGCGGGGCAAGGGCATTCCGATAGTTGGTGACCGCCGCGATTTTTCCGGAGCGCGTCATTGCGAGCCACGACCCGCCGCGATCGAGGTCACGCCCGCCGTAGATGTCGGGATGGTCGTCCCAGAATGCGGGGCGCGCTGCGGGGCGTGCATACGCCTCGTCGCGGTTGGCGGCCAGAATCAGAGGAAAGCGGGGATGTACCCGGTGTGCGAAGAGGATCAGGCACATCGAGGTGTCACGACTCGAAGCACTCGCAGTGCCGGGTCGTATCGGGCTCCAGGAATTCCTTCACTTTGAGCTTGTCGGCGACATCGGCGAGTTCCCACTCGAAGTGGGCCTGGTCGTCCACGTTCTCGTAGACCTCCATCCACAACTGCGGCTCGCCGCGCTTGCGGAGCAGGCGGCCCGAAATGCCGGTCGCTTTTTGTACTGCCGCAAGCAGCTCGCGGATGCGCGGCTCGCAGGCCTGCGCCTTATCGCGGTTGACCCGATAGTAGATGTAGTAGGAACAGGTCACGGCAGCCTCTCCTCGGGGTGATTGTAGTCGTTTCCCGAGGGCGCGGCTTGCAGCGTACGCCGCATGTCAGGGGACGGCATATGGCAAGGGCTGCAATTCGAGTACCGGCCCGTCCAGCGACTTGAGATGCACGTCGCCCGCCTCGACGCTGCTCTTCTGGATCACCGCGAGTACGTCGCATCCTTGTTTCTCAGCGGGCACTGCATTGACGACCATGCCTGTCGATTGACCGGGCATGTCCGCGCTGTACAAGCGATTGCCGGCCTGCACGGCATCGTCCGTCGCAATATGGGCGCGATACATGCGCTGCTTCACCTGCCCGCGATAGTGCGCGCGCGCGACGATCTCCTGGCCTGGATAGCAGCCCTTCGCGAAACTGACGCCGCCGATCAGATCGAGATTCACCATCTGCGGCACGAACTGCTCCCGGGTTGCCGGCGCGATCCACGGGATCCCGGCATGGACGTCGAGCCGCTGCCACGCCACCGCAGTGCCTTCTTCGGCGTGGCCGAGGAGCGCTTCACGCACCGTCGCTACAGAAGCTGCGGGCAGGGCGAGTTCGAAGCGATCCGGCGCCAGGCGTATCACCGTCGATTCGTTGACGTGGCGCGTATCGTATGCCCCGGCCGGCACGCCGCCGCCGAACACCGCTTCGATCGTGCGAGCCGCGCCATCGCCGGCGACACCGAAGAGCGCGTGATTGCCGCTCGCATCGTCGGCCTTAACTTTGGCGCGCAGGATGTACATGGAAAGCCGCCTGCGGATCGGCGCGCACAACGAGTCGGGCAGCTGCATGAAATAGCGGCCGCCGGACGACCACAGCAGGAATGTCGCCAGCATGCGCCCCTGCGGCGTGCAGTAGCTGCCGTAGGTGCTCGTGCCGCTCGCAACGGTGGAAACATCGCAGCTCAATTGAGCCTGGAGAAAGCTTTGCGCATCCTCGCCGTCGAAGGCGAGCAGTCCCATTCCATCGAGGGGGTAGAGCGTGACGCCGGCAGCAGACACCGCTTCGTGACTCCAAAAAATTTTAATCGAACAATCAGCATATTACATAAAAAGCGGGAATCTTGTGCGGCCTTGAATGCTCCGAGTAGAGGAGATCGGCTCAGGAGGCGACGTTCTGTGCCAGCGAGACTGAAGCACGTATTAGATGAAGAACCCGGCATCGTGCGCAAGATGACGAGCCTCGGGTTCAAGTACTACTACCCGGATGGGCGGCCGGTGCGTGACCGTGCGCTCGTGAAGCGCATCAATGCACTCGCGATCCCGCCCGCGTACACCGACGTGTGGATCTGCCCCGATCCGCGCGGCCACATTCAGGCGACGGGGCGGGACGCGCGCCGCAGAAAACAGTACCGCTACCACCCGGATTGGGACCACGTGCGCAACGCCAACAAGTACGAGCGCATGCTCGCGTTCGGGCGCGCGCTGCCGAAGCTGCGCAAGCGCGTCGATCACCTGATGAAGCATGGCACACCGCGCGAGCGCGTGCTGGCGGCAATCGTGAAACTCCTCGAACACACCCTGATCCGCGTGGGGAACGAGGAGTACGCGCGCGAGAACAAGTCCTACGGCCTCACCACGCTCCAGAACCGTCACTGCAAAGTGACCGGCAACGAGATCCTCTTCGGCTTTCGCGGCAAGGGCGGCATCGAGCACAACATCACGGTGATCCATCCCGAACTTGCGAAGATCGTGAAGGAGTGCAAGGCGCTTCCCGGCCGCGCACTCTTCCAATACCGGGACGAGGAGGGCAAAGTCCACTCCGTCAGCTCCGCGGACGTCAACGATTTTCTGCGCGAGATTTCGGGCGAGGACTTTACCGCCAAGGACTTCCGCACCTGGGCGGGCAGCGTCTA
>JBQTHU010000008.1:0-9900 GCA_052389535.1 Betaproteobacteria bacterium | reverse complement strand
CCGCGCACGCCGACTCGTTCGTGCTGATCCGGAACGACGGAACCGGCACTCAATCCCTTACCGGTGGTTTGACGCTGCACAACACCGGCGCTGGAACTGTCGCGGTAACGACGCCAGGCGACCAGATCATCACCGCCAATAGTGGCGGGATAACGCTTAATACCGAAGCGACCGGATCGACTTCGCTCACCGCGGGAGGGAACCAGACCATCCGCTCGCGCTTCCTCGAAGCTTTCACCAGCGTCGGGTCGACGGGCGACGCGACGCTGTCCGCCGGTGGCAACCAGTACATCCGCACCACCAACGAAAACATCAATGGCGAGAGCATGGTCGTTGCGGCGCTGGGCAGCGGAACGGCCAAGGTGGAATCCGGCGCCAGCCAACTACTCGAAATCGGCTACCCGCTCATCATGCAGGGGCCGAACGGTTCCGGGCTGCTCGCACTCGGGCAGGCAAACGGTGTCAATGCCACGGGTAATTCGCTGGTTCAGGCCGTCGATCAGAGTGTCTTCGCGGGCTCAGTCCATGTTCAAGGACCTTCCGGCGCCGGCATGACATCGAAACTGAGCGCGACCAACGTTCAATCGATCAGCACGCTGCTCGGTGGCCTCAATGTGACGGGCGGCGCCGGCGACAACTCGCTGGCGACGGTAGACCCGGTCACGCAAACCATTCTGGTCAACGGGCCTGTTGACGTCACGGGTGGCGGCGGAGGCAACGCGGACGCCTCCATCGTGTCTGGTGGCACGCAGACCATCCTGAATACCAATGGCGGGATGACGCTGACCGCAGGTCCCGGGGCAGGATCCGATGCCATCATCTCGTCGGTCGGCGCGCAGAACCTTACCAGCGCCGGCGACGTCGCCGTGTCGGGCAGCGCCGGACCTAATGCGGATGCCATCATTACGACTTCAGGCGTCCAGACCGTTACCGCCGGCGGTGACATCACTCTCACCGGAGGAACGGCATCCGGCTCCGATGCCATCATCTCCAATATCGGCGGACAGCAGGGATGCGCTCTGCTGTTTTCGTGCGGTCAGCCGCAGACGCTCTCGCCCGAGCCGATTCTGACTCAGGGCACCGGCAGCGCCATCATCGAGGGCGGTTTCGCCTCAAATTCCTCTGCGGCGGGTTCCTTACTGACAGCGGATGCCACCCAGCAGACCCTGTCGAATATGGAGGAGCTGGATAGCGCGTTCGACACGCTGGCGCCCGATAGTGAGGAACCCGACGTCACGAGACGAGTGCCGATATGTCGCTGAGGCGCGCGATGAGGCAGATAAAACAGATCCTGTGTGGCATGGGGTTGTTGTGGCTCGCAGCGTTGCCGGGTGGCTCGCCGGCTCTCGCGGCAGCACCGGCGGGTGAGATCGTCTACGCGCACGGCCTCACCAGTATCCAGCGGACTGGAGAACCGGCGCGGTTCGTTACCAAGGGCGATGCCATAAACGAGGGCGACGTCATCAGCACCGGCCCGAAAGGCTTTGCAGTCATAGGTCTGAAGGACGGGACCAAGATGACGCTGCGTCCCGACACGAGTTTCGGGGTCGAGAAATTCAGCCACGGCGGGAAAGAGGAGGCGGGATTCTTTCGCCTGCTGAAAGGCGGGGTGCGCGCCATCACCGGCCTCATCGGCAAGCGTAATCCGCAAGGGATGCGCGTCAGCACGACGACTGCGACGATCGGCATTCGCGGCACGAGCTTCGATGCCCGCCTGTGCGACGGCGACTGCGCCAAGGACGTTCGTGCGGCGCGCAAAGACGTACCGCCTTCCGCGGAGCGCATCGTCGCGCGTGTCGCGACACACTCAGGTTCGGGCACCCTCGTCGCGACCACCGGTGAGACCCGTCCCATCAGCAATGGCGCGCCGCTATTCAACGGCGACACGGTGCGCACGGACAAGGGCGGCTATGCGGTCGTCGCCTTCCGTGACCGCTCCAAGATCACGGTGATCGCCGACTCGGAGTTCAAGCTCGAGAACGTACGCTTCAGCGGCGCCCAGTCCGACGAGGGCAACTTCGTAGTCAGGATCGTGAAGGGAGGCGTGCGCGCATTGACCGGCCTGCTGGCAAAACGCGAGCCCAAGACGGTGCAATTCAATATCTTGACCGCCACCGTAGGCATACGCGGCACGGGGCTGGATGGCCGTCTCGCCCTGGATTGCGTGGCCGGATCGTGCGCGGAATCTGCATTCGCGCATACCTGGGAAGGGGCTGTGGCGCTGCAGGTCGGGGATAGAAGTCTCGACATCCCGACGGGGCGCGTCGGCGTTTTCAATCCCGCACAGGACCGGCTCGCGCTGCTCGATGCGATTCCTCAGTTCTTCCTGGATGAAACCGCGCCGCGACCCGACGGAGTGGAAGTCGACTTCGACAACCTGTTCGCGTTCGTGAGCATCGAGGGATTCCCGGCCGGGCTTTATGTCGGCATGCAGGATGGACACGTCAATTTCGCCGGGCGCGCCGGTTTTATCGATCTCGGGCCGGGGGAAGCGGGTTACCTGGGCGAGGGGCAGGATGCGCCGATCCGGTTGCGCCAATACCCGGCATTCCTGCTGACCGATCCGTATCCGAGGCCCGACAAGTTCGACGAGCAGACCCTGCGCCTGCTCGACGTGCTCAATCCCGGCGGCGGCCCCGGAAACGTGATCTGCGAGATGTGACGTGATGAGGCCAATCGAACACGATAATTCTCCGACGCTTCGCGGCGCGCTGGCAGCGATTGCGCTCTGTTGCCTTGGCCTTGCGAGCTACGCACACGGCCAGGGCGCGACGGGCGCCGATGCACCGATCCTTGAGGTGAAGCGGTTCGTCATCGAAGGGGCTAACCCGCTCTCCGCGCAGGAAACCGATGCCATACTGGCGCCTCACTTGGGAGCGCACAAGAGCCTGACCACCCTCGAAGCTGCCGCGTCTGCGCTCGAACAAGCCTTGCGCAGCCGGGGCCACGCTTTCCATCGCGTCATCGTGCCTGCCCAGCGGCCTGTTGCGGGAGAGCTCAAGCTTCAGATCGTGAGCTTCGTCCTCAACGAAGCGACCGTCACGGGCAACGAGCATTTCTCCACGGAGAATATTCTCCGCAGCCTGCCGGCGCTTGAGGTCGGAAAATCGCCCGACCTCAGGGCGCTCTCGAGCCAGCTCGGCCTTGCCAACGAGCATCCGTCCAAGCGGCTTTCGATCAACATCAAGGAGAGCGCCAGGCGGGATGCCCTGGATGCGGAAGTCCGCGTTCGTGACGGCAAGATCCTGCAACCCTTCGCATCGTTGACCGGCCACACGCGCGATTTCGACAACACCATCAACAGGAATACCGGTTACACGCGGCTTACACTGGGATTGCAGCACGCGAATCTTTTCGACAGGGACCATGTCGCGACGCTCGCCTATACGACGTCACCTGAGCACGTGAGCGACGTGACCCAGTACGGGGTGTTCTACTGGCTGCCGTTCTACGGTTACAACACGTCGCTCAACGCCTATTACACCAAGTCCGATATCAACACCGGCACGGTCGGGCTCGGCGGGCAGAGCTTCGATGTCAGCGGAAAGGGCGAGTTCTGGGGGATCAGGGCGACCTACGCTTTGCCGCGCGTGGGAGAGATCAGCCATCACGTATCACTCGCCTTCGATGACCGTTATTTCGAAAGCACGCTCGGTACGGTGGGGTTGATCCAGACCGTTCCGGTGGGCAGCAGACCGATTTCGTTGCGCTACACGGCCCGCCAGGAACGCCCGCAAAGCACATTCGGCGGGTATATCGAGTACGCGATTAATACTGGCGGGGGACGAGCAAACAGCGATCTGGAGTACGCAACTTCTTCACTGCGCACCGCAGAGAATCCCGGCCCCAACTGGGAAGCCTGGCGCTGGGGTTTCGAGGGACACTTTGGCATCGCGGCAAGCTGGTTCTTCATCGGGCGTTTCCGCGGGCAGTACGCCGATGAGCCGCTGATTCCCGGCGAGCAATTCGGTATCGGCGGGTCCGCATCGGTGAGAGGGCTGCGTGAGCGCGAGACCTCGGGCGATCGCGGTTACTTCGTGAACCTGGAGCTGCAGGCCCCGAACGTCGGCGGCGGCGTGCTGCCGTTCGTGTTCTACGATCAGGGCTACCGCAGGCATGTCAGCCCGGTACCCGGCACCCCGGTCAAGGACAGCGCCTCCAGCGTAGGTGCCGGGATCAGGTGGAACTGGCAGAAGAAGTTGGACGTGTCGGTCACCTACGCCAATGTCCTGAACGGCGTCGCGGGTGGAACACCGAGCGGCCACGACCAGCTGCTGTTCTCCGCCTTTTACCGCTTCTGAGCGGCGTAAAGCAGGAATACCGTAGGGCGCCGGTCGAGCCGAGGAGGGGCATTGCGCCACGCCCTCACCGCTCGTGTGCCTATGCATTCCGTGGCCGTAGAAAGATCCGTGGCTACGCACACCAACGTTTCTTCACCGCACGTGTCTAAAATCGCCCGAAAGGTAGCGTCGTTGCGGTACGGCGTCTCGATGAAGATCTGCGTGCGATCGAGGCGCCGCGAATCGTTCTCGAGTTCGACCAGTCTCGCGCGTCGCTTGTCGGATTGCACCGGCAGGTAGCCGTGGAACGCGAAGCGCTGCCCGTTCAGTCCGGAGGCCATCAGCGCCAGTAGCACAGCAGACGGCCCCACCAGCGGCACCACCCGTATGCCGCGTTGGTGCGCAAGGCGAATCAACGGCGCCCCGGGATCTGCAATCGCCGGGCAGCCGGCCTCGGACAGTAACGCGCAATCTGTGCCCTCCAGAATAGGGGCCAGTAGCGCCGGAAGCATGCGCTCCGCGGTGTGCGCATCCAGCGTCTGCATCCGAACCTGTTGGAGCGGGTGCGGATACCCGGCTGCCTTGAGGAATTGGCGTGCGCTCTTGGCGTTTTCCACGATAAAGAAATGCAACAGGTGCAGCCGGATTAACGTGCTCGGGGGAAGAACTGCAGCAGGTTCGCCGCCCAGGGCGGTCGGGACGAGATAGAGCGTCCCCGGTGTAGTCATCGTTCTTGCCTACAAGACACTCACGCCTTCGTTGCGCAGCATGGTGACAAGCTGCATCAGCGGCAGGCCGATCAGCGCGGTGGGATCCGTGCTGACAATATCTTCGATCAGTGCGATACCGAGTCCCTCAACCCGCGCGCTGCCCGCACAGTCATACGGTTTCTCCCGTGCGAGATAGCACCCGATCTCCTCATCGGTCAAGTCGCGGAATTTCACTGTCGTTGGCACGTTCTCAAGTTGCAGGCGCCCGGATCCCACCCGGTAAAGGCACAGTGCGGTATGGAACACTACGCGTTTGCCCCGCACGAGTCGCAATTGCCTCACGGCGCTCGCGTGGTCGCCCGGCTTGCCAAGCTGCCGTCCTTCTATCTCTGCGACCTGATCACTGCCGATTACGAGGTCGTCGTGCGCAGCGCGAGTAACGGCGCGGGCCTTGGTTTCGGCAAGCCGCAAAGCAGTGCGCTCGGCATCTTCTCCGCGAACCGGTGACTCGTCGATACCGGGGACCATCACCTCGAAAGGCAGCTCGAGACGCTGCAGCAGATCGCGCCGGTAGCTGGAGCCTGATGCCAGAATGATCACTCGATGTGCGTCGTGAACGGAATGGATTTCGCGCGTCGAATTAGCGCGTAAGTGCCTGCAGATTCTCGGTTTTTCCAGCCTTTTTCTTTGACAGCATGGCACAAAAATACTATCATGCGCGCCTTATGCCTGCACAGACTGTCATCGATAGTCTGGAGTTCGCCCGCGCAGCGCAGCAAGTGCGGGGCAGCGTTCCGGTTTCGGCACTAGCCCGGCTTCACGACTGTCTGTCGGACAGCGACGGCGAAGTGGAGTACGTCGTGACAGGGGGGCGGGACGCGCAGCGCAGGCTGGTGCTCAAGGTCGATATCAGCGGGAATCTTCGCTTGCAGTGCCAACGCTGTCTTGGCGCGCTCGATTATCCGCTCGAGCTTTCCAGCACGTTGGTGCTGGTGCGCCCGGGCGAGGACGTGAGCGAATGCGCGGAAGACCCCGAGGCGCCGGACTGCATAGAAGCAAGCGGGGAATTGGATGTGGCAGCACTGATCGAGGATGAGATTCTTCTCAGCCTGCCGTTCGCACCGCGTCACCCGGAGAACACGTGCCGCAGCGTTGCGGGCGCCGGTGAGCGGACCGCGAGCGAGCGATCCCCGTTTTCCAAGCTGGCAGAACTGAAGCACCCGCGATCGAAATCGTAAACTTTCAGGAGTATCGAAATGGCAGTCCAGCAGAACAAGAAGTCACCGTCGAAGCGCGGCATGCACCGATCGCACGACGCGCTCTCGAATCCGCCACTGGCGGTCGAGCCGACGACGGGTGAGGTGCATCTGCGGCACCATATCAGCCCCAATGGCTATTACCGCGGCAAGAAGGTAATCAGGAACAAGGGCGAATAGCTCCTTGCGCCGCTGAGGCGTGAACCGGATCTGTGTCCGTGCCCCTAGAAGACGATAACGGGTACGGCGGGGAGTCTTTCCTATGGACGTGACCGTTGCCATCGACTGCATGGGCGGCGATCACGGCGCGCACGTGACCGTGCCCGCTGCAGCGGATTATCTGAAGCGCGACTCCGACGCGTCCGTTATCCTGGTTGGCGACCAGGAGTCCATTTACACAGAGGTTCGCCGCGCCGGCGGCATCGACGAGTCCCGGGTGCGCATACGGCACACCTCGGAAACCATCGCGATGGACGAATCGCCCGCGCTGGCGCTGCGCAGCAAGAAGGACTCCTCTATGCGGGTGGCGATCGATCTCGTGAAGGACGGCGAGGCCATGGCTTGCGTGAGCGCCGGCAACACCGGCGCCCTCATGGCGATCTCGCGGTTCGTCCTGAAGACGCTTCCCGGCATTGACCGCCCGGCCATCGCAAGCGTGTTTCCGACACTCAAAGGCCATACCTGCATTCTGGATCTCGGGGCGAATGTGGACTGCACGGCCGAGCATCTGCTGCAGTTCGGCATCATGGGATCGGAACTGGTGGCCTCGGTGGAGCACCGCGAACGCCCGACCATCGGGCTGTTGAACGTCGGCGAAGAGGACATCAAGGGCAATGAGGTCGTCAAACGTGCGGCGGAACTGCTACGCGCAAGCGGCCTCAATTTTCATGGCAACGTCGAGGGCGACGATATCTACAAGGGCACCACGGATGTAGTGGTATGCGACGGCTTCGTAGGCAACGTTGCGCTCAAGACATCCGAAGGACTGGCGCAGATGCTCGCAACTTATCTGCGGGAGGAATTCGGACGCGGCATCTACGCGAAACTCGCCGGCGCAATCGCGCTGCCCGTGCTGAACGCCTTCAAGCGACGCGTGGACCACCGGCGCTACAACGGCGCCACCCTGCTCGGGTTGCGCGGCATCGTGATCAAGAGTCACGGCTCGGCGGACGTCTTCGCCTTCGGCTTCGCCATCGAACGGGCAGTGGAGGAAGCGCGCAACGGAGTGCTCGCGCATATCACGGATCGCATGTCGCTGATCCAGAAAAGCGCAGCATAACGATGCACTCACGCATCGTCGGCACCGGCAGCTACCTGCCGGCCAGGGTCCTGACGAACCGGGACCTCGAGCGCATGGTCGATACCACCGACGAGTGGGTTTACACGCGTACCGGCATCCGCCAGCGCTACATCGCGGCGGAGAACGAGAACGCGAGCGATCTCGCGTTCGCGGCAAGTCGCAAGGCGATAGAGGCGGCCGGCATTCGCCCGCAGGACATCGGGCTCATCGTCGTCGCGACCACAACGCCCGACATGGTCTTTCCGAGCACCGCCTGCATCCTGCAGGCAAAACTCGGCATCCGGAACGGTCCGGCATTCGACATGCAGGCGGTTTGCAGCGGCTTCGTGTACGGCCTGGCCGCCGCCGACCAGTTCATGCGCAGCGGTCAGTATGGATACGCACTGGTGGTCGGCTCGGAGGTGTACTCCCGCATCCTCGACTGGAAGGACCGTTCGACGTGCGTTCTTTTCGGCGATGGTGCCGGCGCCGTGGTGCTGAAACGGGCGCGCACGCCAGGTATCCTGTCGAGCCACCTGCATGCAGACGGCAGCTATGCCGATATCCTGTCGGTGCCCGGCACCGTGCGCGGTGGCGAAGTGAGCGGCACGCCTTTGCTCAAGATGGAGGGCAACACCGTGTTCAGGTTTGCGGTAAAGGTCCTGGAGGAGGTTGCCGTGGAGGCGCTTGCGGCCAATCATCTGCGCAGGTCGGCTCTCGACTGGCTGATCCCGCACCAGGCCAACATCCGCATCATCCAGGCAACGGCAAAAAAGCTGGGGCTGAGCATGGAAAAAGTCGTGACGACGGTGGAGCGCCATGCCAATACATCGGCGGCTTCCATTCCGCTCGCACTCGATGAGGCGGTGCGCGACGGGCGCATCCGCAGCGGCCAGCACGTGCTTCTTGCGGGTGTGGGCGGCGGCTTCACCTGGGGTTCGGTGCTGATCAAGTGGTGAAATCGTGAAACTCGCATTGATCTTTCCGGGGCAGGGATCGCAGTCTGTGGGCATGCTCGAGCCGTTTGCCGAGTCGAACGCAGTTCGTCACACCTTCAAGGAGGCCTCCGACGTCCTGGCGATGGATTTCTGGAACCTGGCTGCGGAAGGGCCTGCCGACGCGCTCAATGCAACCATAAACACGCAGCCCGTGATGTTGAGCGCCGGTTACGCGGTCTATTGTGCCTGGCAGGAGGCGGGCGGGCCGGTTCCCGCCTTCGTCGCCGGGCACAGCCTGGGAGAATATACGGCGCACACCGTTGCCGGCGTGCTTGCATTCCGTGACGCCGTGCCACTCGTGCGATTCAGGGCTCAAGCCATGCAGGAAGCTGTGCCCGTCGGCACAGGCGCCATGGCAGCCATATTAGGCCTCGACGACGAAGCCGTGCGCGCGGCGTGCGCAGAAGCGGCTTGTGGCGAGACCGTGGAAGCGGTCAATTTCAATGCGCCGAACCAGGTCGTGATCGCCGGACAGCGTGCGGCCGTAGAACGTGCGGTGGAAGCAGTCCGCGCCAAAGGTGCCCGGCGGGCCGTGATGTTGCCGGTCAGTGCGCCTTTTCATTCATCCCTGCTTCAGCCGGCGGCGGATCGCCTTGCCCGACACCTGCAGAACGTTACTTTCGCGGCACCGCGTATTCCCGTCGTCAACAATGTCGACGTTGCGGTGGTCAGCGAACCGGATCGCATCAAGGACGCGCTTGCGCGGCAGGCGTGCCGGCCGGTGCGGTGGGTCGAAGTCATCCGCTATATGGCCGCTGCAGGCGTGACACACTTCGTGGAGTGCGGTCCCGGCAAGGTTCTCGCCGGGCTGACGAAGCGCATCGATCCGAAGCTCGAAAGTCACGCTGTCACCGACCCGCAGTCGCTGCAGCAGACACTGGAGGCAACCCGATGAAGCCGCTCGACGGCAAGGTGGCGCTGATTACAGGCGCATCGCGCGGGATCGGCAAGGAGATCGCACTCGAACTGGGGCGGCAGGGCGCGGTGAGTGTCGGCAGCGCCACCACGGCTGCAGGCGCAGCGATGATCTGTCAGTCATTGACCGACCGCCACGTCGCCGGAACAGGTCTGATCATGAACGTCAACGACCCGGCGCAGGTCGAAGCGGCTCTCGCGCAGGTCGAAGCGCAATTCGGCGGGATCGCAATTCTGATCAACAACGCCGGAATCACGCGCGACAATCTGCTGCTGCGCATGAAGGATGAAGAGTGGGACGACATCATGTCGACCAACCTCGGGGGCGTTTACCGGCTGTCGAAGCTTGTGCTGAGGGCCATGATGAAAGCCCGTTACGGCCGCATCATCAACATCACCTCCGTCGTGGGTGCGATGGGCAACGCTGGACAGACCAACTATGCGGCGGCGAAAGCCGGAGTA
>JBQTHU010000007.1:0-47962 GCA_052389535.1 Betaproteobacteria bacterium | reverse complement strand
ATGTCGCACCGGCATTCCGATGCCGGTTCACGCTGCGTCCAGCACACCGAGCCGTGACTGCAATGCTGCGACGCTGCGGCATCGCGGTTGCCGTCGTTGACGAGGACGCGCTTTCCCAGCGCTTCCCGAGACTCCGCTGCTCATCCGTCAGGGTACAAAAAGAAGCCCCGCACGAGTTTAGGGAGGGAGGGAGTGCGGGGCTACACAGGGATGTGTGTGGTGTTAAGTCTAGAGGTTCAGCGCGGTACAGGCTGCCGGACGCGATGGACAAAATGTTGTAGCCGCGCGACTACAAGGGGTTAACGATCGCTAATGGCTGGCGGGAAACCAGCTCTCTCGTGTCGTCTCGTAAACGAGCTTGGCCTGGCCTACCGGGGTGATGTGCAGCGTCCCGCCGTTCTGCGCCGCGTAACCGCAGTCAACCAGCTTCTCGCGGTGCTCCGGCGCCATTGCGGCCGCCGCGGCGCTGTGCGCAGCCGAAAGCGCGCGCAAGGACGACAGTTCTTCGTGCCGTAATTCTGCTCTGACGGTCGCCATATCCCCTCCTTGGGTTATTCGGTACCACGAATGGCGACATGTTACCGGGCACGCCGGCCAAAAGAAGTCGTTCGCGTTGCATTTTCTGCGTGGCGATTTCTCTACAGTCGCTGACGCAAAGAATATGCCCGCAGAGAGACACGGTTGCAACCCGCGGCGGGCGGCTGCGAGTGCGCGTGGCGTTCCAGTCCACCACCCGCGTGATGAAAAAAATGCGGGCAGTAACAGTTGCGGAACTGGTTCAGGCGATACTGGCAGCGAAGTCCGCCGGCTAAATGTTCAACATGGAATATGCCATCAGGATCATGACGCTGAACCTGAAGCGGCGAGCCATGTCACAGGTATACCATCGGCATGCCGTAGTTTCCGGTGGCGGGGGCCGCGAGCGACCATCGCAGCCCCCTTTTATTTTTCTGGAGGCTGCGCCGGCGCAATACAATGCCGCAATGGACAGTGCACAGTGATGCTTCCGGAGCGTGCGGCATGAAGATACTGGTAGTCGGCGGGGCGGGTTACATCGGCTCGCACATGACGCTGATGCTGCGCGAAAGCGGGCACGAAGCGCTCGTGCTCGACAACCTCACCTGCGGTTCGGAGCAGGCGGTGCTGGGCGCGCCGCTCATCGTGGGCGACAGCGGCGACCCGATGGTGCTGGACCGCGCATTCGGAACGCAACGCTACGACTGCGTCATGCATTTCGCGTCGCTCATCCAGGTCGGTGAGTCGGTTCAGAAGCCTGCACTCTATTACAGGAACAATCTGTGTCATACGCTCGAGTTGCTCGACGCGATGGTGCGGCACGACGTCAGGCGGTTCGTTTTCTCTTCCACCGCCGCGATTTTCGGCGAGCCGGAACGCGTGCCGATCGACGAGGACTGCGCCAGGCGTCCGATCAACCCGTACGGGCGCAGCAAATGGATGGTGGAGCAGATGCTGCGGGATTACGACCGCGCCTACGGCCTGCGCTCGGCATGCCTGCGCTACTTCAACGCGGCGGGTGCGGACCCCGAAGGCCGCATCGGCGAGAACCACGAGCCCGAATCGCACCTGATTCCGCTGGCGCTGCGGGCGGCCGCCGGACGCGGGCCGCTCAGCATCTTCGGGCGCGATTACGATACGCCGGATGGCACCTGCATACGCGATTACATACACGTCGTCGACTTGTGTGCCGCGCACCTCCTCGCGGTCGAGGCGCTGTGCAGCAGCGACCGCAGCGCCGCGTTCAACCTCGGCAACGGCAATGGCTACTCGGTGCAGGAAGTGATCGATGCCGTCGGTAAAGTGACGGGACGTACGGTGCCGATCGTGGAGGCGCCGCGCCGCGCCGGGGATCCGCCGAGGCTGGTGGCCGATCCGGCGCGGGCGTTGTCCGTGCTGGGGTGGCAGCCGCGCTATCCAGGGATCGAAACCATGGTGCGCCATGCCTGGGCGTGGGAACGCAAGGCGCGCGGCTAGTTCTCAGCGTGCAGGCGCGGCGGCGCTACTCGCGTACTTGAGCGGTATCGCCGCTTCGGGCGAAAGCACGCGGAACGTGAAACTTTCCTGGATGTAGAGCCGCACCGCAGTGGCCGAGTGATCGAGGTAGCCGATGGAGAGATCCTGCCCCACGATCAACTCGAAATCGTCGCCGCGCATGCTGAGCACCGCGGCGCCGTTCACCGCCGGGGCCCAGACGATGGGACCTTCCAGCAGCTTGCGCACGTGCTCGATCACCGGAAAGCCGCCCTTGGTGGTCTTGGTGAGCCCCGTGTAGCAGCGGGGGCCGAGCGCGATCGCGTACGGCCCGCCGATGCCGGCGTTGTGCAGGTTGTGGATCGCTTCCGCCACCACGCCCGGATAGGCGGTGTAATCGTCGGTGAGCGTGAGCGCGACTGCGGCTGCGGCCTCGTTGATGCCGCGTATACCCGCGCCGGCATGGCCATGGAATACCGCACGGTCCTCGATGATCGCGGCTTTGCGTGCGGCTTCCCGCACCGGATCGAGATCGGAATCCTGTGCGCCGCGGCCCACGGATTCCAGCTCTTCGCGGGCGAGTTCGAACGGCACGCGCACTTCGACGAGCGCCTGCGCCGTGCGCAGTCTCAAATGTGCGCCGGCCTCACTGTGGATCGCTGTGCTGCGCCCGGAGTTGACGGTCGAAGCTTCCCAGCCGAGCGGTCCCGTGAAATCGACCAGCTTGCGCGCAGCCAGCATGAACTTGAGCGTGCGTTTCGCCTCGTCGTCGATCTGCGCCCACGCCTCCGCGGAAATGGGCGCAAGTTCGCGCAGCAGGTCGTTCATCGGTTCACCGTTTCGCGCAAGCTGCCGATGCCGAGCGAGCCGTCGTGCGCGGCCGCCGTGGCGGGCTCCTCAGTTTCCGATTCGTCCGGTTCCGCTTCACGTTCGAGCACCGGCTTGTCGGTGAACAGGTAATCGCGCAGCTGCTGGTCGAGACTGGCGTCGCGGCGGCGCAGCCATTCGAGCACCATGGCCGCGTGCTCTTTTTCCTCATCGCGATTGTGCGCGAGAATGGCGCGTAACTCGTCGTCCCCGGCGGCATCCACGCGCTGGTCATACCAGTCGACCGCCTCGAGTTCCTCCATGATGGACACGATCGCGCGATGGCGATCGCGGGTTTCGGGCTTGAGCTTGTCGGCGTCTTCATGAAAGCCGGCGCTTTGCGGCATGGTTCTATCCCGCGCGATGTGAGGGTGAACGAACTTTTTCAGCAGTTTTCGTGCCGGGCGGGAGAAAAGGGGGCAGGCCGTGTCAGGCGTGGCGACCGGGGCAAGTCTTACAGCGGCGCTGTAACGGTTACAAGCGCCGCGCCGGTTTGCCCATTGTCATACGCACGCGAGGCGCGCACACTTCGCGCTCGGAACGATGACCGGGAAAATCGACATGAAAACGAGCCTGCTCCTGTCCTTGCCCCTCGCTGCTGCGCTCCTCGCCGCACCGGTGCACGCGCAGGTCTTCAAGTGCAAGGGGCCGAGCGGCGTCGTGTACCAGGATGGGCCGTGCGAAAGCGGTGCCGCGGTCGATACGCGCTCGCCAAGCGGCGTGAAGGGCACGCGCAACTCAAGCCAGAGCGGTGGCGGCGGCGGTTCAGGCGCGATCTCCACCAAGCCGACGCATCCGGTGCTGCCGGAAAAAATGCGCCGCTGATCGCCGCTGCGCCGGGCATTTCAGGCGGCGGCGGGAATCTCGGTCGTGCCCAGCTGGCAGAGCAGTGCCTGGGACTTCACCAGCCGGCGCGCGAGTTCGATGGCGATGCGCCGCCACAGCTCGGGATGGAATTTCGCCGCCTCCGAGAACTGCTGTGCGCCCACCTGTGCGGCGACGGTCGTCTCCAGGGCGAGCACCGTGGCGGAGCGGCCCTTGAAGGGCTCGAGCAGCCCGATTTCGCCGATGTGTATTCCGGCGCCGCAGGTTGCGATCTCGCGTCCATCGACGCAGATCGATACCTTACCGGCAAGGATGAAGCACACGTCGCTTCCTCTTTCGCCCTGATTGAAGAGCGCCGTGCCCGCCGCGTATTCCCGGATCTGGGCCGCCGACGCGAGCCGGTCGGCGATTTCCGAATGCCCGTCGACGATGAACTGGCTGCGCAGCGCGTTGAGCAGCGCGGCGCGCCCGTCTTTTCCCTGGTAGCGTTCCAGCATGGCGGATCCCCTTTCGCTTGGGAGGACGATCAGACCTTCCACGAGATAACGGTTGTCGCTTCGCCCTGTTCCTGCGTTTCCCACAGGAGCATGGCGACGTCGCCGCGCGGGTTTCGCAGCAGCGCCGGCTTCCTGCGGTACCACACCGAGGTGCACGCCGTTTCCTGCGGCTGCAGATCGATCAGCGCGTAGCCGTCGCGGCGCAGCCTGATCAGTGTTTTCTCGAAGTGATTGCTCCCTTCCATCACCACCGTTTTCGCCGGCGGGTGCGCCATGATCTTGCGCAGCACCGCGTTCTTCTGGGCGGCGGAGAAACTCTCCAGGTGTTTCATGTCCTCGTTGTTGATTCGCGTCCTCATGAGTCCTCCTGCATGTTGTGCTCGCATCATAGAGGCAAAGGCGAGGCGTCATAAGTCGAGGAACAGCGATTTTTCATGTCGCTGCGCGGCGACACGTACGGCCTCGCCGTCGCCGGACGGCGACGGTTGCTCGAGCGGAACCGGGCATCGCGGCCCGCGTCAAACCTACATTCCAATTCAAATGGAGACTCAACGTGAAACGCACGAAACTCAGCAAGGCAGTCTCGTGGGCGCTGTTTTCCTCGTGTCTCGCACTGGGCGGCACAGCTTACGCCGCCGACGACGCGAAGAGCGGACCGGCTGCGAAAGACCGCGGCACGCAGGCGCGTGACGACAAGGCGAAAACCGATCGCCAGGTGCAGGTGCAGGGCGACCGCTTCTGGGCGAGCGACCTCATCGGCCGCAACGTGAAGATGTCGGGCGGTCGCGATGCGGAGATCAAGGATCTGATCGTCAACCCGCAGACCGGAGAGATCCGCCACGTCGTCACCGAGATCGATACCGAGAAAGCCAAGGACCGGCTGTATGCGGTTCCGGCGAGGATGTTCCAGCTTCAGGACGGGAAGCTCGCGCTGAATGTCGATCAGAACTGGCTTGCGCAGCGCAAATCGTGGAGCAACGACAAGTGGCCCGCGATGAACGATCCGGGATACTGGGGCGACTCGCAGGCGCCCGCGCGCGGCGCGGCGGCTCCCAAGGGCGATGCGAAGTCCGATACCGCCCGGGCCGGAGATCCGGGTCTTGCCAACACGCACCGGCTGAGCAAGCTCGTCGGTCATGATGTGCACAATGCGCAGGGCAAGCAGGTCGGCGAGATCGAGGATGCCGTGGTGAATCTCAAAGCACAGAAAGTGGATTTCGTGCTGCTGAGCCATGATCCCGGTGTGACCAGGGCGGAGAAGGAGTATGCGGTGCCGCTCGCCGCGTTCAAGTTCCCCGCTTCGGCCGCGGACGGCGGCGACACCAAGCAGCGCCTGGTGCTCACCATGGGTGAAGACAAGTTCAAAGGCATGAAGCCCTTCGAGAAAGCCGACAAGAAGCGCATCAACGAGCCCAACTTCATGCAGCGCTTCGAAGCGAAGAACTGAACGTATAACGCGACGATGGCTTTAGTTGCGGGCCCTGCGGGGCCCGTTTTTTTTGCGCATCGCGCGGCGCAAGGCAGCGGGAGCCGCGCCGACGCACAAAATTTTCTACAGGGGGCTTGCGGCGCCGGCACACGCCTGTAACATTCCGGGCCACTACGTTGTAGCGCGCCGGTGACAAGCGGGGTCGCTACGAACCTACGGGCGCGAATCAGGGAGTGGCTCGCAAAGTGGCGGCATATGGCATTGCGTACTCAGGCAGGACGATAAGACTAGCGGGCTCGGGATTCGCGGCGAGGGTGGTCGGGGCGACGGTGGCGGCGCTGTGGCTTGCGTGCACGCCAGCCGCGGCACAGGAAGTGTCAGCCGGCAGGGAACTCAACGAGCAAGTCGTCCGCATTCCGGTGCGGGTCACGACCGAATCGGGCACCGCGGAGTGGTCGCTCGTGACGAGCGTCTTCCGGCCCGCCGGCGAAGGACCGTTCCCCGTCGTCATCCTGAGCCACGGCAGCCCCGGCTCGGCGTGGGAACGGCAGGCCATGGGCCGCTACCGTCCCATGCCGCAGATCCGCCAGTTCATCGAGCGCGGCTACGCGGTGATCGTGCCGATGCGCAGGGGCTACGGCGAGACGGGTGGGGAGTGGGCGGAGCGCTACGGCACCTGCATCGCCCCCGATTACTACCGGGCGGCAACTGAGGGGGCGAAAGACCTGACTGGCGTCGTGCAGTTCGTCCGGACGCTGCGCTATGTCAAGCGCGACCACGTTATTCTGGTCGGGCAGTCGGCCGGCGGCATCGCATCGATGGCCGCCGCCAGCGAGAACCCGCCGGGAGTGGTAGGCGTCGTCAACCTCGCGGGAGGGCGCGGTGGACGACCCTATACGCATCCCGGCGATCCATGCGTCGCCGCGAACATGACCGAGGCGATCGGCAAGCTTGCGCGGACGATCAAGGTGCCGGTGCTGTGGCACTACTCGGAGAACGATCAGTTCTTCGCGCCGCGCCACGTGCACGCCTGGTTCAAGGCTTTCGAGCAGGCGGGCGCGCCCGGCAGCCTCGTGATGCAGCCGGCTTTCCGCTGGGACGGCCACGGCATCTTCGGCGCGGACAGCGGCATACCGATCTGGACCGCCGCGTTCGACCGTTTCGTGAAGAACCTGCGCTTCCCGGCGCCGATCACGCCGGCCGTCATCCCGGTGGTCGATCAAGGGGCTGCACCGGCGGCGCCGGCCGCCGCTTCCGGCACGTAGCATAACCGGGGACAGACCCCTATTTCTCTAGAGAGCCGCTAACTAAGAGAGCAATAGGGAAATAGGGGTCTGTCCCCTGCGCAGCCGGTCAACCCTCCGGAATTTCCGTGCGCTCGCTCCCCAGGAACTCGCCGAGCGGGCGCAGCCACTCGACGTGCTCGCAGATGATCCTGAAGGTCATCGCGATGGGCACCGCGATCAGCATGCCCACCACGCCCCACAGCCATCCCCACAGCAGCATGGAGAGGAAGATCACCACGGGGTTGAGCGTGAGCCTGCGCCCGGTGATGAACGGCATCAGGATCTGCCCCTCGATGAAGGTGATGCAGAAAAATACCGCCGGCACCGCCAGCGTCAGCGCAAGACTGTCGAACGTCAGGGCGGCCACGGTGGTGAGGATGATGTTGCTCACGAGCGGGCCGAGATACGGCACGTAGTTGAAGACGGCCACCATCACGCCCCACAGCACCGGGTTGGGCATGCCGAGGAAGTACATCGCGATGCCGGTCACGACACCGAGCCCCGCATTGATGCACGTGATGGTGAAGAGATAGATGGCGAGGTCGTCCTGCACGGTGCGCGCCACCGTCACTGCGCGCCGCTTGTCCGCCAGGGTGGGCAGCACCTTCACCAGCTTGCGCAGAAAAAGATCGCCCGTCGCGAGCAGGAAATAGAGCAGCACGATGGTGGGCGCCGCGACCAGCAGCACTTTCTGGGCACCGGCGATGATGCGGCTCGTGAGGGGAGGCTGCTGCGTCGCCTGTACCCTCGGCTTCTCGTCGCCCCCTGCGATTTTCTCGACCCGTTCGGCCGCCTTGCTGACTTCCTCGACCGAGCGCTTGAGCGTCCACAGCTTTACCTCGAGTCGGCTCAACGTCTCGGGCGCCTTCGCCATCCACTCCGTCGCGGGCCCGATCAGCAGGCTCGCCGCGACACCGAGCGTTCCGAGCAGTACCCCGACAACGATGGCGGCGCCGATCGCCTTCGGGATTCTGGCGGCGTCGAATACGCGCATCACGGGGGTCAGGACGAGGGTGAGCAGCGCGGCGAGCACCAGTGGCAGCAGGACGTCGCGTGCAAAGTAGAGCGTGTAGAAGGCGGCGAGTACGAAAAGACCGGTCAAGGCGAAAGCAGGCACGCCTTTTTCCACCACGCTGACCGGAGGCTCGTCAGTTTCCGGTGTTGAGCGGGGCGCCGTAGGCGTCGCATCCCGGGTTGCGGCCGGCGGCGTCGAGCGGGCGTCGTTCATGGCTGCTGCGGCCATGAGCGGCCGCGAAGAGGAGGTGCCTGATTTGACAGGCTGTGCCGCTTTTCGTTGTCCCCCATCCGGATCACGTTTTTGCGAGCATGCCAAAATAGCGGAAGGAGGTTGACGGGCGATGATCGAATTCGGCTGGTTGCTGCCGATAGCGTTCGGCGTCGGCGTACTAATCGGCGCAGTGGGGATTGGCGGCGTGCTGCTGATTCCGGCGCTCGTACTCTTCGCACGCCTCGGTATCCACGAAGCGATGGCCACCGCACTCTTCACCTTCGTCTTCACCGGAATCGCCGGCACCTGGCTGTTCCAGCGGCGCGGCAGCATCGACTGGCGCATCACCATTCCGGTGTGCGTGGGCGCCCTGTTCTTCGCCTTCGCCGGCGCGTGGGCGAGTTCTGTCAGCAGCCCGCGGCTGCTGTCGTTCATCCTCGCCGGCCTGATCATATTTGCCGGTGTCTATGTGCTGGGGGACCGCCGCGGCGCGCAACGGGCGGCCTTTCGCACCGGCAGTCCGCATCAGCAGCGGCTCCTCGGCGCGATCGGCGCGGTTTCCGGCTTCGGATCGGGTTACACCGGAGTGGGCGGGCCGGTCTTGTCGGTGCCGCTCATGGCGGTCTTCGGCTTCCCCGCGCTGGCCGCGATCGGCGCAAGCCAGGCAATCCAGATCATCGCGGCGGTGTCAGGCAGTCTGGGCAATCTTCAGTTCGGAAGCATCGACTTCGAAATCGCGGCGCCCGTCACGCTGTCCGAAGTGGCAGGCGTATTTTTCGGCGTTCGCATCGTGCATGCGATCCCGCTGCAGGCGGTGCAGGGATGCGTCGCCGCGCTGTGCATCGCCCTCGGTCTTCTTTTGGCCGGTCACGCGCTTCTCCATGCTTGATGGCGCGAATATGCCGTTTGCTTCCGCGCTGTCGCTGCAGACCTGGATCAACAATCGGTCCGGCCGAAATAGCGGTGTGGCGTCGTGCCGAAGGTACGCTTGAAGAGACTGGTGAACGCGCTCTGGCTGGAATAGCCGGAATTGAACGCCGCCTGTTTGACCGAGTGGCCGGCGGCCAGTTGGGTCAGTGCGCTCAACAATCGCGCCTGCTGGCGCCACGCGCTGAAGGTGATATTCGTCTCGCGCACGAACAGCCGCTCGGCGGTGCGTTTGCTCAAGCCCACTTTCCTCGCCATGCGCTCCAGCGTTTCATGCGATTGCGGATTCCTCTGAAGCGCGGTGCAGAGGTCGCGCAGGCGCTGATGGGTGGGAATCGAAAGATGTAACGGCAACGACCGCGACGATTTGATTTCGTCGAGGATCATCTGCATGACGCGGCCATCGGGCCCGTGGCGCTCATAGGCAAGCGGCACATCTGCCGCGCGGAGGATCAACGCCCGCAGCAAATCCGAAACATTCACCACACAGCAGTGGGCGGAGAAATGGCGCGCCGCGCGCGGCGCGACATACACCGTGCGCATGGCGACGGCCCCGATGGTGCGCGTCTCGTGCTTCATTCCGGTCGGCACCCACACCGCCCGTTGCGGCGGAATGACCCAGGTTCCTTCGTGTGTCCTGACGACGATCACTCCGGACGACGCGTAGACCAGTTGCGCACGCTTGTGGTGGTGCCATCCCGTAGTCTGGTTGCCGGGGATGTCCTTCGCCATGACGACCACCGGACGCGGAACGTCCTGATAGTCGTCCGGGTTGGTGCTTCGGTTTGGCGCGTTCAAGACAATTTCTGTCATTTTGGAGCGCTTTCGCCAGACGCCGGCGATTGTACCATGGCCCGGAAAGCCGGAATTCAGAGGAGAAAGCCATGAGCGCCATCGAGCAGATGATCAAATCCCTGGGCAACCTGAAAGGCCGCCAGAAGGAATATTCCGACAAGGTCCACAGGCTCGACATGATCGAAGGCTGGTGGTGGGATTCCACGCAATTCCAGCCGCGGCCCGACCAGCCTACGCATCCCCAGAGCCCCGCGCTGCCCCACATCTGGAAATGGTCGCAAGTAGGGCCCTTGGTTTACGAGATGGGCGATCCCAGTCTCGGCGTGGGCTTGGGGCAGGGCGCGAAAAAAGCCGAGCGCCGCGTCCTCGTTCTCAGGAATCCCGGCTTGGGTGGTCAATACGCCGTCACCAACACGTTCTTCGGCGACATCCAGATCGTCAAAAAGGGCGAGATCGCCCCCAGTCACCGCCACACGACCACTGCGGCGCGCTTCATCTTCGACGGCGCGGGCGGGTGGACCACGGTGGAAGGCGAGCGCGCGTCATTGTCGCCGGGAGACCTCGTGATCAACCAGCAGCTTGGCTGGCACGATCACGGCAACGACGGCCCCGATGACTTCGTGTTTTTCGACGTGCTCGACATTCCCCTTCTGACGTCGCTCGCCACCGCGACCTGGGACTTCGACTACGTGAAAGTCACCGGCGACAAGGAAAAGACGGCGCAGGACCTCGAGTGGCCGCTCAATCACTCCAACAACCTGTACCAGGCGGGCGGCATCGTTCCGAAATTCATCGGCGGTTCGCGTTCCGACCACTCGCCGATGCTGTCGTACCGCTGGGAAGTCGTGCGCGATACGTTGAACCGGCTGCGCAAGGAAGCCGGCAGTCCGTACGACGCCATCATCGTCGAGTTCACCAATCCGGTCACCGGGGGATCCGTCGGTCCCACGATGTCGATCTGCGCGCAGCTGCTGCGTCCGGGCGAGAAAACGCTCTCGCACCGGCATAACATCAACACTATCTATATCGGCGCCGAAGGCAAGGGCTACACGCAAGTCGGCGACATGCGCATGGACTGGTCGCAGTGGGACATCTTCGCAGTACCGAGCTGGCACTGGCACGCGCACGGCAACGACAGCGACCAGGATGCCATCGTGTACTCGGTCAGCGACAGCCCCGTGATCGAAAAACTCGGGCTTTACTGCGAGCAGCGCAAAACGCGCGACGACAAGATCGAATTTCTGGGCTGGAACGCGAACCGGCTGGTTTACAAGTAACCGATCTGTAGCGGATCGCGTACGACGCGAGAAGGGGTGCAACACGAAGCGAACAAGAAAGCGTGATTCAGCGTGATCGGGAGGTTATAACAAATTATGGAGGAGCCTCGTCATGAATTACTCTTTTCTTCTGGGCGCTGCAGCCATTTTCAGCATGGCGGCGGGAATCGATTGCAGCATCGCGGCCGAGCAGCCGTTTCCGCATAAGCCGATTCGCTTCATCGTACCTCTCTCTGCGGGAGCGGCCGACACGCTCACCCGGGCGATCGGTCAGAAAGTGACGGAAGCCTGGGGCCAGCCGGTCGTGGTCGAAAACCGGCCGGGCGCGGGCACCACGCTCGGTACGGAAATCGTCGCGCGCTCCGCTCCCGACGGCTACACGCTGTGCATGGCGACGTTCAGCCACGCGGTTAACGCGACTTTCTATAAGAAACTTCCTTACGATACGTTGAAGAGTTTCGCGGCGGTCACATTGGTGGCCGCTGCGCCGAACGTGCTGGTTGTCCATCCCTCCTTGCCGGTGAAAACCGTCCCGGACCTGATCAAGCTGGCGAAGGCACAGCCCGGAAAGCTCAATTTCGCTTCCGCCGGCAACGGCAGTTCGAGTCACCTCGCCGGAGAACTCTTCAAGGGCATCACGCACGTAAAGATCGTCCACGTCCCGTACAAGGGCGCGGCGCCTGCGGCGGCCGATCTGCTTGGCGGACACGTGGAAATGGCGTTCGACCCGCTGCCGTCTTCGATAGCGAACATCCGGAGCGGAAAGCTGAGGGCGCTTGCCGTCACCACCGCCCAGCGTTCGCCGATGCTTCCGAATACGCCGGCGCTTGCCGAAGCGGGCGCACCCGGTTATGAGTTGAACGGCTGGTCGGGAATCATCGTTCCGGCGCAGACTCCGCGCAAGGTCGTGGAGCAATGGCACGCCGAAGTCACGAAAATCCTTCAGATGCCCGACGTGCGGAGTCGCTTCGAGGGCCTGGGATTCCGGATCGTGGGCAATACGCCGGAGCAGTTCGAGGCGTTCCTCCAGGCGGAAGTCGCGAAATGGGGCAAGGTCGTCAAAGCGGCTAACATCAGCGCCAACTGACGCTCGCCGTCAAACGGTGATCCGCGTTCCGAGCTCGATGGTGCACTCGGGCGGGATGTTGAGATACTCCGTAGCGCTCGGGGCGTTGCGCTGCATCCAGCGGAACAGCTCCCGGCGCCAGGTGAAAAAGCCGCGCTTCGCCGCCGGCGCGATGGTGGATTTGCCGAGGAAGAACGTGGTCTGCACGAGATCGAAGGGCAGCCCGCGCTTCTCGAGCAGCTTGAGGCCCTTCATCACGTCCGGGCTCTCCATGAAGCCGTAGCGGAACGTCACGAGGTAGAGCCGCCTGGGCGCGAGCACCTCGATGTCCGTGCGTTCGTCGTCCGGGATGCGCGGCTCGTCTTCCGTCGCGATGGTGAAGAAGAAGATGCGCTCGTGCAGCACCTTGTTGTGCTTGAGATTGTGGGTGAGCGTGGTCGGCACGCAGCGCGGGTCGCGCGAGAGGTAGACCGCCGTGCCCGGCACGCGCACCACGTCGCCGAGCCGCTCGAAGAAACCCTCCAGCGGCACGCGGCGCTTGGCAGCGTTCCAGCGTATGACGTCCCGTCCGCGTTTCCATGTGGTCAGCACGGTAAACATCGCCAGCCCGCACACGATCGGGAACCAGCCGCCCGCGACGATCTTCGTGGCGTTCGACGCCAGGAACATCAGTTCGGTCAACGCGACGACCGCGACGCCGACCGCAATCGCAACGCGCAGGCGCGGCAGCAGCGCCCAGGCGACCACCGCGACCAGCATGGTCTCGAGCAGCATGGTGGCCGATACCGCGATCCCGTAGGCCGCCGCAAGGTTGGACGAAGAGCCGAAGCCGAGCACCAGCAGCACGACGATCACCATCATCGCCCAGTTCATCTGCGGCAGATAGATCTGGCCGCGCTCCGACTCCGAGGTGTGCGTGATGCGAAACGCCGGCATGTAGCCGAGCCGCGAGGCCTGCTGGGTCACGGAAAAGGCGCCGGAGATGGTGGCCTGCGAGGCGATCACCGTGGCCGCAGTGGCGAGCGCGACGAGCGGCAACAACAGCGGCTCCGGTGCGAGCAGGTAGAAGGGATTTTTCACTGCGGCCGGATCACGCAGCACGAGCGCGCCCTGGCCGAAGTAGTTCAGCATGAGCGACGGAAACACCAGGCTGAACCAGCCGATGCGGATCGGGCCGACGCCGAAATGGCCCATGTCGGCATACAGGGCTTCGGCGCCGGTAATGGCAAGAAATACCGCGCCCAGGGCGAGGAACGCGGCGAGCGGCGATTCACATGCGAACGCGAAGGCGTGCCGGATGTCGATCGCCGCCAGCACGCCCGGCGTTTGCGCGATGCTGGCCGTGCCGAGGAGTGCGAGCGTCAGGAACCACACCGTCGTGATCGGGCCGAAGTAGCGCCCGAGGTGAGCGGTCCCGCGGCGCTGTATGGTGAAGAGCCAGATGATCACGCCAAGCGTGATCGGCACGATCCACGACTCGAACGCCGGCGTCGCGACCGAAAGCCCTTCCACCGCGGACAGGACCGAGATGGCGGGCGTGATCACGGCATCGCCGAAAAACAGCGACGCGGCGAAGATTGCGATGATGCTGGTGAAAAGATGCATGCCGCGGTGCTTGCGCGTGAGACGCCCGGCATACGCGAGCAGCGCCAGCACGCCGCCTTCGCCCTTGTTGTCGAAGCGCAGCACGAACAGCAGGTACTTGATGCTGACGATCAGCGTGACCGCCCAGAAGATCATCGAGAGCACGCCCAGCACGTGGCCCTCCGTTACCGCGAGCGCGCGGTGTCCGGCGAACGCTTCCTTGAACGCGTAGAGCGGGCTCGTGCCGATATCGCCGAACACCACCCCGAGCGCGGCGAGCGTCAGGACGGCGGTGCGTCTGGTGCTAGCCGGGGCAGGCGTGGAGAGCGTGCCATACATGGGGCAACTCAGCAGGCATGGTGCAGTGCATTATAAACCTGGGGAGTGCTCGTTGTCTTAAAGCCGTCTACGCTCCTGTCCGTTCTATGCCAACATCATGTTTCACTGCGACATTTCTGGGGGGCTGTCACGCCGAGGCGCAAATGTCGTGCGTGCGGCGTGCGCCGCCGCCACCATGCTGCGCAGCGCTGCTTCGACTTCCGGCCAGCCGCGCGTCTTGAGCCCGCAGTCCGGGTTGACCCACAGCCGCCCGGGCGGGATCACCGCGGCGGCGCGCTCGATGAGCTGCACGATGTCGTCCGTCTGCGGCACGCGCGGCGAATGGATGTCGTAGACGCCCGGCCCGATTGCGTTGGGATACTGAAATTCCCCGAACGCATCGAGCAGCGACATGTTCGAGCGCGACGTCTCGAGGGTGATGACGTCGGCATCCAGCGCCGCGATCGCGGGGAGGATGTCGGAGAACTCCGCATAGCACATGTGGGTGTGGATTTGCGTTTCGTCCGCGGCTGCCGAAGCGGCGAGGCGGAAGGCACGCACCGCCCAGTCGAGATAACCGGCGCGGTTGCGTTTCTTGAGCGGCAGTGCTTCCCGCAGCGCCGGTTCGTCGATCTGCACGATCGATAGGCCGGCTTGCTGGAGATCCGTAACCTCGTCCCGGAGCGCGAGCGCTATCTGCAGCGCGGTCTCGGCGCGCGGCTGATCGTCGCGTGCGAACGACCACTGCAATATCGTCACCGGGCCGGTGAGCATGCCCTTCACCGGCTTTGCGCTCAGCGATTGCGCGTAGCGCGCGGTCTCGAGGGTGATCGGTTCGGGGCGACAGACATCACCGTAGATGATGGGCGGCTTGACGCAGCGCGAGCCGTAGCTCTGCACCCAGCCGTGCCGGGTCAATGCGCATCCCCACAGATGCTCGGCGAAGTACTCCACCATGTCGTTCCGTTCCGCCTCGCCGTGCACCAGCACGTCGAGGCCGAGCGCCTCCTGGCGCGCAATGGCGTGGCGTATTTCCGCGCGCATCGCTTCGAGGTACTGCAGATGCCCCATCTCCCCGCGGCGGAAGGCGGCGCGGGCGTGCCGGACAGCAGCCGTCTGGGGAAACGAGCCGATGGTGGTGGTCGGCAGCCTCGGCAGGCGGAGACGGAGGCGCTGCTTCGTGGCGCGTTCGCAGTAGGGCGCCGCGCGCTGGAACATTTCGCCGGTCAGCGCGGCGACGCGCGCGCGCACGCTGTGCTTCACCGCGCGCGCGCTGCGTCGGCGCGCCTCCTGTGCGCGGTCCGAGGCATCGAATGCCGCGCGGACGGCATCCACGCCGCGGTCGAGTGCCGTGGCGAGCGCCTGCAACTCGGCCACTTTTTCATTGGCGAAAGCAAGCCAGGGCCGCACTTCAGGATCGAGCCGGTCCTCATCCGCAAGTGTTATCGGCACGTGCAGCAGCGAACAGGACGGAGCAAGCCACAGGCGCTCCCCGAGGACGTCGTACAGCGGCTGCAGCACGGAGTACGTGCGGCGCAGGTCGGTCCGCCAGACGTTGCGTCCATCGACGAGACCCGCCGACAACACCCAGTCGGAAGGCAGCCGGTCGCGCCACGCCCCGAGCTGGGACGGCGCGCGCACGAGATCGAGGTGCAGGCCGTTCACCGGCAGGCGGACGATGCGATTGCGATAGTCACTCGCGTCGTCGAAGTAGGTGGCGAGCAGCAATCTCGGCGCGTCCGCCGCGAGCGCGTCGTAGGCTTGCGTGAGCGCGTCGAGCCAGCCGGGTTCCAGGTCCAGGCACAACGCCGGCTCGTCGATCTGCACCCACGCGACGCCCATCGCCTTCAGACGTTCGAGGATGGCGGCATACCGGGCGGCGAGCGGTCCGATGAGCGCCGTCGGCGGGTGATCGCCTTCGAATTTCGCGAGCCGCAGAAAGGTGAGGGGGCCGATCAGCACCGGCTTGACCGCCGTCCCGAGCGCCAGCGCCTCGCGGATATCGTCGAAATACCATTCGGGACCGCCGTCGAAGCACCCGTCGCCGTCGATCTCCGGGACCAGGTAGTGATAGTTCGTATCGAACCACTTGGTCATCTCCAGCGCCGGCCGGTCGGCATCCCCGCGCGCCAGGACGAAGTATTCGTGCAACGTCAGCTTGCGGGCGTCGAATCCGAACCGCCGGGGCAGGCAGCCCAGCATCGCCGCATGATCGAGCACGTGGTCATAGTAGGAAAAATCCCCCGCAGTGATGAACCGCAGTCCCGCAGCGGTCTGCCGGGTGGAGCGGCGCGCGCGCAACGCGGCGCCGACGCGGCGCAATCCGGCTTCGTCCGACTCGCCGCGCCAGTAGGCCTCCAGCGCGTATTTGAGCTCGCGCCGCCCGCCGACGCGCGGGTACCCCAGTATGTGAGTCGACACCATGGTCCGTGCTCCGCTGTCCCGAAGCCTGGAGTATCCGGGCGCTCTCACGTACAATCAAATGATGGTTTTTCAAGGAAGCATGAACAGATTTCATATCCTATGATCGATCTCCGTCATCTGCGCTCGCTGGCGGCGATCGCCGACACCGGGAAGCTCGCGCACGCCGCCGAGCGGGTGCATCTCACCCAGAGCGCGCTCTCGCACCAGGTGCGCGCGCTCGAGGCGCATTACGGCGTGGCGCTGTTCCAGCGCACCAGCGCCGGGCTGCGCTTCACGACGGCGGGCCAGCGGCTGCTGGCGCTCGCACGCGAGACGCTCGCCCGCATCGCGGATGCCGAACGCGACCTGGGGCGGCTCAAAGGCGAGGCGCGCGGCGAATTGCGCATCGCGCTCGAGTGCCACACCTGTTTCGACTGGCTGATGCCGGTGACGGACGCTTTCCGGCGGCGCTGGCCGGAAATCGAGATCGACCTCATCGCCGGTTTTCACAGCGATCCGATCGCGCTGCTCAAAAAGGGCGCCGCCGAACTGGTCGTCGGCTCGCAGAAGCCGGGCGGCCGGGCGTACGTCGCGGTGCCGCTTTTCCGGTTCGAGGTCCTGGTGGTGCTGCCGATCGATCATCGCCTGCGCACCCGCCGCCGCATCGTGGCCTCGGATCTCGCCGGCGAGACCCTCATCACCTATCCGGTGCCGGAAGCGCGCATCGACCTGATCCGCGAAGTGCTGAACCCCGCGGGCATGAAGCTCAGGCGGCGCACCGCCGAGCTGACCGTCGCGATCCTGCAGCTCGTCGCGAGCCGCCGCGGCATCGCCGCGCTGCCCAACTGGGGCGTGAAGAATTACGTGGATTTGGATTACGTGGTGGCCAGGCGCATCGGCAAGCGCGGCCTGTGGAGCGATCTCTACGCCGTGGTGCCGCGCGCGCTCGCCGCGCGCCCGCACATCGCCGAATTCGTCTCGATCGTCCGCAACGAATGCGCGTCGAGCCTCGAAGGCATCGAACTGCTCTAGGCACTCTCAGACAGTGAGCAGGATTTTGCCGATGTGCTCGCTGGTTTCCATGAGACGGTGCGCAGCCGCCGCCTCGCGCAGCGGAAAGCGGCGGTAGATCTCCGGCTTCACACGGCCGTCGCCGAACATCGGCCAGACTTTTTCGACGAGCTGCGCGCAGATCCGGCCTTTCTCGTCGATGGAGAGCGGCCGCAGGCGCGAGCCGGTGATGATCAGATGCTTGGCGTGGATCAGGCCGAAGTCCGCCTCCACGATGCGCCCGGCTTTGAGGTTGACAAAGGCCAGCCTGCCGCCGTGCGCGAGCAGTTCCAGTTCTTTCGGGATGTAGCTGCCGCCCACCATGTCGAGGATCACATCGACCCCGCGCCCGTTGGTGAACGACCGGCCGACCTCCAGGAAATCCTCCTCCTTGTAATTGATCGCGCGATCGGCGCCGAAGCGCTCGCACGCGCGGCATTTCTCCGCGGTGCGCGCGGTGGCGAGCACCTTCGCGCCGAACGCTTTCGCGAGCTGGATCGCGGTGTAGCCTATGCCGCTGGAGCCGCCCTGCACCAGAAACGTTTCGCCGGCCTTGAGGCGTGCGCGATCGAACACGTTGGTCCATACCGTGCAGAACGTTTCGGGAAGCGCCCCCGCATCCGCCAGCGTGACGTTCGGCGGTATCGGCATGCACTGCGGCGCGGGCGCGGTGACGTACTCCGCGTAGCCGCCGCCGGCCAGCAACGCGCATACGGCATCGCCTTCCCTGAACGCACGCACGCCCTCACCCAATGCCGCGACGGTGCCTGAAGCCTCGAGTCCCGGAATGTCCGTCACGCCGGGCGGCATGGGATAGCGGCCCTCGCGTTGCGTCAGGTCGGCGCCGTTGAGCCCGGCGCCGGCGACCTTGATCAGCACTTCGCCGCGCTTCGGCTCCGGCACCGGACGTTCGACAGGTTTGAGCACTTCCGGTCCGCCGGGCGTGGATACTTCGATCGCTGTCATGGTGCGTGGAATGGCCGGCATCGTTTTGCTCCTTCGTGCGTGTCCCGTTCGATGGGCGCATAAGGATAACAAAGACGATACCGCGGCGCTGGCCGCGCAACTCGCACCCTCGAGATGGAGCGCTAGAACGTCCCGTTGTAGATCGCGCATCCGCGGCAGATTTCGGGCGGATCGTCGGACGCGAGCCGGGCGCGGAAGGCGTCGTATTCGTTGCTGGTCCAGACGCGCGCGACGCCCTCCTGCGCCATGTTGCCGAAGGCGTAACGATCGGGTGTCGCGATCATGCAGCACGGCATCGCCTGTCCGGTGTAGGTGACGTAAGCGCCGCGCCACGGCCAGTCGCAGCGCGGCCGCTTGCGCGACTCCGCGCCTGCGCGCCGCACGTTGGGCAGGCGCAAATCGATGCCCAGATCGGCGGCCACCGACCGCGCGGCGGAGAACCATCGCTCCACCACGCGCGCGTCCGCCTGCAGCAGCGTTTCCTCGTCTACGAATGCGCGCATGGGCCGGTACTTTTCCGGCAGCGTGCCCTCCGTGAAGTCGTGCGCGAGGTGCTGAACTGCAACCGAAGGAATGTCGTAACGGTGAGCGAGGCGCACCAGGTCGGGAAGCTGATTCAGATTGCGGCGCATCGCGACCGCGACCAGTATGATTTCCGGATCGCGAGCCTCGGTGGCGCGCTTTGCTGCGACCAGGCGTTCCAGGTTGCGCAGCACGCGGTCGAGGCGCGAGCCGGTGCGGATGTAGGCGTACGCTTCGGGATCGGCGGCGTCGATCGAGACGTGCAGCGTCTTGAGGCCGCTCGTCACGCATTCGTACGCGCGGCGCACCGAAAAAGCGGTGAGGTTGGTGTTGGTGGACACGGCGATGCCGCGCGCCGCCGCGTAGCGCACCATGTCGAGCAGGCGCGGATGGAGAAACGGTTCGCCCATGCCCTGGAGCTGCAGCTCACGCAGCTCGGGGAATTCGTCGAGGAGGCTGCAGAAGGTCTCGAACGACAGGAAAGCGGGCGGCTTGCCGCGCCCGCCGTCGCCCCGGTACACCACGGGGCACATCCGGCAGCTCAGATTGCACTGCCCGACCGGCTCGATCTGCACGAACCCGGGCAGCGGAAGCGGCGCGACGCTGCCCGGTGTAATCACGTTCTCGACGTCTTGAACAGATCGTCTTCGGCGCCGCCCGCCTCCTTCTCGATCTCTTCGTCGGTCCTGCCTTGCTGCGCTTCTTCGGCCTGATCGAGCCCGCCGCCCAGCCCGGCTTCATCGGCGCCGACCACGCGGTCGGTGTCGCGGTCGGCATCGACGCCGATGTTCGGGTCCTTGCCGGCCGTGAGATGCTCGCCGGTGCCGAAGCGGTCGCTGTTGTCGTCCATGTCGAGGTCGCCGACGCTTGCCCCCGCATCGGCGACGTCGTCAGGGCCGGCTTCCGTATCCTGATTGGTGCCGCGATCGAAGTTGACGAAATCGTCGTCCACCTGCCCGGGACCCGCCATGTCGGAGCCGCTGTCCGAGCTGTCGCTCGGGCCGAGCGTGCGCGTATCGTGCCCTTTCTGCACCTTCCGCCGGCGCTGGTCTACGGGGAAGTTTTCCGGATCGAGCGTGCTGCCTGCCATGGATCGCTCCTGGTTACGCTGATCCGTCAGCGAAGCAAGCGCTGTGCCGGGAAGCGTGGCCGCGGGCGCGTGTTATCGGGATTGTCCCGACGGGGCAGGCTCGGTCAGTGGCGTCACGTTGTCCTTCTGGCCCGGCAGCGGCAGCAGGCCCCCGATCAACATCAGGACGATCACGATGAAACCGACCACGATCCAAAGCGTTCTGTTACGCATGGGGCACCCGGAAAGCAGGTACGACCCTGCCTGCGGCGCTGCGTTCCAGGCGCGTGCGAACGAGAAGCCGCGGGAGAGTTCCAACCTGCATCGCATTACGAGCACAAACCATGCTGTGGACCCTGATTCTTGCTGTGCTGTTTCTGGCTGCGGCCGGCTACGCGCAGTACCGGATTCCTTTTCATACCGCGGGCGCAACGCGGAGCGCGGTCACGCGCGGCGTGCTGATGGCGGTCGGAATTGCATTCGGATACGTGAACGCCGTTTCTTCGGGCGCGCAGGGCGGCCTCGCGCTGCTCATGTTTTTCATCGGCTTCGGCCTGGTGCACGCCCCCGCGGCGGTCATTCTCTTCATCAAACGCCACCGCGGCAGCGGCGCCACCTGATCAGCATCGTGCGCGCGAGGATCCGAGATACTACGCGCTCGTGTGTTTCGCGGCAGGCTGCAGGTCGTGTATCGAGCCGGCGCGCTCGCGCAGGTGCCCGGGCGCTCGGCCGGCTACTACCGCCTGGATCTCCGCCAGCACTGAAAGCGCGACGCCTTCCGGCCCCTCCGCCCCCAGGTCGAGCCCGACCGGCGCGTAGAGGCGCTTGCGCTGTGCGGGCGTGACCGCGAACAACTGCTTGTCGAGTTCGGCGAGCAATTCATTGGCACGCCGGTGCGGACCGAGCAGGCCGATATAGCGCGCGGGCGAGGGCAGCAGTATTTTCAGCGCCTCGAGGTCGCGCAGATAGTTGTGCGTCATGACGAGGGCGACGGTATCGCCGTCGATGCGGACGCGCTGCGGGATCTCGTCCGTGGTCGCGACGAGCACTTCGTCGGCCTCGGGAAAACGCTGCGGCGTCGCGTAGGCGGAGCGGTGATCCACCACGGTCACGCGCCATCCGAGGTCCTTGCCGAGCCGCGCCATCGGGATGGCGTCGTGACCCGCGCCGAAAATGACAAATGGCAGCGGCGGCCTCACGATTTCAATGAAGGCTTCGACCTGTCCTCCCGGCACGTCGAAAAAAGCGGAATGCGAGGCTTCCGATCCTGACAGCCGCGCGACGTGTGCTGCAATCGCGGATCTCAGCTTGTCGTCCCGGATGTCGGACGGCATATCGGTTCCGTGCCCGCGCACCAGCCGCGCGCCCGGCGCGGCATCGGCCGTGCCTTCTACGCCGATCACCGTCGCCACGACCCCGGTCCGACGGGCGGCGATGCACTCCTTTATATAGCGGACCAGGTCCGGGCGTGCAGGTTCGGGCGTGATCGGTTCTATCAGCACGCGGATAATGCCACGGCAACCCAGGCCGACGCCGAACAGGATGTCTTCGTCGCTGGTCGTGTCGTAGGTAGCGACCACTGCGCGGTTCGTTTCGAGCACCTCGCGCGCTCGCAGAACGACGTCACCCTCCAGGCAACCGCCGCTCACCGAGCCCGCCTTCCACGTCGCGTCGGCGATCAGCATGCGCGCGCCCGGCAGGCGGTAGGAGGAGCCTTGTATGCCGACCACCGTGGCGAGCACGGCGCTCTTTCCCGATGCGCGCAGCTTATCGACCTCCCGGCCGATGATCTCGAGTTCCTTCATGAAACCGCACCTTTCCGTGCGACGAGGCAGCCAATGGGCCGCCAGTATCGCAACAGGAGAGGTTGCCCGGCAAGCGCGCCGGTGCAGGCCGTTCCGGGACGGCAGGGAAGAATACTTCGCCTTGCGCGCGCGGGATCAGCGGTGCGAGAGGAAGCGCTTGACGTCGTCCACGACCGGACCGGCGCGTTGCACGGCCTCGCGCAGCCGGGTGGTGCTCACGTTGAGGCGCTGCGCCCACTCCTTGATCCGGTCCGGCTCGATGCGCTCTTTCGGCGTGCGCGTATCCGCCGCACCCGGCGTTTCCATCGGTTCTTCGGCGTCACGCGGATTGGTCTTGCGGGTGTTCGGGTTGGCCATGGCGTGCCCTGTATCTCGGTGAATTCTCTTCTGCGTCCGATTCGCAAAGCGTTGCGCAGTTCCCCCGACCGGGCGATCGGCATTCGCGCAAAACAAAACCCCGCCCGAGCCACGGCAGGGGCTTTGCAAGTCTGCGATTACGGCGAATCGATCAGTGCGGCTTATTCCGCACGCCGCCCCCGCGCACGTCGCCGCGCCAGGCGCCGGTCTCCTGTCCGCGCTCTTCGATGAAGTCGCGAAAGCGCTTCATGTCGCCCTCGAGGCGCCGTTCGATGACGCCCAGCATGTCGGCCGCGTTCTCAACGAAGCCCTTCGGATCGTATTCCATGCGCAAGGTGATCCGCGTGCGCTGCGGATCGACCTGCTGGAACGTCACGGTGCCGACGTTTTCCGGACCGGTGGTGGAGCGCCACGCGATCTTCCTGTCGGGCACCTGCTCGGTGATCTCGGCGTCCCACTCCCGTTCCATGCCGGCGATGTCGGCCCGCCAGTGCAGATGCGTATCGTCCACCTGCTTCACCTCTTCGACGCCTTCCATGAAGCGCGGGAACGTTTCGAACTGCGTCCACTGGTTGTAGACCGTCGAAAGCGGACACTGGACTTCCACGGTTTTTTCAACGACAGACATTGGCTGTTCCTTTCTCTGAAAATCTGATCGGGTCAACTCGAGTCGAATGACTCACCAGTGGCCGCATCGAAGCAAACCATGTGCCCGTGGTGCGCTGCACGTTCTTCCGCCGCATCAAGCGCGCGCCGTGCAGTTTCGACAGCACGCCATGCAATCTTTACCGGCGTGCCGCGACATGAGGGGTGGTGTGCTGCGGCAATGCATCAAGGTTTTCGGGGTTACGCAATGGTGTCGTGGCCCGCTTCTTGCAAGCGCGCTCCTCGACTACCCAACCTGCGAGAGGAGACTATGCATGGCCACTTATGTTGATACTTATCCGCACGAGCGGCGCATAGGCGAGCGCCGCCGTGATTACGCAGCGCGCCTCGGCAGTGCGGAAGGATTGAAGGTTTCCTGGGGCGGCATCTGGGGCGGCGTGCTGGTGGCGATCGGCCTGCTGCTGCTGCTCTCGGTGCTCGGAGTCGCGATCGGGGTGACCGCCGTGGACCCCGGTGACACCCAGGCTGAATCGGTGGGCGCCGGAATCGGTGTCTGGGGCGGACTGTCGCTGCTGATCGCGCTGTTCGTCGGCGGGATGGTTTCCACCCGCATCGGCGCCATCTTCGACCGCACCACGGGGTTCTTTGAAGGGGCGCTGGTGTGGGCTGTGAGCGTGCTGCTGATGGTCTATCTCGCCACCACCGGGATCGGAATGCTGGCGAGCGGCGCGTTCAACATGGTGCGCGGCGTCGGTTCCGCGGTAGGCATGATGGCGCAGGATGGCGACGTGTCGTCGGGCGACGTGAACCAGATCCTGTCGCGGTTGCGCGATCCCAAGACCGCGCAGCAGCTCGCCACGGCGACCGGCATCCCGCAGAGCGAAGTGCGGGCGACGCTCAGCAACACCGCGCAGGCGGTGGAGCGGGTGCGCGACAACCCGGCACAGGCGGCGGCGGAAGCACGCAAAGGCGTGGCGGACCTCTACGCCAAGGCGCGCAGCAGTGGGGCGATGGAACGCAAAGCCGAGGAGCTGCAGCCCGCCGTCACGAGAGGCGCGTGGGCGAGTTTCGGTGCGCTGGTGCTCTCGCTCGCGGCGGCCGTCATCGGGGCGATGGCCGGACGGCGCAAGTACATTCCGCGCGAATCGCAGGCGGAAGTCGCATAAAGGCTCCAGTCCGGCCTTCCGGTCCCGGACACGTTAAAATCGGGCGTCGCGCCGGCACGGGCGGCGCCCGATCTACGTACGAGGACCGACAGTGAGCAACGGAAAACAGCAGTTCAGGATCGCCGTCATCGCGGGGGATGGCATCGGCAAGGAAGTCATGCCCGAAGGCGTGCGCGTGGTGGAAGCCGCCGCCAGCAGGTTCGGCATCGATCTCAAGCTCGACCACTTCGACTGGTCGTGCGACTACTACGACCGGATCGGCAAGTGGATGCCCGACGACTGGAAGGACCGGATCGGCGGCCATGACTGCATTTTTTTCGGCGCTTCGGGCTGGCCCGCGCGCGTGCTCGACCACGTGTCGCTGTGGGACTCGCTGATCAAGTTCAGGCGCGAGTTCGATCAGTTCGTGAACATGCGGCCGGTGCGGCTCATGCCGGGGATACGCTCGCCGCTCGCGGACCGCAAGCCCGGCGACATCGATTACATCGTCATTCGCGAGAACACCGAGGGCGAATATTCGTCGATGGGCGGACGCCTTTTCGAAGGCACCGAGCGCGAGATGGCGCAGCAGATCTCGACGTTCACCCGCAAGGGATGCGACCGCATCATGAAGTTCGCCTTCGAGCTCGCCATGAAGCGCAAGAAGCATCTCACGTCCGCCACCAAGTCCAACGGCATCTCGATCACCATGCCCTACTGGGACGAGCGCTTCGCCGCGATGGGCAAGCAGTATCCGGACGTGCGGCGCAGCCAGTATCACGTCGACGGGCTCACCATACAGATGGTGCTCGATCCCGGCCGCTTCGACGTGATCGTCGCCTCCAATCTCTTCGGCGATATCCTTTCGGACCTCGGACCTGCGACGACCGGCACGATCGGCATCGCGCCCTCGAGCAACCTCAATCCGGAGCGCAATTTCCCGTCGCTGTTCGAGCCGGTGCACGGCTCCGCGCCGGATATCTACGGCAGGCAGATCGCCAACCCGGTGGGGCAGATCTGGTCGGGCGCCATGATGCTCGATTTCCTGGGAAACGGCGCGGATAACACCCGCCGCGCACACGACGCGATACTCGACGCGATCGAGGCGATACTGGTGGAAGGCCCGCATACGCCGGACCTGGGCGGCAGGGCGAAGACTTCCGATATCGGCAAGGCGGTCGCCGACGCGGTCGGTCACGCACGCTGAACTGCGCCATGGCTGACGGCGCGCGGACAAAAAAAATCGCGGTTCTCGGCGCCGGGGCGATCGGGGGCAGCGTGAGCGCCGATCTCATCACGGCCGGCTATGACGTCAGCGTGATCGACCAGTGGCCGGCGCAGGTCGAGACGCTGAGGACCAGGGGCCTCACCGTGGAGATTCCGGACGGCGACATCGAAATTCCGCCGTTTCACGCCTATCACCTGTGCGACCTCGCTGCGGCGAATCTCGTGTTCGACATCGTGTTGCTGGCGGTCAAGTCGAACGATCACCGCTGGCTCGCCGAGTTCATCAGGCCTTATCTCAGGAGCGAGGGCGTGCTGGTCGGCGTGATGAACGGCATGAACGACGACTCCATCGCGTCCATCGTGGGCCGCAACCGCACCGTGGGATGCTGCATCGAGCTTTCCGCCGAGATCTTCACGCCGGGACGGGTTCAACGCAATACCTCCCACACAGGCACATGGTTCGCCGTGGGGGAACTCGACGGCTACTACACTGCGCGCGTGAAGGAAATCCAGACGATCCTGTCGCATGTCGCGCGCTGTGACGTCACCAACAACATCTACGGCGCCAAGTGGACCAAGCTCATCGCCAATACCATGACGATGGGGCCGCACGGGCTGCTGGGACTGCGCAACGCCGAGGCGGTGGAGCGGCCGGGGATGGCCGAAATCGCGATCCGCATCGGACAGGAGTCGCTCGCGGTCGGCACGGCGCTCGGCTATCGCACCGAGGCGATATTCGGGCTGCGCGCCGACGAGTTCGCCGGATCCAGCGAGGAGAACCTGGTGACCGCGCGCCAGACGCTGATGAAGCACGTGGGCGGGCGCTCGCGCACCGCGCCGATCCACGATCACATCAAGGGCCGCCGCAGCGAAATGGAGTTCATCACCGGGCTCGTCTCGCGTAAGGGGAGGGAACTCGGGATCCCGACGCCGGGAAACGATGCGGTGATCGAGATCGATCGCCGGATCAACGAAGGCAAGCTCAGGATGGACCGTTCCAACTTCGAGCTGCTGAACGCCTGCATCGAGGAAAAAGCGGGAACGAAAGCCTCCTGAAAAAAGCTGGGACGAAAACCGCTGACGGGAACGTCAACGGGCCTTACGCGGTAAGCTGGCGCATCAGCTCATCGATGTGCTGCAGAGTCACCGCGCGCATCTCGGCTTCCGTCAAGTTGCTCACCGGATGCGGCAGCTCGATGTACGGGTGAGCATCCATGCCCTTGCTGCGAAACTGGTAGACCGCCGCGTTTCTGAAGGCCTGCGTGAGAAAGACCGTCGCCGGTATGCCGCGCTTCTCGAATTCGATCGTGTCGTGCACACTGCACAACGTGCACGACCCTCACCCGCCGAGCGCCGCGACGGCGACCTGAACCTCCTTCGCCATTTCGTCGATCAGCGCGTCGGTCGCGGGTTTCGAGAAGAATTCCTTGCGCCGCGTGACGACTTTCGCGACGCCGTAGCGGCTGCGCAGCACGCCGGCCACCGCGTCGAGAATGATGTCGGCCTGCTCCTTGGTGTTGTCCAGCAGGCCGACTACTTTGCCCGCAAGGTCGGCGGGCCGCGGCGCGAGCGCGATCACGGCCTTGCTGCCTCCCGCTGTCGGGTCGATGAACGGCAATGCATCATTCATGGTCGTTTCCCTTTACAGTTGTTACCGGCGGCCCGGAGATCATACCTCGTACCTGCCGTGAACCGCGTGGCTGGACTCGTTCCAGCCGTGGCAGATGGCGGTGATCGGACCCATTCCGCCTGCCACGATCAGGTGCAGGCGCTGCGGATCCTTCACGGCGCGGACCCATGCCGAGTCGTCATCCGGATCGAGCCCCATCGCCCGCGCGCGCTCCGGCCGCCAGTTGCCGCCGCGTTTGAGATCGCCCTGGCGCCGGACCGCCCGTTCGGCAAGGCGCTGCACCACGTCGTTGCGGCTCATGCCGGCCCGGGCGCACAGCTGCGCGTGCTGCGGGCTCATCGCGACGACCATGTCGGAAGTGAACCACATGTTCCACGAGCCGGGCGCGGTCATCGCGTCGCCTATGCCGGCGAGCAGCCGTTCCGGTTCGGTGCTGACGTCGTCGAAGTGCAGTCGCGGGCTTTCCGCCATGGCACAGGTGATCACGTTGTCCGGAGGCGCATAGCCACGCGATACCGCGAGCGTTTCCCAAGGCGACCGCGCGACGTGTTCCGTCAGGCAGGCGGTGTAGCGGATCGGCGATGAGAATACCGTGGCGGAGGCCAGCCCCGGAATGCCGCCGCCCAAATTGAGCAGCATCAGCCGGATCGCCCGACCGATGGTCGCATTGGCACGAAAGCCCGGCCCGAAGCAGCCGTTCCCGCCGTGCAGCCCGACGCGCTCGGCGTACGGGCCGTTGACGATCATGAGCGGCGCAACGCCGTGCATGGTGCACTGTACGCCGCCCATGTTGAATGTCTCACGCGTGATCAGCTCGATGCCGCCGAGCACCACCGGCAGGTATTCGGGCTTGCATCCTGCCATCAGCGCGTGTATCGCGACCGTCCGCACGGTCGCCGCTTCACCCGCAGGCGGAATGTGGGCAACCCGCTCCTCGGGGTCGCGGCCCGTGCCTTGCAGCATCCACCGCACCCGCGCCTCCGTCGGCGTGACGACGGGAAATCCGTCCGACCACGGCTTTTCCAGAAAGAACTCGAATTCGTCCACCGGCTTGTTCAAGGGCTGCCCCTGTCTGTCGTCAGATACGTCCGGCGAGCATCGACATCGGTGACGGTCGTGCTCGCGAGAAAGGTCGCATATTGTAGTGGCAGCCGGCGCCAAGGCCGAAACCCAGCCGCCGCGCGACGGTCACAACCTTAGAGTTTAAGTGACCAAAGGAGCGGCGATGAAAACGGACTACCGGCTTCAGCATGCCGGCCGGCTCGCCCGCGCATCACGGCGGGCGGTCGGCTATCGTTCCATTATCGGCAGTTTGGGCGTGGGCGCCATTGCCATGTTTTTCATGGATCCCCAACGCGGACGGCGGCGGCGAGCGCTGGTGCGCGACCAGCTGCTGCACCTCGCACACAGGGTGCGCGACGCGCGGCGCGTCACGGCCGCGGATATCGCGAACCGCGGCAGCGGGCTCTGGGCAATGACGCAGCGCTGGCTGCGTCGCGACAGGCTCGCCTCGGATCGCGATGTCACGGAGCGCGTGCGTGCGCGCCTGGGACGCGTCGTGTCCCATCCGCACGCCATCGAAGTGGCGCTGCGCGAGGGGCATGTGATCTTGAGCGGCCCGATCCTGATCGAGGAGGTGCAGCCGCTCGTATCGGCGGTGAAGTCGGTGGAAGGCGTGCGTTCGGTCGAAGACCGGCTGTCGGCATATGCCGAAGCCAGGGGCGTGTCGGCGCTGCAGGGAGGGCGCGCTCGCGTCAGTCGTTCCGAATTCCTGCAGCGCAACTGGTCGCCCGCAGCCAGGCTGGCCGGCGGGCTGCTGGGCACGGGGATGATCCTGTGCGCCTCGCGCGGGCGCGGCGTCCCGAACGTCATCATGGGCTTGCTGGGTGGTGGCTTGTTGCTGCGGTCTGCAACGAATCGCGAATTGACCAGCCTGTGGGAAAGTGCGCCGGGCTCGCGGCAGGCGTCCGGAGATAACAGGTCGGGACATGCCGGGCCCGTCGGCGCGACATGGAACGATGAAAGCGGCATGACGCTTCCACGGCCCGAGGAGGTCGGTCAGAATACGCGCTTCTGAAACAGAGGAAAGCTTGCCATGGCGGTGGGCTGGTTGACGGTGTTGAAGGCGTTACCCTGGAAGACCATCCTGAGCCAGGCGCCCACCGTGGTGGACGCGGCGAACCGCCTGCTGTCGCAGACGCGCCGCAGGCAGTCCGAGCCCGGCCGGCCCAACGATCTCGCCGCTTTGATCGAGCGCATCGAGGCGCTTGAAGAGCACGACCGCGCGGACGCCGCGGTGATGAAGCAGCTCGCCGAGGAAGTGGCCGCGCTGGCGCGTGCGTCGCAAGTCGTGGCGATGCGCGCGCGACTGGTGCTGTTCCTCGCCAGCTTTTCCATCGTGATCAGCATGGTCGCAATCGGGTTCGCGCTTTCACAGTGACATCGGATGTTGCGCGCGCTCGCAGCTCCGGCTGGCCGGACCGCCGCGCTCACGCGTAGCACGCCTCCCTTTTTCGCCAAACTCGAGCGGCACACGCCGCGCTCACCCCATTCGGCACGCCCAAAAAAGCTGTTATGATCGCGGGCGAGGGAGGGTGATATGCGCAGTATTTTATTCGCGCTGGCGCTCGCGGGCGCCGCGCTGCCGGCGATCGCGCAGCAGAAGACGTATGCGGTCTACATGACGATTCCTTGCGAAGCCTATATCCAGGAGCGGTGGGACCAGCAGGGCGTGCGCTACAAGCAGATCCAGGCCTGGATCTCGGGATATGTCACTTCGTACAACGGGTGGCAGGCTGACACTCACGACATACTGGGTGATGCCACCGTCGCCGGCGTCGAGTCGTGGGTCGAGAACTATTGCAGGACGAATCCGCTCAACAACCTGTCGAACGCCATGGCCGAGCTGGTCAGCGGCCTCCATGCGACGCGCCAGCGCAGTGCGATAGACGCCGCACGCTGAGATTGCGGTCATCTTTACCGGAAATACGACTGCACGGTCCTTGCTGCATGAGAAACCTGCTGAAATGGCTTCTAGTCGCGTGGGCCACGCTGGCGATTGCCGTTCCGGCATGGGCGCAGCCGGTGAAGATCGGCTTCATCAATCTGGTCCGCATCGAACGCGATTCCAGGCGCCCCCAGCGGGATGCCGAGAAGCTCAAGCAGGAGTTCGCCGCGCGGGACGCCGAGGTGCGCGCGCTCCACGCCAGGCTGACGGCGATGGAGCAACAGGTCGAGAAGCCGGGATCGGGCGTGTCCGCCGACGAGCTCAACAGCCGGCGCCGCGAATTCGCGCGGCTGGTCCAGCAGTTCGAGCAGGCGCGCCGCAGCTTTCTCGAGGACCTGGAACGGCGCAAGGCCGAGGAGCGGCAGAAGTTCCTGCGCGATCTCGGCGCGATCGTGACGAAAATCGCGAAAGCGCAGAAACTCGATCTGGTGCTGCAGGAGGCGGTACACGCGAGCCGCGCCATCGATATTACCGACCAGGTGATGAAGGCGCTCGATCAGGCGGAGAGCGCCGCCGGAAGGTAGCCTCGACGCGGGGTTACGCGCTCGCGACGAATGAGTGCGCGTGGCGATAGAGAACTCCGGCCGGCGCAGCCTATCCCAGGACGATCGCGCCGGCAAAGAACATTCCGGCGAACCCAAAGCGGCGCCCGCGACGCGCTGCACCGGGAACGCGGGATGGCGCGCGCACAGCCATCGCGCAACAGCCCATGCGCCGAGCGCGACGGCGGACTGGATAACCGCAAGCGCGCGACATGCGCTGCCACCACGCCCGCTCCGATGATGAAGAGCAGGTGATCGATCCCGATGATCGGAGGCCCGAGACCGGAGAGCAGGCCTTACAGCAACGTTGCGGGCAACTGGCAGTCCATGGCGTGATGCGCGTGCACCGGCGATACGGCAGCGAGGACTGCAAGGGTGAAGATCGCGGGAATGGAACGCTGTGACATAGCGTTATCCTCCGGGGGCATTGGATTCTAGCGGCGCGCCAAGCGGGCGGTCAAACCAGCGGGTCCGTATGCTATTCTGCACCTGGCGACAAACGCAGGAACCACGGACTCCGGACGGTGAGCGAATGAGCGATAAACCGGTCAACAAGGGCCCGCACGACATGGGCGGCGAGCCGGCGGGCGCGATCGATACGACGGACCACGGCATGAAGTTCTGGGAGAAGCAGGCCAACGCCCTGCGCAGCACGCTGGGCGCGAAGAAGATCGTGCGCCTGGACGAGTTGCGCCGCGCTGCGGAGGACCTCGGCGAGCTTTATTACAAGCTTGCATATTTCGAGCGCACCACCCTGGCGTTGCGCACGATGCTGCTCGAAAAAGGCGTGATCACCGAAGGTGAACTCAAGGCCAGGATGGATGAAGTGCGCGCGCGCTTCGACGTGCCCGGGGCGGGATCGAAGCCGGTGCGGAAGAGCGGGCACCGGTGAAGTCCGACGTCCGCGCGACGGCGCGGCCTTCGACCTACACGCCGGCGCCCGGCCACCGCTTCAACGTGGGCGACCGGGTGGTGGTGAAGCGTTCCTTTCCCCCGGGGCATCGCCGCACGCCGTATTACATACGCGGCAAGCAGGGCGTGATCGAGCGTATCTGCGGCGCGTTTCCGAATCCGGAAGAACTCGCCTATGGTTTCGACGGCCAGCCGCGCCGGGTGCTGTACCGCGTGCGCTTCCCGCAACACCACGTCTGGCCGCATTACGACGGCCCGGCGCGCGACATCGTCGAAATGGAAATCTACGAGCACTGGCTCGAGCCTGCCCCGGGCAACGCAGGAGGTGCATGACATGAGCAGTTCTTTCGATCAGTATGCCGGACGGACGCCTGCGCACGATCACGATCGGCAGCATGACCATGCGGCACCCGCAGCCGATGACGAAGGTCCGCCGTCGGAATACGAGATCATCAGCCGCGCCATGCAGGAGCTGCTGGAGGAGAAGGGGCTGCTCACCGCCGAGGAAATACGCCGACGCATGGAAACCTTCGAGGAGGATTTTCCCTATCGCGGTGCGCGTGTCGTCGCGCGCGCGTGGGCGGATCCCGAGTTCAAAAAGCGGCTGCTGGAGGACGGCAAGGCGGCGTGTGCGGAAATGGGCATCGATCTCGAAGCCGATCGCCTGATCGCGGTGGAGAATACGCCGGAGGCGCACAACGTCATCGTGTGCACGCTGTGCTCGTGCTACCCGCGCGCGCTGCTCGGCATGCCGCCGACCTGGTACAAAAGCAGCAACTACCGCTCGCGCGTGGTGTACGAGCCGCGCGCGGTGCTGAAGGAGTTCGGGACCGTTCTCCCGGACACCGTCACGGTGCGCGTGCACGATTCCAACGCCGACATGCGCTACGTTGTCATTCCGATGCGTCCGGCGGGCAGCGAGGGGTGGAGCGAAGAAGCGCTGGCGAAGCTCGCGACGCGCGATACGCTGGTCGGCGTGACGGTACCCCGGGTATAAAGCCCTCTGGAGCAGCATGACGGGCTCACGTACTGAGCCCGCGCCGCCTCTACAATGCGCCGGTATGGGAGGACGCAGCAAATTCGACGCGCGCGGCGATAAGCCATGCTGACCCTCCACCAGGGCAATCGCCTGGAAGCGCTCGCCGAGCGCCTGGCTCGCGTGACGCGTGTGCCGCTCACTGCTCCACTTGCTGCGGAGACGATCGTGGTGCAGAGCCACGGCGTCGCGCGCTGGCTTGCGCTCGAGCTTGCGCGATCGGGCGGCATCTGTGCCAACGTCCGCTTTCCATTGCCGGCCGCGTACGCCTGGAAGCTGTATAGAGCGCTCGACGCCCTGCCGCACACGTCGGATTTCGAGGTGGAGGTCATGACGTGGCGCATCATGCAGGAGCTGCCGGCGCTCGAAGTTCGCGCGGCGTTTGCGCCGGTTCGCGCTTACGTGCGCGGGGAGACGTATCGCCGCTACGAGCTGGCGCGGCGCATCGCGGACACTTTCGACCAGTATCTGCTCTACCGGCCTGACTGGATCGCACAGTGGGACGCCGGCGATACACCCCACTGGCAGGCATTGTTATGGCGGCGCGTTGTGGCTGGAGCGGGGACGCCGCACCGTGCGGCGCTGCATCGACGCTTCCTGGAGCGTCTCGACGGCGCGCTGGTGGCGCAGGCGGGGGTGCCGGAGCGCATCTCGGTCTTCGGTGCGCCGGCGCTGCCGCCGATGCTGCTCGAGCTGCTCGCAGGGCTCGCCGAACACGTGGACGTTCATCTTTTCCTGCTCAATCCCTGCCGCGAGTACTGGGGCGACATCGAGGCGGGGGGCGCGATCGCACGCAGCAAACTTGCCGGTCGCCCCGATGCGGCATACCTCGAAAGCGGCAACGCGCTGCTGGCGTCGCTCGGCAAGCAGGGCCGCGATTTTTTCGACCTGCTGCAGAACTGCGCCGCGGTGGAGGACGACTGCTATGTCGATCCGGGAAGTGCGTCGCTCCTTGCCGCAGTCCAGTCCGACATTCTGGAATTGCGAGAGCGCGCGACGGCGGGCGGTGCGGTGGAAGTCGCGGCGGAGGACCGTTCGCTGCAGGTGCACGCATGCCACGGCGCGATGCGCGAAGTGGAAGTGCTGCACGATCAACTGCTCGCACTGTTCGAGCGGTGGCCCGACCTCGAGCCTTCCGATATCGTCGTGATGACCCCGGACATCGAGTCGTTCGCACCCTATATCGACGCGGTGTTCGGCACCGCGGAGCCGCGCATTCCATTCAGCGTTTCGGATCGCAGCGCGGAGCGCGAGAGCCCGCTGGCGGCGACTTTCATGGCGCTGCTCGATCTGCCCGGCAGCCGCTACGAGGCGGCGCAGGTGCTCGAATTGCTAGACGAGCCGGCGGTGCGGCGCCGTTTCGCGCTGACTTTGGAGGACCTTGACACCGTGCGCGACTGGGTGCGCGAAAGCGGCATACGCTGGGGCATCGATTCCGCGCATCGGGCGCATTTCGGCGTGCCGGCCACGTTCGAGCATACGTGGCGTTTCGGATTGGAGCGCCTCCTGCTCGGCTATGCCCTTCCGGGCGGGGGCGAGCGCCTCTTCGGCGATGCTTTGCCGCACGACGAGGTCGAGGGCAGCCTCGGCGAGGTCCTGGGCCGTTTCGCGGACTTCGCCGAAGCCGCCATCGCCCTGAACGGGATGCCCGCCACCCGTTCCGTGCCGCAGTGGGGGCGGGCGGTGCGTGAAATCCTCGGGCAGTTTTTCGACCCCGGGGAAGGTGGCGAGGAAGAAATAGCGGGCCTGCGCGCCGCCCTCAGCGCGTTTGAATCGGAAGCGGCGGCCGGCGGCTTCGAGGGCGCGATCCCGCTCGAAGTGGTGAAGAGGGCGCTGCGCAGCCGGCTGGAAATCCCGGGTCGTGCGTTTCTCTCCGGCGGGGTCACCTTCTGCGCGATGGTGCCGATGCGCAGCCTGCCTTTCGAGATCGTATGCCTGATCGGCATGAACGATACCGCGTTTCCCCGCATGCGCAGGCCCTACGGCTTCGACCTCATGGCGAGCGATTTCCGCAAGGGCGACCGCTCGCGCCGTGACGACGACCGCTATCTGTTCCTGGAGTCGCTGACTTCGGCGCGGCGCTGTTTCTACATGAGCTATACCGGCCGGCATATCCGCGACGACAGCGTGATGCCGCCTTCGGTGCTGGTGAGCGAGCTCATGGATTACCTCGCACAGAATTACTCCGGCGCGCAGGGCAGCGACGTCCGGGCCCAGGTACAGACGCAGCACCCGCTGCAGCCGTTCAGCGTGCGCTATTTCACGGGCGATCCGCGGCTCTTCAGTTACTCGCGCACGCTGTGCGAGGCGGCCGGGCGCTCCGCAGGGGAAGCCGCGCCGCAACCTTTCATCGCGCAGCCGCTGCCCGAACCGGAATCCGAGTGGCGCGTGGTCGAACTGGAATCGCTCATCCGGTTCCTGCGCAACCCGGCGCGCTACTTTCTGCGCGAGCGGCTCGGTATCCGGCTCGAGGAAGCCGAGGAAGACATGGACGGCCGCGAGCCTCTTGTTCTGGGCGGACTGGAGGACTATGCGCTCAAGCAACGGCTGCTCGGCGTGCGCATGCGGGGTGTGCCGCTGGCAGGCGCGCTGCCCGTCGCGAGGGCGAGCGGACTGCTGCCCCACGCGCAGGTCGGTACGGCGGCATTCGAGCGCACGGCGAACGAAGTGGAGGGATTCGCGCAACGGCTGCTGGCGGCGCACCCGCGACACACGCCCGAGCCGATCCCTTTCGATCTGCAGCTCGCCGGGATGGAACTGCGCGGGGTGCTGAGCGGAGTGAGCGGCGTAGGGTTGCTCGGCCACCGGCTGGCGGAATGCAAAGCCAAGGACCTGCTCGACGCGTGGGTGCGGCATCTCGTGCTGAACGTGCTGCGCCCGGAAGGCGTCACGCTGCGTACCCGCTGGTTCCTGCAGGACAAGGTGCTCGAATTCAGCCCGCTGGCGGAGCCGCACTCGCCGCTTGCGGCGCTTCTGAGTCTGTACTGGTGCGGGCTGCAGCGTCCGCTGCATTTCCTCCCTGAGAGCGCGTGCGCGTACCTGAAAAAAGAGCGCTCCATCGATGCTGCGCGCAAGGTGTGGTTCTCGAATCACAATCGGGGCGAGGACGCCGATCCGTACTACCGCCTCGCGTTTCGCGGTGTCGATGCGCTCGGCGGCGAATTCGAGGCGCTCGCTCAGGCCGTATTCGGACCGCTGCTCGCGGCGATGGAAGAGAGACGCCCGGCATGAGCGGGTCGGCGCGTCTCGATCCGCTCCAGGCGCCGCTCGATGGCATTTCGCTCATCGAGGCGAATGCCGGCACCGGGAAGACGTGGACGATCACCGCGCTCTACCTGCGCCTGCTGCTGGAGACCGACCGCCGGGTCGATTCCATACTGGTCGTCACCTTCACTGAAATCGCTACGGCCGAGTTGCGCGACCGGATACGGAACAGGATTGTCGCCGCGCGTGCCGCTTTCGAGCGTGCCAAGAACCGGCTTCCCGGTGCGCTCACGGATCGGGACGGGTCCACCGATGCGCTTGTCGCCGGACTTCTGGCGCGCATCTCGGACCACGACAGTGCGGCGCTCAAGCTCACCAGCGCGCTGCGGGACTTCGACCAGGCGCCGGTCTACACCATCCACGCGTTCTGCCAGCGCGTGCTGGCGGATCGCGCGTTCGAAAGCGGGATGCCGTTCGAAAGCGAGATCCTGCCCGACCTGAGCCGGCTCCTGCAGGAAATTACCGAGGACTTCTGGCGCCGGTCGCTCTACGACGCTTCGCCGCTGTTCGCGCGCTGCGTGCTCGAAACGAAGTTGACACCGCACAAGCTGCGTGAGGAGCTGGACGGCAGGCTCGGCAAGCCGTATCTCGAGATTCGCGGCCCTGCGTCGCCCGGTGACATCCCGGCGATCGAAGCGGCCTACGAGCGGGCGCATGCGGCGGCCCGGGCGATATGGCGAGACTCGCGCCAGGCGATTTCCGGTCAGCTGGTCGGAAATCCGAACCTGCACGGCAACAAGTACCGCGCAGAGTGGCTGGGGAAGTGGCTGGAAGAGATGGACCGTTGCCTCGGCAGAGCGCAGCCGGGACTTTCGCTTTTCGAACGATTCGACAAATTTACGCCGGACGCGCTCGCCGAGGGCACGAAGCGCGGCGCGAAGCCGCCGAGCCATCCGTTCTACGCGGCGTGTGCGGCGCTGAAGGATGCGCATGCGGCGCTCGAGGCGGCCTACGAATGCCGCTTTACGCAGTTGAGGGTGGAGCTTCTTGAATACTCCAACGCCGAGCTTGCAGCACGCAAGCAGCGGCTTCGGCTGCAATCGTACGACGACCTGCTGCTCAACCTGGAAGGTGCGCTTCGTGCGGAGCGCGGTGCGGAACTGGCGGCTGCCATACGCGGGCGCTACACGGCCGCGCTGATCGACGAATTCCAGGATACCGACCCGGTGCAGTACCGCATCTTCCGGGCGATCTACACCGATACCGGCCTTCCGGTTTTCCTCGTCGGCGATCCCAAGCAGTCGATCTACAGCTTCCGCGGCGCGGACATATACGCCTATCTCGATGCGCGGGGCGATGCCCGCCACCGCCATGCGCTCGACGTGAACTGGCGCTCCGACCGCCCGCTGCTCGCTGCGGTCAACGATCTCTTCGAGCGCAGTGCCGCGCCTTTCGTCATCCCGGAAATTTCCTTCGTGCCGTCGGCGCCTGCGCCGGGGAGTCGCGGCCATCTCGTTGTCGAAGGCGAAAGCGCGCCGCCGTTCGAGTTTCAGCTCATCGCGGGCGAGAACGGAAAGCCGCTCAACAAGGATGTCGCGACGGCTCATGCCGCGGAAACGACAGCGGCCGAAATCGCACGGCTGCTGCGCCTCGGTGACGCGAACCGCGCGCGCATCGCCGTGCCGCGGAACGGAATGCTCCAGGAGCGAGCGCTTTGCGGAGGGGATGTCGCGGTGCTGGTGCGCAACCACAGGCAGGCGCGTGCGATGAGCGAGGCGCTGCGACGGCTCGGCATGGCAAGCGTGGAGCGCGGCGCGGCGAACGTCTTCGCCACTCACGAGGCAGAGGAACTGCAGCGGGTCCTGATGGCGGTTGCGGAGCCGGGACGCGAACCCCTCGTCCGCGCGGCGCTTGCAACCGAACTGATCGGGTACTCCGGAACGGCGCTCCATGCGCTGGCAGCCGACGAAACCGTATGGGAGGCAGTCGCCGAGCGTTTTCGCGCCGCGCACAGCGAGTGGCACGAGCAGGGCTTCATACGCATGGCGCGACGGCTGCTTCATGATTACGGGACGGTGGAGCGGCTGCTGGGGTACCCGGATGGCGAGCGTCGCGTGACGAATTTGTCGCATGTGCTGGAACTCATGCATCGCGACACGGCCCGCGATGGCATGGGGGCCGCGCTGGAATGGCTGGCCGGAAAGCGCAGCTTGCCCGGCAACAAGAACGAAGAGGAGCTGCTGCGCCTCGAGAGCGATGAAAATCTGGTGAAGATCCTGACCGTGCATGCGGCGAAGGGGCTCGAGTTTCCGCTGGTGTTCTGCCCGTTCATGTGGGACGGGCGGTTGCATGCGGCATGGGACGACTCGATCACGTTTCACGATCCCGCAAAGCGCTGCGCTGCGGTGCTCGACCTGGGTTCCGCCACGCTGGAAGCTTCACGGCCGCTGGCAGTGCGCGAGGAACTCGCCGAAGACCTGAGGCTGCTCTACGTGGCGCTCACCCGCGCCCGCTATCGCTGCTGGATGGTATGGGGGCACATCAACGAGGCGGAAACCTCGGCGCCTGCCTGGCTGCTGCATCGTCGCGAAAAGCATGCGGATTCCGTTGCGGTGACCCTCAGCGATGCGCGGATACGGGACGACCTCGAACGCATTGCAGCGAGCGCGGAAGGACGAATCGCAGTACGCACCATATTGCCCGGAGAGGAGATCAACGCCACACCGGGCGCAACGTCGCCGCCGCAACTTGCCGCGCGCGCATTCACCGGCGCGGTCCGCGAGACCTGGCGCCTCACGAGTTTCTCGGCGCTTGCGCACGCGCGCTCCGTGGAGACGCCGGACTACGATGCCGCTACGCGCATCGGAGAAATCGACATCGCGGTGGAAGCGCGCGACATCCATGCCTTCCCGCGGGGCGCGCGCACCGGGCGATGCCTGCATGCGATCTTCGAAGCGATCGATTTCGCGGATCCGAATCGCGCGGTGCTGGAACGGGTGGTGGCGCGCGCGCTTGCGGCGCACGATTTTTCCCTCCAGTGGGTCGGTAGCGTGTCGGACATGGTGGAGCGCGCCCTCGCCGCGCCGCTCGATGAAACGGGAACGCTGCGCCTTGGGCGCATCGCCGCCGATCGCCGCCTGAACGAGCTGGAGTTCTATTATCCGGTCGCGCATCTCTCGGAGGGCGGACTCAAGGCGCTCCTCCTTCGCTGGGAGTTTCCGGCCGAAATACGCGAGCGCATCGGGACGCTGCACTTTGCGCCGGCACGGGGCTACATGAAGGGCTACATCGACCTCGTGTTCGAGTGCGACGGGCGTTACTATCTCGCGGACTACAAATCGAACTGGCTCGGCCCGTCGGCAGGCGCGTACGGACAAACGGAACTGCGCAAAGCGATGGCGCGCGAGGCCTACTATCTGCAATATCTCGTCTATTGCATCGCCCTGCACCGTTATCTGTCTGCGCGCATCGAGGGCTACGACTACGGCCGGCACTTCGGCGGTGTGTACTATCTTTTCCTGCGCGGGATGCGGCCCGACACCGGGGACCGGAACGGCATCTATGCGGACCGCCCGGAACGCGGGCTCATCGAAGCGCTGGACCGCTACCTCGCGCAAGGCTAGCCCATGGCGACGGCGCAGACGGTCTTCGATGAAACACCACGCGTGACGTGCCTCGAGGCGCACTTCGCGCGGTTTCTCGCGCGACTCGCCGGAGCGGAAGACGCGGCGCTGCGCGCGGCGGCGGTGCTCGCGTGCCGGGCGACGAGCAACGGCGACGTGTGCGTACGACTTGACGACTACGCGGGGCGTGCCATTGAAGGGCTGGACATCACGGCGCCATCCCTGCGGGACTGGATCGCGCTCTTGCGCCGATCTCCCGTAGTCGGCATGCCGGAGGATTTCCGCCCGCTCGTGCTCGACGATGACGGGCGGCTCTACCTCTACCGCTACTGGCAATACGAATCGCAGCTTGCGCGGGACCTGCTCGACCGGGCGTGCGACGCGGATGACGTGGATCCGGACCTGCTGCGCGACGGACTCGAGCGCCTGTTTCCCGATCCGCGCGATCTCGATCAGAAGCGCGCGGCCGCGATGGCGGTGCTGCGCCGCCTGTGCGTGATTTCCGGTGGACCGGGGACCGGCAAAACCTATGCCGTGGTAAAAATCCTCGCGCTGCTCGCCGCCCAGGCACGCGGACGCAAGCTTGCCATCGCGCTCGCCGCGCCCACCGGCAAGGCGGCGGCACGCGTGCAGGAGGCCGTGCGGCAGGCGCTCGACCACTACCCGGCGGACGATCCGGTTCGTGCGTGCGTGCCCGCCGAGGCGCACACCTTGCACCGCCTGCTCGGCGCGCGTCCCGGCTCGGTGTACTACCGGCACAACCGCGATCGCCCGCTGGCGCTCGACGTGCTGGTCGTGGACGAAGCTTCGATGGCGGATCTTGCATTGATGGCCAAGCTGCTTGCCGCGCTGCCTGCTCGCGCCCGGCTCATCCTGCTGGGTGACAAGGATCAGCTCGCGTCGGTGGAGGCCGGTGCGGTGCTGGGCGATATCTGCGCGGGCCGCGGCATGTCCGCTGCGTTCGCCGCCCGCCTCGCTTCAGTCATGGGCGGGCGCGGGCCCGAGCCGCGTGATATCGCGGCGGCGCACTCGCCGCTCGGCAACTCGATCGCGCTGCTCCACCGCAGCTACCGCTTCGGCGCCGACACGCCGATCGGGAAGCTCGCGGCAAGCGTGAACGGCGGCCAGGGCGAGACCGCGCTCGCGCACCTGAAAGCCGCGGCCGGCGAACGGCTGGCGTGGCGTACGACAGGCGCCCCGGAACTCAGGACTGCGCTTGATTCGGTTCTCGATCGACTGGCCGGCTATGTCGAGCACGGGCGCAGCGGCGCGCCGCATGAAGTCTTCGAGCGCTTCAACGCTTTTCGCGTCCTGTGCGCCCATCGCGGCGGAGCCTTCGGTGCGCTCGCCGTGAACCGGCTCATCGAGTCCTTGCTCGAGGAAAAGGGCCTGATCGACGCCCGCCGTGCGTGGTACCCCGGACGGCCGGTGATGGTCAGGCGCAACGACTACAACCTGCAGCTATACAACGGCGATGTCGGGATTGCGCTGCCCGCGGGCGGGGCCGAGGGACCGCTGAAAATCTTTTTCCCGGAGCAGGATGGCACGATGCGGGGCATTTCCCCCGCGCGGCTTCCGGAACATGAAACGGTGTACGCGATGACGATCCACAAGGCGCAGGGATCCGAGTTCGGGCGTGTGCTCATCATCCTGCCGCAGGAGCTCTCGCGCGTCATGAGCCGGGAGCTGATCTACACCGGCATCACGCGCGCGCGCGAACAGGTCGAAATCTGGGGAGCCGAGGAGGCCTTCGTGCGCAGCGTCGAGCGTCGCCTCGCCCGGGCTTCGGCGTTGCAGCAGCGCCTCTGGCAATAGTTGTCCCGGTACGATTCCGGGCGTGGCGCGCGGGCGCGCGAGCAGACGGGCCGTCGGCTGCTGTGCGAAAATGTCCGCACCGCACCCGACCGGTAACCGATACGATGTCTTCTGCGCAAACGCTCGCCTCGATGTTCTCATCGCAGCATGCCCGCGCCACCCGCCGCGAGGACATGCGCCTCATCACCGGTCAGGGCAGATACACCGCCGACTGGAATTTGCCGGGCCAGCTCCATGCCGCGTTTCTGCGCGCGGATCGCGCGCATGCGGACATCGTGCGCATCGACGCCGGGCCCGCGCTCGCCGTCCCGGGCGTGGTGGCCGTTTATACCGGCGAGGATGCGCGCAAGGCGGGATTCAAGTCCCTTCCCAACATCGTCGGTTATCCGGGCAAGGACGGGCAGCAGATCAAGAAGCCGCATCACCGGGTGCTCGCGCTGGGGAAGGTGCGTTTCGTGGGCGAGCCGGTGGCGATGGTGATCGCACAGTCCGCTGCTGCAGCCGAGGATGCGCGGGAACTCATCGAGGTCGAGTACCGCGATCTGCCGGCGGTCCCGGATTTCGAGAACGCAGTGCGTGACGGCGCGCCGCAGCTACATGCTGACGTGCCCGGCAACCTGGCGTTCGAGTACGAGTCCGGCGATGCGCAGGCAGTCGCGGCGCAGTTCGCGGCGGCGAAGTACGTGAGCAGGGTCACGATGGACAGCCAGCGTCTCGTCGGCAACGCGCTCGAGCCGCGGGCCTGTCTCGTTGCGTTCGATGCCGCGAGCGGGCGCTACACCGTCCACGTGCCGCTGCAGGGTGTGGGCACCATGCGCGGGCAGTTCATCCAGGTGACGGGACTCGACAAGGACAAGATCGTTCTCGTTGCACAGGACGTGGGCGGCAGCTTCGGCGTGCGCGGTGCCGCGTACCCGGAGTACTTCGCCGCGATGATGGCGGCGAAGGAACTGGGACGTCCGGTGAAGTGGGTGGCGAGCCGCAGCGAGACGTTCATGAGCGATTTTCACGGCCGTGCGCTGTTGCTGACCGGCGAGCTCGCGATCGACGCGGGCGGAAAATTCCTCGCCATCCGCTTCGACGATTGCGCCAATCTCGGCGCCTATGGAGGAACGTTCGGCTCGTTCATCGCGACGCGGAACCTTACCGTCACCGCGGGCGGGGTATACCGCGTTCCGGCGATCTACGCGCGGACGCGGCTCGCCTACACCAATACCGTGCCGGTCTCCGCGTACCGCGGGGCGGGGCGGCCCGACATCGCTTACGCCATCGAGCGGCTCGTGGATTACGCCGCGCGCGAGCACGGCTTCGATCCCATCGACTTGCGGCGGCGCAACCTGATCCCGAAGGATGCGATGCCGTACAAGACGCCCAACGCCGGCACTTACGACTCGGGCGATTTCGAGGCGGTGATGGATGACGCGTTGCGGCGCGCCGACTGGGCGGGCTTCGCCGCACGCCGTGCCGCCTCGGCGCGCGCAGGAAAGCTGCGCGGCATCGGCATCGCGACGTATCTGGAGGCCGGCGGCGGCGGCGCAGCGCCCAAAGACGAGGTGGCGGCGGAGTTCGACGCGCAGGGCGGCATGACGTTGTATGCGGTCACGCAGTCTTCGGGCCAGGGCCACGAAACCATTTACCCGCAAATCGTCGCAGCCGAACTCGGCGTGGACGTGTCGGGCATCCGTTTCCATCCGCGCCCGCCTGCCGCGGACCTGGTGGGAAACGGCACCGGCGGCTCGCGCGGCGTGCTCGGCACGGGGAGCGCGTTTCGCATCCTGGGGCAGAAGCTGATCGAGCGGGCGCGCCCGCACGCGGCTTCCGTCCTCGGCGTAGCGGAGTCCGAACTGCGCTATGGCGAAGGGCGATTTCACGCGGGCGAGCGCTCCCTCGGGTTCGCGGAGCTGACGCGCAGGCTCGGCGGAAAGAGGCCTCATCCGCTCGATACGGTGGCCGAGGGCACCTTCGGCATGTCGTACCCCAACGGCTGCCACATCGCAGAAGTGGAAATCGATCCCGAAACCGGCGCGGCGGCGATCGCGCGCTACACGGCCGTCGACGACCTCGGCAACGTCATCAACCCGACTCTGGTGGAGGGACAGGTGCACGGCGGTGTCATGCAGGGCGCGGGACAGGTGTTCGGAGAGCATGCGGTATACGATGCAGCGGGGCAGCTGCTCTCGGGCAGCTTCGCCGATTACGTCATGCCGCGCGCAGGGTGGCTCAGGCACATCGAAGTGCACGATCACCCGGTGCCGACACCAACCAATGCGCTGGGCGCGAAAGGCGTGGGGGAGGCAGGATGCAGCGGGTCGCTGCCGGCGCTGGTGAACGCGACGATCGACGCGCTGCGCCCGCTCGGCATCCGGCACCTCGACATGCCATTCACTCCGGCGCGGCTCTGGCAGGCGATACAGGATGCGCCGGCGCCGCCGGATGCCATCCCGTCGTTCCGGCGCAGTCCCGGCGCCTGACGATCGTGTCCACCCTCGACCTCAACAGGCTGCGTCAATTCCTCGATGATGAGGAAAGGTTCGCCCGCTCGATCGGCGCCGACGACCCGCGCAGCGCCGTGGCGAAGAAGATGCTTGCGATCATCGCGGACGTGCGCGCGAGCCTGCGCCCGTCAGCCGACGGTACGGCGAACTACGTGCCGGTGCGGGACATCGTGGAAACGCTCACCGCGCTGCGCGCTGAAGCGGAAAATTCCGGCGCGCGCTGACTCAAGGCCGGACCGCAATGGCCGCGCCCGCAACGAGCCCCGTGACGGATTCGTGGCGGCGCCTCCTCCGCGCCTGCAAGCCCGGCCCGGTATTCCTGAACCGCCTTCCTTGACAATGAGACACTAGTCTCATTAGGATACCGACGTATCCTAGAACAGAGGAGCGACGCATGCTGGAGCGGGTGGAAATGGACCGCCGGATGGACGAGCACTTCGGATTCGAGGCGCGCGACGACGTGGCAGGCGTGCTCTCGACGCTCGCGCCGGACGTGACGCACGATATCGTGGGCTGGCCGGCGGGGCCCACGCAGGGCCGCGACAACGCACGGCCGTTCTACGAGGCGCTGTTCGCCGATCTTGCCGATGGCAAGGTCGTGTGCGAGCGGCGTCTCTACGGCGAGAACTTCCTCGTGGATGAATCGACCTGGGAAGGCCGCGCCCCGGGCCGCCCGTTCGGGATCGAGGGCGGGAACCGGCCGCTGAAGTTCCGGCTTCTCCACGTCGTCGAGTTCAACCCGCGCGGGGAACTGCAGCGCGAGGCGGTATGGGTGGACCTCGCCGCCATCCTCCGGCAGTTGCCGCAGGATTAGCGTGCCCGCGCGCAGCAGCATCGGGCGTCCGAACCAGCGGCTGCGCACGCGACATGACCTGCTGAGCGCCGCGGCCCGCCTGCTCAAACACGGTGGAACGCCCAGCCTCGAACAGGTGGCCGAGGCGGCCATGGTGTCCCGTGCAACCGCCTATCGCTACTTCCCGAGCATCGATGCGCTGCTGGTGGAAGCGCCGATCGAAGGCGAGGCGCCGGATGCGGAAGCGCTTTTCGCAGGCAGCCGTTCCGCCGATCCGGAGCAACGCGTGGATGCGGCCGAGGCGGCGCTGCACGAGATGGTGTATCGCAACGAGGCCCAGCTGCGCCGCCTTCTCGCAAGCTCGCTCGGCCGCGCGGCCACGAATGGCAAGACCCCCGTGCGGCAGAATCGGCGCTCGCCGCTGATCGAAGCGGCGCTCGCCCCGGTCAAGTCGCGGCTAAGCAGGGCCGCCCATCAACGGCTCTGCGCTGCGCTCGCGGTGTATTTCGGGCCGGAAGCGCTGGTCGTGTTCCGCGATGTGCTGCGGATGGACGCTCCTCAGGCGCGCAAGGTGAAGAGCTGGGCCGTGCGCGCGCTGGTGCGGGCGGCGCTGCGCGAGGCGGGCCGCAAGTAGGCGCTCGGGAAGCTCCGCGGTGAAAGAGCTGCTCATCGTCTTCCATTCGCGCACCGGCGGCGCACGGCAGATGGCGGAGGCTGCACGCCGCGGCGCTTCCCGCGAGCAGGGCGTGCGCGTGCGGCTGCTGCATGCCGATGCGGCACAGGCCGACGATCTGCTCGACGCCGATGGCTACCTTTTCGTCGCGCCGGAGAACCTGGCGGCGATCGCCGGCGCGATGAAGGAGTTTTTCGACCGCACTTACTACGCGGTGCTCGACCGCATCAACGGCCGGCCTTACGCGGTGCTGGTGTGCGCCGGGAGCGATGGCGCGAATGCCGTGCGCCAAATCGAGCGTATCTGCACCGGGTGGCGGCTCAAGGCGGTGGCCGAGCCGGTCATCGTGTGCACCCATGCGCAAACGCCCGAGAAGATACTCGCGCCCAAGACCATAGGGCCGGAGGATGTGCACCGCTGCGAGGAGGCGGGCGAGGGCCTGGCCGCGGGCCTCGCCGTCGGCGTGTTCTAGTCTATCTTTCCGCGGACATCCGGGGCGTCTGCTGCTCCGATATGCCACCGCGACAGTGATGCTGCGCAAACCCATGCCGGCCGTGGCGTTCGGCGCAGCGCAACAGCTGCGCAAGTTCCGCATGACGATACTTCGCCGCGAGTTCCGCCGCGGTGTGTCCGCCATGAACCCGTATGGCCGGGTCCGCGCCCGCCCGCAGCAGTTGCAGGGCGGTGCTCATGTGTCCCTGTATCGCCGCCATCATCAGCGGCGTGTTGACGTAGGTTGCGCCGTCCTCCGCAGGGCCATCGACCCGCGCGCCGCGTGCGAGCAGCAGGTTCACTGCGGTGTCGTGCCCGTGGTAGGCGGCATAGCAGAGCGGCGTGTAATGATGCGGGTGATTGTCGATTTCCGCGCCGGCGGCGATCAGCATGCGCACCGCCTCGTCATGCCGCTCGCGCGGGCTGCGGCTGCGCTCGCGGTCCTCGCTCGAGAAAAAAGCGGCGAGCATGAGCGCCGTTTCGCCGATCGACGTGCGTGCGTTCACGTCCGCCCCCGCCGAGATCAGGTAGCGCAGAATGCGCAGCGCGGCGCTGCGCCCGGCGACGGTGATCAGCGGCGCACCCTCGGCGTATCCCGGAACCGAAATCGACTGGTTGACGCTCACGGCGCCGGACTGCACGACTGCACGGACGTAACCGGCGTCATCCCGCTCGATGGCATCGTAAAGCGCTACGGCGTCGGCACCCCGGCCATCCGTATGCGCGCAGCCCTGCAGCACGGCGATTACCACCGCCAGGGCGGCGAGGGTGAAACGTTTCCGAAAGCTTCCTGCCATGGTGTTCAGTCTTTTTGTGGGGAACGCGCCGAATTGTGCGTCATGACCGGTGCATCGATCAACGGGTCGCAGGCAACGGCGCCACCGTATGCGGTATCATGCCGACCACGTTCCAGGCAGTCTCAAGCGAAAGGAGAGGGAAACATGGCACGCCGGAAAGCCGCCGCAACAAGCGCGGACGGTTTCGATCATACCTTCAGGGCGATCCACGACCACGAAGTGGAGTGGGAGAGCGACGATGTACGCGGGCTGCTCAAGCTGCCGCCGGGCGTGAAGGTGAAGGTGCTCAATTACGACCCGGTGATGAAGCGCATCGACATGAAGCAGCGCTTTCCCCCGGGCTACGTCGAGCCGCGGCATACCCACACCAGCTGGCATTCGATCCTGGTGACCAAGGGCCGGATGTGCGTGGCGGGCAAGGATCTGCGGCCGGGCGATTACGTGTTTGGCTGGGACATCCCGCACGGGCCGTATGAGTATCCGGACGGTTGCGAGGTGTTCATCGTCTACATGGGTGACGCCACGCATGTCTGGGAGAAGGACGATCTCCTGCAGCACAGGAACATCTGGAAGCCGAAGACGCAGGTCGGCAAGAAAGGCGTCGCGAAACACGTCCAGAAGCGCAAGACCGGCCGGATTTAGGGCCCGGTACGTAGAAACGCCCCGCCCACCGGTTTTTTCCGGCGCGACGGGGCCGAACGATCGCCGTCAAGGCGCTCGTCTACACCGAAACGCTCAATTGCCCTTGCGGGGGCCTTCGGTGGCGCTGCCTTGAGCGCTGCTGGCTTTTCCGGCTGGCCCGGCTGCCCCGGAGGGGCTGGAGCCCTTGGTGGAGCCGCCCGCGCCGGTCGCCTGCGCGGCGTTCAATTCGGTGGCCGAGAGCTTGCCATTGTTGTCCTTGTCGAGTTCCTTGAAGCGCTTCGAGACGTTCGAGTCTTTCTTCGCTTCATCGCGCGACACGCTGCCGTCCTTGTCGGTGTCCAGGCGCTTCATCATGGAAGCGCTGTCGCCGTTGCCGGCCGAGCCGCTTTTGCCGGCCGAGCTGCTCGCGCCCGGGGACGTGCTGCTGCCGCTTCCGGCCGCACCACTCGATTTCTCAGCGGCGCCCGCCGCCAGGGGTAACGCAAACACGGCAGCAACAGCCGCCGCGATCAGGGTTTTGTTCAGCATGGTGATGGTTCCTTTCCGGTGGATGTGATGGTGTATTGACTGCCCGGACTAACGCCGGCTCTCCGGGCTGAAGCAACCCCTGTGCCAATGGCATAGCGTTGAAGAAACAAGCATCTCCATCGCAATCGGCGACGACGGCTGTCGCCGTACGGATACACCGGGCAGGTTGCATGCGGGTAAGCGGCGGAAAGAAGGCCGAAATGGGGTGTCGCGGCGCGCCAACAGATGAGGGTTGCACCGGTCCGGCGGCTGCCGTGCGCACCCGCTGGTGGTCCGTGAAACCGGGCCATGAGGGCGCTCCGGATCCGGCAAGATTTACCGCGCTATGGCCGTTGTGGTAATAGAATGGCGTGGCGAGCGCGCTCGTCATCTGCCACGATCCGCTTATTCCCATGAAAGTCGACGAGGTCGTGGCGTTTCATTCAACACAACCGGAGGAACCCGATATGGCATTGCGAATCGGAGACGACGCACCTGATTTCACCGCCGAGACGACGGAAGGAACGATACGGTTTCACGAGTGGATCGGCGACGG
>JBQTHU010000006.1:0-17573 GCA_052389535.1 Betaproteobacteria bacterium | reverse complement strand
TCACTGTTGGATGCGACCCCGTAGCGGGACGGTAGCGCGCCATCATGCGGGACCTCTGCACGCCTACGCGGTCGCATCCCCGCAAGCGGGGCCCCTGCTCCGCGCTTCGGCGCGCCGCGATTGTGGCCGCAACCCTTTGGGCTGGCACGAGTTTTGGCCCATGACTTTGTCGCGCCCCTTGTGAATATTCGCGATATTCACTGCGGGTCGCTCCTCGCCCTGAGCCAAAATCGTGACAGCGCATCACGTGCTTCATTATGTTATGCACTCTTAGAGCGCGGGTCTTGAACTGTCCGCAGGCGGCGACACTTCGAAGGCGTTGACGATGAGCGCCATCATCACGAAATAACCCAGCGTCACCGAGATTTGTATCAATCCGGCGACACCAAACGCTTTCAGCGCCGCCTGGTACGCGGCCTCGTCCATGTGGTGGTTGCCGCCGAGAAGCTGGCCGCAGAAGTGCAGCAATGCCCGTTCATCGCTGCCGGCCTCCTGCGCCAACCTGCCACGCTCGATTGCAGTGACCAGTTGCGAATCGACTTTCGCGTCCTGTGCCGCGTGCGCCGACACGGTCCACAGATAATCGCAGTCGAGCGCGCGCGCCGCGATCAGTGCTACGAGGGCTCGCGTCGCAGGCGTAAGACCGCTCTCGTAGAGCAGATAAGCGCCGATGTGGGCCGCACGCTCGGCCGCATCCGGCGTATGCAGCAGCACCTGGAATGCCGGCGGAATCCAGCCGCGGGTGCGCACGATCCGGTCCAGAAAGTGCTGATGCTCGGGCGGGACGTCTGCGTGTCCTGAAAGGAGCGGCACACGTGGCGTGCCGGGCCTGCTGCCGAAAGACGGCGCGCGGTCCCGTCCGGCTGTGGGCGCGGGCCTCACTTCCAGCGGGGCAAAGGGTTTGCGCAGGCTCTTCTGCTCAGCCGTCATTTCCATCTCGAAAGCGTTGAGCGGCAGCGCAATCATGGCGAAATAACCGAGCGTCATCGCGAGTTCCACGACACCCTGCACGCGGTAGCGCGCCAGCGCCGACTGGAAAACGTCATCGCTGAGGCGATGGTCTCCGGCGGTCAGTTCGCTGCAGAACCGGGCGATCAGCGCTTCTTCGGAGGTGAGACTTGCGGGCGTGCGGTCCTCGCGTATCGCGTCCACCGTATCCTGCGGCACGCCGGCTTCGAGCGCCCAGTTGACCCACGCCGCCCATTCGTAGGGCGCATCGAGCGCGCGCGAGCCGACCAGCGCAACGAACGCTCGCACGCGGAGCGGCAGTATCGATTCGTCGGCCTGCCCTCGCGCGTGAAAATAGTGACCCAGGTGCGCGATACGCGCGGCGAGATCGGGGCTGCTGTTCATCGTGACGATGAACGGTCCGCTCACCGGCCCGCGCCGTATCGCTTTCACGGCGTCGTAGAAGCGGCGCTGGTCTTCGGGCAGAGCCTCGCGTGGAACCGCGGCAAGTCTGCTCACGTCGATCCGCTTTTCAAAGGGAGAGGGCGCCGATTATAGCTGCGGTGGCGTGATAGCATGGGCCGGCCGCTGAACAATCGATACTTCCGAAGGATATCGCCTTTCCTGATCGACGGCGGCACGTATCCCGGCACGTATTGAGACGCGGACACTTTATCGAGGAGGGGAAGTGCCATGATCGACCGTCGTATCGCCTGTGCCGTGGTCGCAGGCTTGCTCGCCGCACAGGTGCTTGTCCCGCGTGCGCATGCGCAATTCTCTTCGGCGAACGCTTATCCCAACAAGCCGATCCGGTTCGTCGTGCCGTTTCCACCGCAAGGGTTCTCGGAGGTGATCGGCCGCGTGATCGCGGAAAAGCTTTCAGCAGCCGTGCAGCAGCCGGTCGTCAACGACGTGCGGCCCGGCGCGAGCGGCAACATCGGCGCGGCCATCGTCGCCAAGGCGGCACCCGATGGCTACACACTGCTCGTGAACAGCTTCAACTTCGTCGCCAATCCCGGCGCCATGGTGCTGCCGTTCGATCCGATCAAGGACTTTGCGCCGGTCAGCCTGGTGGCGGACGGCATGCCGATCATTTTCGTCGTCAACCGGTCCGCACCCTACAAGACCCTGCAGGACCTTCTGGCGGCGGCGCGCGCCAAGCCCGGCGCGCTCAACTTCGCGACTGCGGGCCGCGGGACTTCGTCGCACCTCGCGATCGAGATGCTCAAAGCGTCCGCCGGCATCGAAGTGGTGCAGGTCCCCTACAAGGGAACGCTGCTGTCCTTTACCGCCCTTCTGGGCGGCGACATCACCGCGAGCATCGCCTACCTCAGCAGTGCGCTGCCGTTTCTCAAGAGCGGACAAATGCGCGGTCTCGCGACCACCGGCACACGACGCAGCCCGTCGGTAAGCGACCTGCCTACGATGACCGAACTCGGGTTCACGGACTTCACCATGACGGGATTCGTCGGTATCCTCGCGCCGGCGAAGACGCCGCGGGCTATCATCGAGAAACTCAATCGCGAACTCGCGGGCGTCTCGCGCCAGAAGGACTTCGTCGACCGGCTCGCGGTGTACGACATGCAGCCGGTTGCCATTACCCCCGAGGCGTTCGGGAACTATATGCAGAAAGAGATCGCCCGCTGGAGCAAAGTGCTGCGCGACGCGGGCTACAAGCCGGAATAGGCCCGCGGGGTATCAGCTCACCAGTCCCAGTTCGCGGCGTTTGCGCGCGCGCCAGTCGCCGAAGGGTTCCGTCGTGGGATCGGCGGCGATTCTCTTGCGGGTGGACTCGGCAATTTCCTCGTCGGAGAGCGAAAAATCGAGCGCGACGCGGTGCGGCTGCGCCACGTACCACGGCGTATCGCAGAAGAACTCGAGCCGGTTGCCCTCGGGATCGAGGAAGTAGACCGACCAGGCGTTGCCATGATCGACGGGATCGACACCTTCGACGTTGCTGGCGACCGCGAGGTCGTGCATCGCCCGCACGTCCTTGAGCGAGGCGACACGATAGGTGATCTGGTTCACCGTCGAGCGCGAGCCCTTCTCGCGGCCGGTGACGAGCACGATCTGGTGATGGTCCTTCGGATCCGTGCTGAGAAAGGTGAGGTGCACGCCGGCGCGCGCTTCACCGGAGTCCATCACCTTGAATCCCAGCAGCCGCGTGTAGAAGTCCCGCATCTTGTCCATGTCGCTGACGAACAGGCCGATGTGGCTCAGTTCCCACTTGGGCAGATCGTGCATGGTCTCCTCCTGGGGTCGCGGGATGGTGTGCAAGTATACCGGGCGGAAAGGCGCTCCACGAAGTGCCGGCATTACGCCGCGGTCGTGCGCTGCAGCGTCAGGGTGACGACTACGCCGTCCGGGACGTTTTCCGCGGCGATCGTGCCGCCCATCTTGGCCATGTAGGTACGCGCGACGAAGAGCCCTTGCCCGCGGTGCTCGGGCGTGTCGTGGAGCGCGGGATCCGACACACCGTACTCGAAAATCTTGCCGATCAGCGAAGGATCGATCCCTGTGCCGCAATTGTGGATCGCGACCCGCGCGATCGCCTCCGCCCACGTCAGCGCGATGGTGATGGGCGTGCCGGGCGTTCGATGGCGCGCCGCGTTGCGCAGCACGTGGGTGATGACGTCTTCCAGCGAATACTCCTCGGCGCGCACCACGACCGGGCCCGCTGCCGGCGCGTAGCGCACGTCGTCGATGCCGGCGAAGTGGGCGTTGCCCGCCACGTTTCCGAGAAACGCGTTGAGATCCACGGCGCCAAGCTGCAGGGAGGCGGCCTCCAGCGCCTCGCTCGGCGGCGCCGCGCCGTACAGCACCTTGACCGCCTGCTGCATCCGCCGGACGTAGCGGTGGCTCGGGTCCTCGGGCTTGTCGTGCAGCACCATGAGCGACTGCAGCGGCGACATGATCTCGTGCCCCACCGCGTGCCACATGTCGCGCTCCTGCGCGCCGCGGATCTGCTCGCGTTTCACATCGTCCTTCACGCGGCGCAGCAGCGCGGAGAGACTGCCCGCCAGTATGCCCAGCTCGTCCGAGCCGCGCAGGTCCGACACGTCGAGTTCGCCGATCCGCTTGTCGATGTGCGCGTCCTGGACGTTGTAGGCGACGGCGGCCGCGCGCTTCGTGAGCACGGCAATGCGCCGGATCAGTCCGGCCTCGATCAGCACCCATGCCGCCGCGATCGCGAGCAGCATGCCGCCGACGTACCACGACAGCCGCGTGGCGACGATGCTGAGATTGCGATCCACGGTGTTGACGTCGCTCGCAAGTTCCGCTTCGTAGTTGCCCGCGGGGGTGGCGATGGTCTCGCGGACGGTGAGGGGCGCATCGAACCCGGTTACCGGCAGCTTGCGCACCAGCTTCACCATCCAGGGTGACATGGGCTCGGCGGACACATCAGCGCCCCGCAGCGTGAACACTTCCTTCAGTGCGCTGTCCAGCTTCGCGATGCGCAACCGGTCTCCCGGCTGCAATGTCGGCGCGAGATCCTCCAGCGAGAACGGCCGCGTCGAGCGCGCCGCGTTGCTGTCGAAGAGCGGCCTGTCGGAGTCGGGGCCGAGCATCTCGATGCGAACGCGGATCTGCTGCAGGTCCGGCGGCGGCCATACCGGCGGTGACTCCCGGAACAGCGCTTCGCGGAACTCCTCCACCGGAAGGCGTATCGAGAAGTGCGAGCGCTTCAGGCAACCGTTCTGTTTGTTTGCACCCTCCACGCATGCCCGGCTCTGCCACAGCCAGCCGCGAAAGTCCCGCACCGGCCGCGCCGTGACGGGAAGCCGCAGGCCGGTGTCGATGAAGCCGGTGAGGCGCCCGCGCACGACGCCCGCACGCGCCGAATCGTCGAGCATTTCGAACGGCGCGATCCAGCGCGTCTCGCGGCCGCGCATGCTCAACGTTACGCGTGCACGATGCACGTCGTCCAGGTCGCGGGCGCCGCGCCTGCGCGCGACGAGATCGCCGCTCATGAAGCTGCCGACGAGGTAGATGAATCCGCCGGCGTACGGGTTGTTGCCGATCGCGACGCAAATTGCGCCGCCGTCCGGGAAGCGGACCGAGCAGCCGGCCATTTCGACCGCCTGCTGCGCCTTGTTGCGGTCATCGAAGTCGAGCGCGCCGTACGGCAGCACCAGCGGGTGCAGCGGCACGGCGGACATGCCGCTGCCGGCATTGAGCAACGCGAGCTGTCCCGAGGGGTGCCGCAGCTTCGCCATGATCTCGCCCTGCGTTCTCGCGAGCGTGTGCCGGTAATTGTGGTAGCCGCGCTCCTTCTCCCACTTGAGGATCATCACCGCGAGCCCGAGCGTCGCCGCGAGGAGCAGCAGGAATGCGCCGCGGAAGATGAGGCGGCTGCGAAACGAGGCGAGGCCCAGTTTCGGCGCGGCCATCAGGCGCGCTTCCTCGCCCGCGGAGCCACCCACCGAAATCCGCGCAGCGGCACGTTCTCGATGCCGTCGAAGTCCGGATCGATCTCGCGGAACGCCTCCCGGATGGTGCTGACGTGCTTGCGCACGTTGTCGCGGTTGCGCCCGCTCTTCACCACCTCGAACAGCTCCTCGTATGACACCACCTCGCCGGCGCGCCGATAGAGCGTCGCCAGGATGCGCTGCGCGGTAAGCGGCAGGTTGATGCGCTCGCCGCGCCACATCGGAGTGCGCTGCCACAGCGGATCGAGTGATAGTTCGTCGACAGCGGCCTCGTTGGCATCGCGCGCATCGCCCGACTTTTTAGCGGACGCGCGCAGGATGTCGAGAAAGGTGTCGATGAAGTCGCGCTCCTCGAACGTCGTCTTCTGCAGGTAGTCCCACGCGTCCAGCGCTTTCATGATGCCGCGGTAAATGGTCGCCGGCATGGCGGACACCACCAGCACCGGCGTGCCGGGGTGGGACTTGTTGATGGTGTTGATGATCGCGACACCCGCATGGCGCTCGCGCTGCAGCTCGAGATCCAGCACCACGACGGCGTAGCGTTCGCGCGCCAGCGCGGACTCCGCTTCGTCGCGGGTGAACCACTGATCGACCTGGATACCGGGCCGGGCGGCGCGTATCCAGCCGGCGAGCTGATCACTCGTAGGCGGGTCGTCTTCGATGACGGCGATCCGGGTCATTCCTTCTGGTGCGCTCGATGGCAACGTCATTATGCGGCGCAACGCCGTTCGCCGGTGTGAATTTTTCTTCCGGCGACAGAAGATCGACAGCCGCCCGTGAGGCGATTCGCCCCGCATCCGCATTGGTACTTCCGCGGCGCTTTCCGAGAATGCTGGCCACGAGGACGCAATCCGGGTTCTCGCAACAACGAACAACACAAGAAAGGGGCGAATGTTATGGAATGGCTGAAGCGGTGGGGGCAGGCAGCAGGCGAGTTCCTCGAGAGGTGCGGGACGGGGTTGAGGACCGCCATGCGCGGCGCGGGCGACAGGGCGGCCCGAAGTGTTTCGATCATGGCGGGCGCGAAAGGCTCGCTCCTCGCGCTCGGCCTGGTTGCCGCGCTCGCCTATGCGCTCTATACGCACCCTCCGGTCAAGAGCATCGGGCGCGGCGAGATCGGCGTGCGCGTCAATCACCTCACCGGGCGCGTCAGCGAGCAGCGCGGCGGCAGCATGATGGTCGTGCCCGCGCTGCACGAACTGCTCGTCTTTCCGCTGCGCGACCAGACCTACCAACCCACGGAAATCCGGCGCTTCGACGGCCCGGCGCCGCTGCAGTCGGTGGAAGGGCTTTCGCTCGGCGTCGATCTGTCGGTGCGCTACGCGCTGGACCCAAGCCGGCTCGCTACCGCGTGGAAGACGCTCCCCGACGATATCGAGGCAGAGATCGTCCAGCCGGCGCTGCAGGGGGTGATCTACAAGATTTTCGCGCGCTACACCACGCGCGATATTTTCTCCACCAAGCGGGTCGAGATCCAGCGCGCGGTCGAGGACGAGCTGAGGACGAAACTTGCGGCGGACGGCATCGTGCTGCGCTCGGTGCTGATGGGGAAGGTGGATCTGCCGCCCGACTACCGCCGCGGCATGGAGGGGCTGCTCGCCGAGGAACTCGCCTCGGAGAAGATGCGCTACACGCTCGAGCTGAAGGACAAGCGCGTGAAGGAGACGGCGCTCGAAGCCGAAGCGCAGAAGGTGCGCCGCGAAAAAGCGGCAGAGGCGGCGGCGCGCGAGCAGATCATCGCGGCGAAGGCGCAGGAAGAGGCGATGAAGCACGTGTTGCCGCTGCGGCAGCGCCAGATCGAGCAGCGCAAACTCGAAGCAGAAGCGGCGAGGGTGGCGCGCGTCAAGGGCGCGGAGGGCAGCGCGGAGGCGCGCAAGATCGAGGCAAGCGGTGAAGCCGAAGCGCGCCAGAAGCTCGCCGAGGCGGAAGCCTATCGCCTGGAGCGCGTGGGCAGGGTCCACGCCGAGCAGATGGCGCGCGAGGGCGCATTGCTCACAGCGCACCCGCTGCTCATCCAGAAGACGCTCGCGGACAAGCTTTCCGACAAGATCCAGGTGATCATCGCGCCCCCGCCCACGGATGGCGGCTTCGTCGGCGCGACGCTGCTCGGCGGGCAGACCCGTGTCAGGGACGGGCGCTGACGTGCTGCGCAATGTCGTTGCGGCAGCGCTCCTGTCGGCATGCGGCATGTGCGGTGCGCTCGCTGCATCGTCCTCGATCAGCGCCATCGTCATACACGACCGGACCGCGCTGCGCGCCGAGCCGCGCGAGGCGGCACAGCTCAACACGCAGTTGTGGCGCGGGGAAGCGCTCGAGGTGCGCGGGGAGCGGAAGGATTACCTTCAGGTCTACGACTACAAGCGCGAACGCGGGGGCTACGTGCGTGCGAGCGAGGTGCACCGCACGCGCGTAGCCCCCGAGGAGGCGCCCACGCTGCTGGCGCTCGTGCGCTTCCTGCGCGACACGATCGGCGCGGAAGCGCTCGGCATCGGCCTCGCGGCGGCGTACTTCGAGGCGGCGCTGCCCGAGACGCTGAACCGCGATCCCGGCATCGAAGCGCTCGATGCGCTCGGCACGATGGCGGATCGCCTCGCGCATCGCTCTACCTCCGGCACGATGCGTGACAAGGCGGTGCAGCAGAGCCTGTCTGCGCATCTCGAGGTGGCACGCAGCCATGGCGTCAAGTTCTCAAGCCATGACCGCGAGGGGCGCATGTACATCTGTTACGACGGCGACGCGTTTCGCCGCGTGCTCGCGATGCCGTCCAGCCCGGAACAGCGGGCGCGCGCCGCGCTCGGTCTGACGCGAGACGAGTGCGTGGACCCGAACCTGAATCCGCTCGCCCGCAGGCAGGTGGACGAATGGCGAGCCGAGGTGCTGGACCGGGCCGACGCTTCTGAGCTGCCCGCTTATCTGCGAAATCGCGTGCTGATCCGGCGTGCGGCGGTGTGGAGCGGGCTCGCCTATCAGCGCACGCGGCTGGGCGAGCCGGAGGCTGCAGCGGCGGCGGCGAAGCGCGCGCTGTCCGAGATCGCGGGCATCGACAGAAACGAAATCGCCGAGAGCGACGCGGCAGCTTACAACGACGCGGCCATGCGGGTGAGCGCTTCGCGCTGGGCCGCAGTCCCGGCGGTGGCGCCGAGATTCAGGACGAAGAAGCTCGTTACCGAAGCGGGGCGGCAGCCCGGGGAAACCTGCATTGCGCTGATGGACGAGAAAGCCGATACGCCGCGCATCCTCGCGCGCCGCTGTACCTTCGGGTTGGTCTGGATCGCTTCGGCGAAGCTGAACCGGGCGGGCAGTGTGCTCGCGCTCGCCGTCCAGCAGACCGACACTTGGCGTGAACTCTGGATGTTTCGCAAGGATGGAGACGATTGGGCCGTGAGCGTGTTGCCGCCGAGCGATTCGTCTCCCGAACTCGGTTACGTCGAATTTGCCGGCTGGGCGCCCGATTCCAGACACCTGCTCGTCGCGCGCGAGGCTCGAAGCGAAGGCCGGTACCGCCGCAGCTTCGAACTGGTCCGTATCGACACCCTCGTCACGCAGCGGCGGGCAGGTGACCCCGCGCTCCTCACTGCCTTCCAGCGCTGGCAGGACCCGGGCTGGCGGCGCGATACGCTGAGCATCCGGTAAGATGATTGCCATGTTTCCCGAAAAGCTCGAGACCCGCAGACTGCGGCTACGCAGGCCGGTTATGAGCGACGCCGAATCCGTGTTTCAGAAGTATGCGCAGGACGCGGAGGTGACGCGCTACCTGCAGTGGCGGCCGCATTCCGCCATCGACACGACGCGAAGCTTCATCGCGAATTGCGATGCGCAATGGCGCAGCGCGAGCGCCTTTGCGTACGTAATCGCACGCAAGGAGGATGGGGAACTGCTCGGCATGATCGAGCTCCGTCCCAGGGGCCACCGACTGGAGTGCGGCTTCGTGCTTGCGCGCGCATACTGGGGGAACGGTCTCATGCCGGAAGCGCTTTCGGCGCTGACCGCGGTCGCGCTGGGGCAGCCCGATGTGTACCGCGTCGAAGCAACGTGCGACGTGGAAAACAGGGCGTCCGCCTGGGTGCTGGAGAAGGCGGGGTTCGAGTGCGAGGGAGAGCTGCGCCGCTACATCGTGCACCCCAACATCTCCCCGGAGCCGAGGGATTCGTTTCTTTATGCGCGCGCAAAGTAGAACGGCGCGCGCTCCCTTCGCTCCACGGCCGCGCCGTCACTCGGTGCGGATGTTCGCGATCTTCGCGACGTTGCGCCACTTCACGATTTCGGCCTGCACCATCTTCTGCATGTCGGCCGGCGAGCGTATCTGCGCCTCCACGCCTTCCGCCTGGAAGCGCTTGAGGGTGTCCGGCGCCTTCAGAAAAACAGCCAGCTCGGCACCCAGTTTCGCCACCACGCCCGGCGGTGTTCCCGCCGGCGCGGCGAGCGCCCACCAGTTGTTCGCCTCGTAGCCCGGCACGCCGGACTCCGCGATCGTCGGCAGATCCGGCGCCGCGGTGGCGCGCTTCAATCCGCTGGTGGCGAGCGCTTTCAGTCTTCCCGACTTCATGTACGGCAGCGTCTGCACGAGCGAACCGAGGTTGACCTGCGCCTGCCCGCTCATGACGTCGGTCAGCGCCGGAATTCCACCCTTGTAGAGCACCACCAGCATCTTCATCCCGGACTGATGATTGAACAGCTCGCTCGCAAAGTGGCCGAATCCGCCGGAGGTCGCCATCGTGACCTTGCCCGGATTGGCACGCCCATATGCGATCAATTCCTTCGCCGAGTCCACTTTCAGCGAAGGATGAACGCTCAACACGCTGGGCCCGTAGCCCAGCATCCCGACCCAGGAAAACGACTTGAACGGATCGTAGGGCACTTTGCGGGTCGCGGCGTTGATGGCATACGCGGCCGAGGCGATGAGCAGCGTGTGCCCGTCAGGCTGCGAGCGCGCGGCGATCTCGGTGCCGATCATGGCGTCCGCGCCGGGCCGGTTGTCCACCACCACTTGTTTGTCGAGGCGCGCGCTCAAGTGCTGCGCGAAGAAGCGCGCCATGATGTCGTTGCTGCCGCCCGGCGGGAAGGGCACGATGAGCCGCACAGGGCGGGACGGATACGCTGCTGCGGGATCGTTCGCCGGTTTCGCCGGTGCCGCGTGCACGGCGCCCGCAGCCATCAGCGTCACAACGCAAAGGATCGTCGAGACATTCTTCACTTGCGCCTCCCCACATTGCATATCGTCAGTTAGCTTAGCACTTCGTCGTCACCACGGGCACGCCGAGTACAAGCCGGGCTTGCTGCGCGTCGAGGTTTCAGGTTCCTGCCTGGTTCGAATTGGCGCATGCGCGCCGCAGTTGCTCGCGTTCGGCGTCGCTCAGCGAGGCGCTGAAGTGGAGCACGTGCTCCAGGATTTTGTCGGTCTCGAAATAGGCCTTGCGGCAGTCGAGATGGATGAAACCGCCGGGCGAGAAGCGGCCGTCCTGGTAGAACGCAAGCCGTATGCGCCAGCTTCCGCGCGCAATCGGCTCGCGGCAATGGCGGCAGCGCGCCTGACCGGTCGGTGCGCGATCGGCGCCATCGATTCGCGGCAGGCGGCGATGCGCGAGACTTGATTGCGCGGCGCGCTCGAGCTTTTCGCGGTCGGGTATTTCTTCGTGCGTCTCAGCTAGCGCTTGCAGGAGCGGTTCCGGCCGCTTGTAGGCCGCGCACACCGGATGCAACCACACCGTCGTCTCGCCCTCAGCAAAAGGATTTGCGATTCGTTCCCCGAAGCGCAATTCGCCGCGCTGGATCGCACGGCCGCACCCTCGGCACTTGGAGCGGCCGCTCGCAGCGGGTTCAAACACGTGCGGCATGTGACAAGGATACCGCGGCGGGTGCCGCCGGTCTTCCGCACCGCCTGATCCGGCGCGGCACTCCGAAGCAGCGAGCTGACGCCCATTCCGCCCTTGATTTTGCGGAAACGTTCACTTCACAATGCGTGCATTACGAGACCGACTCCGGAGGCAGCATGGCCAGGCGTTTCGTAGAACGTGCGCGTCGTTTCCGGGTGAACCGCAAGGGCGAGCTGCGCCTCGACGAGCATCGCTTCAAGGGCCTGATACAGAACATCAGCGAGAAGGGTCTGTTCGTCGTCGGCAATTACGATCTGGACGTCGGAATGGAGCTCTGGATCAAGGTCGAACTGGCGCCCGGCCTGCCATTCGAGGGCAGGATCAAGGTGCGGCATTTCGACGATGGCTGTTTCGGCGCCGAGATCGTCGAAGCCGATCCGCAGTCACGCAGGAACTGGCAGCAGTTCCTGGAGACGCACCACCCCGGCCAAACCGACCTGCCCGAGAGGCGCGCAGGCTCTTAGGGCGGATTATTTTTTCAGCTCGGGCAGCGGCTTCGCGCCTTCCGGCAGCGGCGTGCGATCCACGTTCAGCACCATCGACACGAGCCCGTAGTAGCCATTGACGGCGATGAGATCGAGCACGCCGCGCTCGCCGAAACGGTCCACTGCGCGCTTGTAGGTGGCATCGCTCACGCCGTGGGTCTCGTGCAGCTCGCTAGAGAAGTCGTAGACGATCGCCTCTTCTTCCGACATCTTCGCCGGACGCCGGCCGTGCGCGATGTCCTCGCCGATGGCGGGATCGAGCCCCGCTTCGAGCGCCAGGCGCAGATGGGCCTGCCATTCGTAGTGCGCGCTCCAGTGCCGCGCAGTGGTAATGATCGCAAGCTCGTTCAACTTCGACGGAATCGAGCTCCTGAAGCGGATCGCCGCGCCGAGGCTCTGGATGATGTTGCCGGTCTCGGGGCTGCGCAGGAGCACGTTGAACGGCCCGCCGAGCGGACCCGGCCTGGCGGCGGCTGAATTTTTGACCGCGCTGCGCGGGCCGGACTTGATGGCGTCATAAAGCGCCCGCTGATCGGCGGTGAGGCTCTCGACGGGGATCTGCTTGAAGCGCTGGATGCCGGTGGACATGCATCTTCCTTATTGGTGACGATTTGCCGTTTATTATCGCCGAAGATACTCATCGCCGGGGTCTGCCAGCCCGCTCGGGAAGTCGCAAAACAGACCGAACTCGGCATGGCACTTGACTGGGCCTGAAAAGCGGCGAGATACTGCCATGAACGTTCTTTCGCTTGTGGGTTACGAGGAGACACCCCAAGCTTGCGCCCAGCCTCGCTTCGACCGATGTCGATCGCCGCCGTCACCAGGGCCGCGGTTGGCCGATGCTTTTGCCGCGCAACGCGGTACTCCCATCCCCCACCTCCCGGCTTCCGCCGGAAACCTGCGATGCCGTCGAATTGCCCGATCTCCGGGTAGTGGTTCAGCGCCCCTGGTGGCGCATCAAACAAGGAGGAGCACCATGAAAGTTCGTTATCGTGACTGGCTGGTGTGCTTGATCTGTGGCTTGGCATGGCTTCCGCCGGCGGATGCGCAATATCCCAACCGCTCCATTCGCCTCGTCCTGCCGTTCCCGCCCGGCGGCGGCACCGACACGATGGCGCGGGCGATGAGTAACCGCCTCGGTGAGGCGCTGGGCCAGCAGATCGTGGTCGATAACCGTGGCGGGGGCGGCGCCAACATCGGCGCGGAGATCGCGGCGAAAGCGCCACCCGACGGCTATACGCTGTTCATGGTGACCGTCACGCACACGGTCAACGCGACCCTCTATCGCAAGCTCGGATACAGCCTCGTGAAGGATTTCGTTCCGGTATCTCACCTCGGCAGCACTGCTTATGTAGTCGTAGTGCACCCCTCGTTACCGGTGAAGTCGGTCAAGCAACTGGTCGCGCTGGCAAAGGCCCGTCCGGGCGAGATTTCTCATTCGTCGTCCGGCACCGGCAGCGGCCCGCATCTCGCCGGCGAACTCTTCAAGAGCATGACCGGGATCAAGATGCTGCATATACCGTACAAGGGCGGTGGACCATCGGTCGTCGGGCTGGTCTCCGGTGAGGCCGCGGTGGGGTTTACGACCACACCATCATGCATCACCCAGATCAAGGCAGGCCGGCTCCGCCCGCTTGCAGTCAGCACTTCGCAACGCTCGCCTTTCCTGCCGGACCTGCCGACGGTTGCGGAAGCCGGCGTGGCGGGCTATGACACCAGCGCCTGGTACGCCCTTTTGGCGCCGACGGGCACGCCCAAGGAAGCCATCGACCGCCTGAATACGGAATCGGCCAAGGTCCTTACATTACCCGATGTGAAGTCCCGGCTGGACGCCACCGGAATGACGATCAGCCACACCGGCCCGGAACAACTCGGCAGGAAGATAGACGGTGAAATCGCGAAGTGGGCGAAAGTGGTGAAAGCGCTCGGCCTGACCGTAGACTGAACAAGCAGCGCTAGCAGCCCGTGGAAATAGGGGTCAGACCCCGATTTCGATTTCGCCCCGATTTCGCTGTGCCTGTTAATGTAGCGGCATGCCCGGTGTGCCGCTCGATGAATTGCTGCTGCTTGCCGCCGCCATCATGGCGGGCGGCGTAGTGGCTGGAGTGCTCGCCGGTCTCTTCGGCGTCGGCGGCGGCGTGGTCGCGGTGCCGGTCCTCTACGAGGTGTTCGGTCTCCTCGGCGTGCCGGACGCGGTGCACATGCAGCTTTGCATCGGCACGTCGCTCGCGATCATGATGCCGACCAATATCCGTTCGTACCGGGCGCACCGCGCGACCGGTGCGGTGCTCACTGACGTGGTGCGGCAGTGGACGCCGGGCCTGCTCGTTGGCATCGCCATCGGTTCGGGCATCGCGACCATCGCACCATCGCCGGTTTTCAAGATCGCCTTTGTCGTCATCGCGGCGATCATCGCCAGCAAGCTGCTCTTCGGGCAGCAGTCGTGGCGGCTCGGCGACGACCTGCCGAAACCTCCGCTGGCGCGCCTCTACGGGCTCGCGGTGGGGCTGATGGCTTCGCTCACCGGCGTCAGCGGCGGCTCGCTCGCCACCATGGTGCTCACGCTCTACGGCAAGCCGATCCACCAGGCGGTCGCGACCTCCGCCGGCATCGTAGTGCCGATCGCGATCGCCGGCACGCTGGGCTATATCGTCGCGGGCCTGCCGCATCAGGGGCAACTGCCGCCGCTCTCCATCGGTTTCGTGTCGCTGATCGGATTTGCGCTGATGGCGCCGCTATCGAGCTTCACCGCTTCTTATGGCGTGAGACTGGCCCACGCCCTGTCGCGACGCAAGCTCGAAATCGCGTTCGGGCTGTTCCTGCTCGCGGCATCGTTGCGCTTTCTCGCGAGCCTCGTGTGGTGATCGGAAAATAGGGAAAATAGGGTCTGACCCCTATTTCTCAGAACACCTGAGCGTCCATGTGGGTGTGCCCGTCGATGAAGCCCGGCGAGACGACATGGCCGGTGGCATCGATTTCCTCTTTGCCGCGTTCGCGAAGGCGCCCGATCGCCGCAATCCGGTTGCCTTGCACGCCGACGTCCGCCCGATAACGCGGCAGTCCTGTTCCATCGACTACGGTGCCGTTACGGATCACGAGGTCGTACATGTGGCTTTCCTTCTGAAGTTGAATAGCCAGCGACTCGACCGCCCGGCGGTTATGCGTGGGGGATTTCCTTCGCGGATAGACTAGCACAGAGCCATCGTTCCGGCTCCAGAGGCTACACTGTGGCCTTTTGTCCGAATCCCGCGACTCATGAACCAGCTCCTGCTCGCGCTCGGGGCGATGTTTTTGCAGCAGACCTTCGTCGCGCTCGGCAGAGCGTTGCCCGCAGTGATTGCGCCGGCGATCCTCACGGATCTGCGCATCGGCGCGGCCTGGGTCGGCGTCTATTTCGGCCTGACGGCCTCGGCTTCGCTCGTCGCACAGCTCGGGTGCGGCAGCTTCATCGTGCGCCACGGCGCCTTGCGCATGAGCCAGATCTCGCTTTTCATGCTCGCGGTCGGCACCACCCTGGCGGCGGTGGGAACGCCGGTGGCGCTCGTCCTGTCCGCGATCATTGCCGGAGCGGGGGGCGCCGTCTCCACGCCGGCCAGCTCCCATCTCTTGAGCCGCGTCTCGTCGCAGCGTTACCTTCCGCTCGTGTTCTCGATCAAGCAGACGGCGGTGCCGGCCGGCCTGCTGCTCGCCGGAATCCTGGGCCCGCCCCTGACGGAATGGAAGGATTGGCGCTTCACGATGCTGCTGAGCGCGGCAGTGTGCGCGGTCTTCGTGCTGATGCTGCAGCCACTGCGCGCGACCTTCGATGACGATCGGGTGCCTACGCGCACGTTCCGGTTATCCGATTTCAAATCCACTGCGACTTCGGTGATCGGAACGCCGGGGCTTCGTGCCTTGTCCTTCGCCTGCCTTGCCTTCAACGGCGTGCAGGCGATCTTCACGGCATATTTCGTCGTGTACCTGACGACGATTGGCTACACGCCTGTCGCAGCAGGGTTCCTTTTTTCGGTGGCGATGGCGGTCGCCGTGCCCGGCCGCGTTGTCTGGGGATGGCTCGGCAGCAGCTACATCACGCCGCGCGTCATGATGGCGGTGCTTGCGCTTGGCATGGCGGGGAGCGCAGCGCTCCTCGGCCTTTCCAGCGCGGGCTGGCCGACGCTCACGGTCGGCCTGGTTGCCTGCGTGCTGAGCGCCACGGCGCTGTCCTGGCACGGGATACTGCTGGCCGAAACCGCTCGCGCGGCGCCGGAGGGCATGCGCGGCGGCATCACCGGCGGCGTGCTGTCCTTCGGCCAGGTCGGCGCATTGTCGTTCCCGCTCGTGTATTCCGTGCTGCTCGATCTCACGGGCAGCTACGGCATCGGCTTCATCATGTGCGGCGTCCCGGCGCTGCTGGTCGGCGTGCAACTGCTCCGCCAGCGCACACCCGCGCCCACGCCCTGACATATCATGCGGACGCCGATTGCGTTCCGGCCGTTCGTCATTCCGGCGCAAAGCCGGAATCCGGAGAGCCCGAGATGACGAAAGAGATTTATACTGGAGCGCACAGGAGGTCCCCATGAGTGCCGTCATGCCAGCGTCCACCCAGACCCTGACCATCACCAAGGTGAAGGAGCACATCGGTGCCATCGTCACCGGCATCGATCTCGCCCAGCCCATCGACGAGGCAACGCGGAGAAAACTCTACGACGCCGTGGTCGAGAACGTGGCGCTGGTGATCCGCGGACAGGCGCACCTCATGCCTGCGCAGGTGCAGGGCGCCGGCGAGCTGTTCGGCGAACTGATGGAAGACCAGAACCGGCGCTATCTCGTGGACGGTTTTCCGCTGATCAGCGTGCTCGACAACTTCCACAAGGACAGCCACGGCAAACCGGCCAAGATCGGCGGCAACTCCACCTGGCACACCGATCACACCAATCAGGAACTACCGCCGAAATTCACCATGCTGTATGCGGTGGCGGTGCCGGACAAGGGCGGCGCGACTTCGGTGTGCAACTCGCGCGCGGCCTACGAAGCGCTGCCCGAGGACCTGAAGCAGAAAATCACCGGCATGAAAACCGAGAACACGCTAGTCAGCAGCGCCCGCTTCAAGATCGCCAATCCCGATATCCTGCGCGAGCAACTGGAATCGAAGAACCCGCCGACGGTGCAGCCGCTGGTGCGCACGCACCCGGAAACCGGCGCCAAGGCCGTGTGGTTTCACAAAGGCAAGACCGAACGCATCATCGGCATGACGCCGGAGGAAACCCAGGAATTCCTGCAGGATCTCACCGATCGCATCACGCAGCCGGAATTCTGCTACGCGCACCAGTATCAGAAGGGCGATCTCCTGATCATCGACGACCGCCAGTCCCTGCATAAAGCCGGTTTCGATTACGACCACAGCGAGCAGCGCCGGCTTTATCGCATGCTGGTGCGCGGCGACCGGCCTTACTAAATGGGGTCAGTGTAACTTTATCCTTAAGGTAAGGCCGTGATGTCTCTTCGATTCCGCGCGCTCGGACCTTGCATCGGCGCCGAGGTCGAAGGCATTGATCTGCGCGAACCCGTGTCCGCCGCGCAGACCGAGGAGATACACTACGCCATGGATCGATATGCCGTGCTCGTCTTTCACTGCCAGCCGCTTACCGACGAGCAGCATCTCGCCTTCACCCTTGCGTTGGGACCGGTGGAAGATACCCGGGGCAACAATCTACGCGACGCTGCGGATGCCCGGTTGCCGCCGCTCTTCGCCGACGTCTCGAACCTCGACGCCAACAACCAGCCGTACGGGGCCGATGACCGCAGGCGCCTCTTCGCGATCGGCAATCGCCTGTGGCACTCCGATGCTTCGTTCA
>JBQTHU010000005.1:0-6897 GCA_052389535.1 Betaproteobacteria bacterium | reverse complement strand
CCAGCGAGCAGATGCTTCAGAAGATCGGCGGCAAGATGGTGCAGGTGCCATTCAAGGGCACCGGGCCGGCGCTGACCGGGCTGCTCAGCCAGGAGATCACGGTGTACATGTCGACGTTCGCGTCCGCACTGCCGCATGTCAAAGCCAATCGGCTGCGCGCCTACGGGGTGTCGACGAACTACCGCGCCAAGCCGCTGCCCGACGTGCCGACGTTGGCGGAGCAGGGTCTGCAGGGGTACGAGTACGCCACGTGGTACGGGCTGTTCGCGCCGGCCGGCACGCCGAAGCAGATCATCAGCAAGCTCAACCAGGCGGCCGTGGAAGCGCTCAAGTCTCCCAAGGTTCTCGCCATTCTCGAAAAGCAGGGCATGAACGCCACGCCCATGACGCCGCAGCAGTTCGCGCAATACGTCTCCGCGGAACGGCGGAAGTGGTCGGACGTCGTGCAGGTCGCGGGAATCGAGCAGCGCTAAGCGCGCCTTCCTGGCCTTCCCCCGATTTGCGGGGGAAGGCAACGGCTCGTCTTCCCAGCGTAGGCTGGGTTTACCCGCATTGCGGAAACAGCTCGTCTTCCCAGCGTAGGCTGGGTTTACCCGCGTTGCGGAAACAGCTCGTCTTCCCAGCGTAGGCTGGGATCCAGAGAACCGCCTGGATTCCGGATCGTCGTCTGGAATGACGATGTAAAGCGCGGTGCGCGAGGGTCCTGGAGGACGCTCATGTCTTGCCGACCGGCAGCACGCCGAGATGAATCAGCAGCGCGAGCACCATCGCCGTCAGCGCGACGCCGCATACCGCAAGCCAGCCGAACTGCGCAAACGCCCAGCTCGTGAGATACGCGCCGACCGCATTCGCGCACCACACGTGCACGCCGAAGAGCGTGTTGCCGCGCGCCCGTGAATCCGGCGCCGCAGTATTGACCAGCGTTTGATTCGCGACCATCGCCGCGCGCAGGCCGCAGTCGAGCAGCGCTGCCCCGACAACGACTGCGGCGATGAGCCATACGCCGAATCCCATGACGATCCAGGCGGCCAGCATGGTGCTGATGCCGGTCAGTACTACCGCGGTCACGCCAGCGCGATCGGTCCAGCGCCCCGCCGGCCGCGCCACGAAGATGCCCGCCGCGCCTGGAAGGCCCATCAGACCAGCAGCTGTCGGCCCCACGCCATGAAGCGTCGCGAGCATCGGCGCGACCACCGCCCAGAATCCACCGTAGCAGATGCCGAACATGAACTGGATCGCGGTTGCACGCCGTATGCCGCCTTGTGCGCGATACAGTTTCCACAGCGACGCGAGGAGCACACCGTACGGCGCATCCGTAGTGGGACGCGTGCTCGGCAGCCGCGCCCACAGCACGGGAATGATCATGACCAGCATGACGGTTGAGAGCACGTAGCTATAGCGCCAGCCGAGATGTGCCGCGATCAGCCCGCCGACGATGCGCGCGAAAAGAATCCCGCAGAACATAGCCATCAACTGCGTGCCGATGGCGCGACCGCGGTGGTCGGGATGCGCCATCTCCGCGGTGATCGCGATGAAGCTCAAGCCGACAGATGAGGTGATTCCCGTCACGAGGCTCCCCGCCGCAAGTACCTCGATTGACGGGGCTGCCGCCATTACCGCCTGCGCCAGGGCGAGCACAATGAACTTGGCGAGCACCAGCCGGCGTTTGTCGATGCGATCGCCGAGCGGTACGAAAAACAAAATGCCCACCATCATGCCGCCGAAGGAGAGCGTGGGTATCCAGCCGGTCGTCGCGGGGTCAGCCTGAAATTCTGTCGCGATCGCCGCGAGCATCGGAGTCTGGTAATGGATGCCGCCGGAGATGATGAAGGCGGCGACGATCATCAGGGCGACGCCGCCGCGATGTACCGTCGCGGATGCGGGCAGGGTGGACAATGGATTTCCCGACGGGGTTATTCGAGTTGCCCTGCAGCTTACAACACTCCTGGCAGGTAAATAGGGGACAGACCACGTTTTCGTAGCCCGAAAACGTGGTCTGTCCCCTATTTAGGAAAGCTATGGGCCCGCGCATCGGATACCTGCTCCCCACCCGCGAATCCATCATGGAAGGCCGACCCGAAGCCGAGCCGCTGCTCAGGCTCGCCGAGCGCGCGGAGCAGCTCGGTTACGACTCGGTGTGGGTGGGCGACTCGCTGCTCGCGCGCCCGCGTCACGAGCCGATCACGCTGCTCGCCGGTGTCGCAGGACGCACCAAGCGCGTCAGGCTCGGCACTGCGGTGCTACTGCCGGCGCTGCGCAACCCGGTGCTTCTGGCACATCAGGTCGCCACGCTCGACCAAGTCAGCGCCGGCCGCATCATACTCGGCGTCGGCATCGCGAGCGACGTGCCGAACATCCGCGCCGAATTCCGCGCGGCGGGCGTGCCGTGGGACAAGCGCGTCGGCACGATGATGGAGGGGCTGCATCTGTGCAAGGCGCTGTGGACCGGCAAGCCGGTGGATTGGGACGGGCGCTGGCACGTGGAGAAGGGCGTGCTTGGTCCCACGCCGCATCAAGCGGGCGCCCTCCCGTTCTGGGGTGGCGGTTCGGCGCCCGCGGCGCTTGAGCGCGCGGCAAGGCATTTCGACGGCTGGTTCCCGAACGGTCCCGACGCGAAAGGCTGGGGCGCGCAGTGGAAAAAAGTGCAGGCACTCGCGCGCGAGGCGGGACGCAATCCAGAAGATATCGAGCCCGCGCTCTATCTCACGCTTGCGATCGACGAGAACGAGGCGCGGGCGGAAGAACGCATGAACAATTACCTCTCGTCCTACTACGGCCAGCGCCCCGATGTCATGAAGAAGCGCCAGGCGTGCTTCTCGGGTGCAGCGGCAGCCGCGGCGGAATGGCTCAACGCGTATGTACAGGAAGGCGCGCGCTATCTTGTCCTGCGCTGCGCCGGCGATCACGACCGCCACCTCGAAACCATCGCCCGGCTTCGCGAAAAGCTGAAGTAAACATGAGCGACGCCGAGAAGAAAATGTTCGCGATGGGCGCGGGTTACGAGCGCTTCATGGGACGCTGGAGCCGCATTCTTGCCCGGGCGCACGTCGCATTCGCCGGCGTGAAGGACGGGGAGCGCGTGCTCGATGTCGGCGCCGGCACCGGTGCGCTGGCCTCGGCGGTGGCCGCGGTCAACAAGAAAGGCGAGGTGGTCGGCATCGATCCCTCGGAGGCCCTGATCGCTCACGCCAGGAACGCCTTTGGTTCCGAGCAAGTGCGCTTAGAGGTCGGAGACGCGCAGGAGCTGCAGTTCAACGATGCCGCGTTTGACAAGACGCTGGCGCTGCTCGTCATGAATTTCATTCCCGACCACAACAAGGCGATCGCGGAGATGCGGCGCGTCACGCGTCCGCAGGGCGTGATCAGCGCCTGTGTCTGGGACTACAGCGAGGGCATGCAGATGCTGCGGTTTTTCTGGGATGAAGTCGTCGCGCTCGACCTCGCGATGGATGCGAAAGACGAGCGACACATGAAGCTCTCGCGCCAGGGCCAGCTTGCCGAGCTGTGGAAGAAAGCCGGCCTGGTGAACGTAGAGGAGCAGCCCCTCGTGATCGATCAGCCCTACACGTCCTTCGACGACTACTGGCAACCGTTCCTCGCGGGTGCAGGTCCGGCGGGCGCGCATGCCGCGTCGCTTTCCGAGGATGGCCGCAAGGAATTGGAAACCCGGCTGCGCAAGCGGCTGCTCGGCGACCGTGCAGACGGGTCGTTCGTTCTGAAGGCGCAGGCTTGGTGCGTTAGGGGAGAAGTGCCCGGCAAATAGCAACCGCACGGTGTGATCAGCTGACAGTAGCCTGGCTTTATAACTTATAAGTTACAAGCTCTTCTCTTTCCTCTTTCCAGCGTAACGCTCCACGGCGGGCTTAAAGTCCCAGCCCTGCAAGGAGTTGCGACAGCTGTTCCCTGTGTCTGACGCTCGTCATAGGATAGGTCGCGAGCCACCTGCGCATCGAAAATCCAGCATCAAGGGCGCGAATCTCCTCCGCTTCCCATTCGGCGGCGGTCTTGTTCCCAGCCGCCACGTTCGCTGCAGCAAGGTAAACACGCGTCTCGAGATCGACCGGGTTGCGCGCCGCCGCCTCGCGCAAGTTGATGATCGCCTGCTCGATGTCGTTCTCGAATAGATAGGCGCGGCCCAGTATCTGGTAGTAGAGATAGCCACCGTCGGGATTGAGTCGCATTGCCGTTCGCAACAGCGGAATGGTCTTGCCCGACTGTCCGACATAGGTGTGGATCCCGCCCATTAACGCATAAGCGTCGGCGTATGAGCGGTCGAGCCCCAACGCCTTTTGCAGCGACTCAATGGCCTTCTCATGGCGACGGCTCTGGACGTGTATGAACCCGAATGCCCAATGGATCTCCGGAATGTCGGGATCAATCATGCGGGCGGTTTCGGCCAGTTCGAACGCACGCGTCAGCGAAGACGAGGCGTCGCCGGCGGGACGCAGCCGGTACTCCAGGGCGTAGGTCATCGCGAGACTCGCGTACGCGCGCGCGAACTTCGGATCCAGGTCGATCGCCCTCCGGAAATACGCGCGGGCCTGTTCGTTGTCCTCGCTGCGGCGGGCGAGGAACAGCGCCTGCCCGCGCACGAAGTGCTCGTACGCCTCCAGGTTCCGCGTGTAGCGTTTGGCGAGCCGCCGCCGCTCGGCCTCGCTCACCTTCGCTGGCAATCGCTCGACCAGGCTACGGGTGATCTCGTCCTGTACCCCGAACAGCGCATGGAACGGCCTCTCGAAACGCTCCGACCAGAGCTGATCTTTCGTCTGCGCGTCGATCAGCCGCACGTTGATTCTGAGCGCTTCCGCGTCGCGCTGGACGCTACCGGCGATGAGATATCGTGCCGCCTGCGCTTTCTTCGCCGCCAGTTCGGTGCTCGGCGCACTGATCACACGCAGTCCGGAAAGACGCGACAGATCGGTCATCAGATCGCTGCTGATGCCGCGCGCGAGATACGCTTGTTCCTCGGAATCTCCCAAAGACTCGAAAGGCAGCACGGTGACAGTGACCAGTGCCGTCCTCGTCGTGTCCCAGTCGCTGGCGGCGACGGTGTCGCCAATACCGTCTCGCGCAACCGGCGCTGATGAGTAGAAATGGACGCTTGCCGCGACAACGGCCACAGCCAGGCCAGCAACGAGCGTGATCGCTAGCACGCGATTGCGCCTGGCGGGAGAGGGCGGGGGCGGCGAAACCGACCCTTCCTCCCGCGGAGATTCGGCAGCCGTGTCGCTCGACACGGGCGCGATCAAGCGGTAGCCGCGCTTCGAAATCGTCTCGATGTAGCGGGGTGACCTCGGATTGTCGCCCAGCGCCCGACGCAGCTTGTTGATGCTCTGGGTGAGCGCTTCGTCTCCCACGACCACGCCCAGCCAGACCTTCGACAGCAGTTCCTCGCGGGTGGCGATCCCGCCCGCGCGGGTGGCAAGCACCATCAGCACTTCCATCGCCTTGGGCTCGATACGCACCGTTTCGCTGGTGCGACCGAGCTCGTTGGTCAGGGGATCGGCCCACCATTCGCCGATCCGAAGCCGGGAAGGCGTCGCGACATCCGTGCTGTGGTTCCGGGTAAGCACTTTCAGCGAATCGTATTGCCGCATGCAAGCCGTTGAGCCTGCGATGCAATCACTTCAAAAGGAAATCGTAACCGTTTCATCAGGACCGCGGACCGGCCGCGAAAGAACAATGGGGGTGGCGGCGGCGATACGGTCCGCCGGGTGTCGCGATCATCTTACGAAGTCGGCGGCACGTCGGCAAACAGTTCAACTCAAGGAGATATTGCCATGAAGCATTTCCTCGTCAGCATCGCTATGGTGCTCTTCGCGGCGCTATTCGGCCTGCAGTCCCAGGCCATGGCGCAGAAATTCTCCATCAAGCCCGTGGCCGAGAAAAAGCTGAGTCAGCTCCCGCCCGGACCGCTGTACTGGCAGGTCCAGACTTTCCCCACCCTCGCGGAGGCGCAGTCCGCTGCCGGCCCGACCTCGCTTGCCGCTGAAGTCGAAGGCAAAGCCTGGCTCTTCACCTTGGGCTCGAAAGGCGGCGCGCGTCCGGGCGGCAGCAAGGTCGCGGAAATCGGGCCGGTGCCGCCGGTCACGGCAACCGAATACCTGCTTCGCGTCAATTATGCCGGCGGTCCGCCCGGGGCCAAGACATCGGTGCATACGCACCCGGGTTCCGAAGCGTTCTACGTGCTGGCAGGGCAGATGGGCCAGAAAACGCCGCACGGTGAGATGCACGCCGGGGCGGGGCAGACGATGAATGGCCACTCTGCGGACACGCCGATGGTCGTCTACAACCGCGGCACCACGCCTCTGTCGCAGCTTGTCATGTTCGTGGTGGACGCGAACCGACCGTTCTCGTCCCCCGCGAAGTTCGCGACTGATTAAGAGGCCTGTCGGAGGGGCTTTCGCTGACCGGTCAATCGGCGAGGCGCGTCGGGATATACACCTCGGCGTGCAGGGTGCGGTGCACCGGGCACTTGTTGGCGATCTCCAGCAGCCTGGCGCGCTGTGCTGAATCGAGATCACCCTCGAGCGTGATGACGCGCTCGATGCGGTCGATGCGTCCTTCCCGGGTTTCGCACTCGGCGCAGTCGGCGGCGTGGACCTTCTCGTGCGCGAGATCCACCGTGATGCGTTCCAGCGGAAGCTTCTTGTGCTCGGCGTACATCCTGATCGTCATCGCCGTGCACGCGCCGAGCGCGGCAGCCAACAGCTCGTAAGGCGACGGACCGCTGTCCATGCCGCCCGCGCTTTCCGGCTCGTCCGCGCGCAGGCGATGGCGGCCGGCGAGGATATCCTGCGCGAACTTGCCGTGGCCTGCCTCCATCACGCGCACGCCCGGAACGCGCTCCGTTCCCTGCTCCAGGTAGCGTGACGCCCACGCGGCGAGCACCTCGGC
>JBQTHU010000004.1:0-9826 GCA_052389535.1 Betaproteobacteria bacterium | reverse complement strand
ACCGACATGAGCCCGCCCATGCCCTGCGCGATCTGGTCCACGCCGCCTTTCTCGCGGTACGGCCCGGTCTGGCCGAAGCCGCTGATGCTGCCGTAGACGAGCCGCGGATTGACCTTCTTCACGTGATTCCAGCTGATCTTCAGCCGGTCCTTCACCGGCGCGCGCATGTTCTCGACCAGCACGTCGGCGCGCTCGACCAGTCGCAGGAACACGCGATATCCGTCCTCGGACTTGAGGTCGAGATGCATCGTGCGCTTGTTGCGGTGGAGGTTCTGGAAGTCCGCCCCGTGGCGGCGGCCGATGACGTCTTCGCCTGCGGGCTCCGGCGGCTCGACGCGGATCACGTCCGCGCCCCAGTCCGCGAGATGGCGCACGCAGGTCGGGCCCGCGCGGGCGAGCGTCAGATCGAGCACCACCACGCCGGAAAGCGGCAGATGCGCTTCGCTACCCTGCTGTCGGGGCATGACGAGAATCCTCCGGCGGATGCGATGAAAATGTGGAGATGCGGATGATACCTCACGCGTTCGCGACGCGGCGGAGCCACCAGTCCGGGTCCGAAAGTGTCGTCCGAGTCCATATAGAGGAATCGCCGGCGGCGTACAGCCCGAAGCGCAGTTGCGGGTCGCCGGGTCGCCAGTCGCAGCGAAACTGCGACCCGTCCCCGATATGACGGGCGCGGGCGGTGAGCTGCATGCCGAGCTGCGTCTGGTAAGTCGACCAGGCTTGCAGCGCGGCCATCCAGCCCTCGCTCGCCGAATACAGCGCTTCGGCGAGCGTCCACGCGTTCTCGGCGGCTTTCGCCGTGCCCGCCGCCGCGTGCGGGCGCGCTGCGAATGCCGCATCGCCGAGGATGCAGGCATGACCGATCGCCATAGCGGGGCACGCGACATCCATCACGACCTGGATGAACGGCTCGTCGGTCGCCGCGACGACATCCGCGATCTCGCCCGGCAACGTCGCGCGCGCGCTCGCCTTGAGTTCGCGCACGTACCGTTCCTGCACGCGCCCCGGCCGCAGCGAAACGGCGTGTCGGGTGCCGTCGCAATCGGTCAATAGCGCCTCGAGCAGCGCGCCCTGCGCCACGTTGCGATACCAGACGAAATTCCACAGGCGATGGCCGCGATCGACGCGTCCGTCGGCGCCCGGAATGGGATAGACCAGGATGTGGCTGTTCGGAACGATGGCGTAGGTGAGCGTGCCGTCGAGGGTGCGCAATGCGGCGGGCGGAATATCGCGCTCCTCGACGGTGCCGCGCCATGCGACGTAGCCGGCGTACGCAGACTGCACATCAGGAAAAAGCGTGCGGCGTCCGGTGGACTGGGTGCCATCGGCCAGCACGAGGAGATCAAAACGATCCGTTTCGCCGCCCGCGAACGTCGCGACGACGCCGCGCGCATCCTGCGTGAAGGACGCCATCGCCGTTGCCTGCCTATAGCGCGCGCGCCCGAATGCTTCCAGCAGTGCCCGATAGAGGCTGCCCCAGGAGACGAAGCGGTAGGCGACTTTTTCTTCGCACAGCAGCGCGCCCTGTCCGTCCAGCAGGCGATAGCGCCCGACCGGCACGGTGAAATCGTCGAGCGCTCGCGCGCTGCGTCCAAGAAAGTACCGCACGCTCACCTCGTGGGCGACGATCCCCGCGCCGTAGCCGGTGAGGTCCACGGGCGATCGCTCGTAGACGGTGACATCGTGTCCGGCGTCGCGCAGCAGCAGGCCCGCGGTCAACCCGCCGAGCGAACCGCCGATGACGGCGATGCGCAGCATCCGAAGAAAGTGAAGCAGCAGCGCCGCCGGGGCGCGTGCCCGCCAGCGTCAGATCACGACGCTTTGCGCAGCGGCTCCCGGCTGCCTTCTCCGCGCAGGCCCTGCAGTATGGCGAGCGCGCGCTGCATCGAGAACTCGTACGTCGATTGGCTGAACGCCTTGGGATTTTCGCGCATCATGTAGCCGTGCTCGACGCCGGGAAAGACCTGCACTTCGACGTTCTTCATGCGCGCCGGCACGGCGCGATAGGCCTCGAGCACCGGCGGCGGTGCCTGGTGGTCCCTGTCGCCCCAGATGATGCACACCGGCTGCGTGACGCCTTCCAGCTCCCTGATGTAATCGAGCATCTGCGTGCCGTGGCAGGAAATGCCGGCGGCGTAGCCCAGGCGCTTGGGCCCGAGAATCGCGTAGGGGCCGCCGTAGCAGAAGCCGATCGCGGCGGCGCGGCCGTTGAACTGCGGCTGCTTGCGCAGCTCGTTCAGCGTATCCGCCATGTCCGCCTCGCCCGCCTTGATCTTTTCCAGCCGCGGCTGCGATCGCACTTTCGTGCGGTCGTCGTCGCGCCCGAGGGGCCCCGGGATCGACTGCCAGAAAAGATCCGGCGCCGCGGCGATGTAGCCCTGCGCCGCGAACTCGTCGGCGATCCTGCGAATGTCCTTGTCCACTCCGTGCACCGCGGCGGCGAGGACGATGGCGGGGACCTGGCCGGCGCCGTCGGGCGTCACGAGGTAACAGTCGAACTCGCCGCCCTGGCCGGAGCGGATTCTGATGTCCTTGCGCTGCATGTGCCCTCCTTGGGATGGATTGTGGCGAGTCGTGCACCGTATCACCCCCGGCGCCGCGTTGTCCACCGCGCACAGTTCCACTTTGGACTTCGCACCGCGCTTCGGTGACAATCCGGCCAGCGCAATACCGGCGGGACAGGGGATGGATTTTTCGCTCAACGAAGAACAACGCACGTGGCAGATGGAAGCGCGCGAATTCGCGCGCGAGGAAATACTCCCGATCTCGCTCCGGCGCGACCAGCTCGAAGGCGGCTACGCGCCGTGGGACTGGGACATCATCAGCAAGGGATCGAAGCTCGGATTTCGCACGCTCGCCGTGCCCCGTGAATGGGGCGGGCCGGGCGCGGACTTCGTCACGCAGGGCCTCGTGATGGCGGAGCTTGCGCGCGGCGACAGCGCGATCTCGAAGGCCTTCAGCCAGAACTGGAAGTGGAGCCACCTGATCGCGGAGAACTGCACCCACGACCAGAAGGAGCGCTTCCTCAAGCCCTTTCTCGCCGATGACACCTACGTCATGGGCGCCGGCAGCACCGAGCCCAACGCCGGCTCCGACAACCGCTATCCGCCCGAGGACGATCCGAAGTCGGGCTGGCGGCTGCGCGCCGAGCGCCGCGGCGACGAATGGCTGCTGAACGGCGAGAAAACCTTCATCGCGAACGGCAGCATCGGCAAGCTCTTCTTCGTGAGCGCCCGCACTCATCCCGACGTGCCGATACGCGACGGCACGACGGTATTCATGGTGCCGCAGGGCACGCCCGGTTTTCGCGTCGGCAAGATCTTCAACAAGGCCGGCTGGCGTTTCTATCAGAACGCCGAGCTGATTTTCGAGGATGCACGCGTGCCGCACGCCAACATCGTCGGCGAAGTAAACGGGGGCGTGAAGGTGCGCAGCGGCGCCTCCGCTGAGTTCAACGATTTCGAACTCGCCGCCAACGCGCTCGGTGTGTGCGATTCAGCCTGCGAGCATGCGATGACGTTCGCGAAAAAGGAGCGCCGCGCGGGCAAGCCGCTCTGCGATCATCAGCTCGTCCAACTCAAAATGAATGAGATGCACGTGCTCACCGAAGCGTTGCGCTCTTATGTGCTGCGCACGGCGTGGGAGATGGATCACCGCCAGCAGGGTGCCAACGCGGTACTGGTGATGAACTACTCCACCGACGTCATCCAGCGCGTCACGCGCCTCAATCTCGAGATCCATCGCGCGGCGGGCGGCATGATGGATGCGATGGCGGCAAAACTCGTACGCGACGGCATCATCTGGTCGCATCTCGCGGGAGACACGTCGCAACGCCTCAAGGCGGTGCGGCGCATCGTCAAGTAGTCGTACTTACAACCAAGGGGAGCGCTCAACATGAAAAAGACGTTCTATGCATTGCTGGTCGCAGCCGCGTTCGCATTTTTGCCCGCCGCGCAGAGCGCCGAACTGCGCGTCTCGGAGAACGACACGGTCGAGAGTCTTCTGAAAGCGCAGAAAGGCCGTGTCACCGTGCGCCTGCGTTCCGGGCAGGAGTTGAGCGGCACGGTGCGCGCCGTGACCAGCAAGATGCTGCACCTCGGCGCCTTGAGCGGCCGCGAGTTCTTCGATGCGGCGGTACCGCTCGCATCGATCGAAGCCGTCATCGTGCGCACCCGGGAACAATAGACCGGAGATCCGCTGAACCGTGAGTTCCCGATCGTTCGATTTTTCGCCGCTGCTCCCGCGCGGCCTGCCGCCGCCGGCGGCGCGCTGGACCATTTCGGGGCGGCAGCGGAGTTCGACGATCCCAAGGGCGGCATCTTCCTGTGGGTCAAGCTGCCGGACGGCATCGATGCGATGAAGCTCTGTCAGCCGGCGCGCGCGGCGGGTGTGGCCATCAATCCGGGGCCCGAGTGGTCGGTGAACAAGGCGCACAGCGCGAGCCGCATGCGGCTGTGCTTTGCGAGCCCGAGCCATGAGGAAATCCACCAGGGCATCGCGGCCCTGGGGGAAGTATGCCGGCGCGAGTTCGGCGTGCCCGCGCCGTGATACGCAGGCGCTACTTCGCCGCGAAACAGTAGAGGAGCCCGTCGCCGCCGGTGGCCTGCAGGGACTTCGCATCGCAGCCGATCGTCGGGTGCGCCGAATTCCAGGACATCGCCCACGACGCGTTGATCGGCCCGACGCGGTCGTGATGGCCGGTCATCGCGGACCCTTCCTTTTCGCCCTTCGTCCAGTTGCCGCACGTCATGTCCGGAAAGGGGGCGCCGGGAAAAGCGGTCCCGTCAGGGCGCGACCCCGTGAGGATATCGTGCTTGTTCGGCTTCTCGGTGCGGCCGTTCACCATCCGGCCCCGCTCGTCGAGCGCCGTTTCCTTAGTCAGGTTGTTGGCGCCGTGCAGCTCCTCGACGTTTCTCGCGATGACCGCGCCTTTGGCGTTCTGCCACGGCCCGCTGCCGATGCGATCGCGGGCGTTGACGAAATTGGGATCGTTGAGCGCCGGCGCCTGCGTGCTGAGATACGCGCGCCAGGTGCGCTGACCCGCCCCCGCCGCCTTCGCAAGCGACTGGCAATGCTGGTCCGCTCCCGCGAGGCCGCCGAAATTGCCGCCCTTGCCGGGGCCGGCGCTGGTGATGAAGAAAGTCATGTCCTTGGGGTTGGGCTCGGATGGCTGGGTGGCGCAGGCAAACAACAACGTCAGGGTGGCCGCGGCCACTCCTGTCTTCAACATCATGCTGGGCATCACGATCTCCTCCGGTTGATGGTGCGATTTCGGCACGACGACGCAGGCCGGGCCGCAATTATGTCTGAGGTCTGCGCGCTGTCAACGATGCCCGAAACCGACAGCGCCTATGGTTCTGACGGTCGGCCGGCCGCCGATTCGCGCCCGTCTCGCCTAACAGGCAACAGGCGGCTATTATTCCCTTGAACAGTCCGCTGAAAACAGGAAAACCCGATGGCAACCTATCATCCTTCGATCACCGACGGGCAGGCGGCGCTGATCCGCAGCGCCGCGATGTTCTTCGTCGCGTCCGCCGATCCGCAGCTTGCGCACGGGCCCGACGGCGTCGGCCCGGTCAACGTCTCGCCCAAGGGCGGCGTGCCGCTGCACATCATCGACCGCAATCGGGTCGCGTACCTGGATTACCGCGGCTCGGGCAACGAAACCGCGCGGCATTGCACCGCCGACGGTCCGATCACCGTCATGATCTGCTCGTTCGAGGAAGGCGACGCGGCGGTGGTGCGGCTGTTCGGTAAAGCACGGGTGACGCCGCTTGCCGAATCGGCACTGGCTTCTTTATTGATCGAGCAATCCATCGAAGGATGGAAGGGACCGCCGCGGCAGGCGGTGGAGGTGCAAGTCGATAGCACGATGACAAGTTGCGGCTACGGCGTGCCGGTGATGAAGTTCGTGCGCCAGCGCCGCGTGGTCGATCGCGGGCGGCGCTACAAGGAGCCCCGCCCGGCGCATGCCGCTGCCGCAGTGAAGTAAAGTGACGTGGAGGTAGGCCGCTCGGCTGACATCAGCGCGGTCTCATCCACGCCTGCGGATGATCATCGAATTTTGACTACGGTCTAAGTCGGCTTTCGACCCGATACCTGATCGCTGTTTCCGGTCAGTTGAACTGGCGGCCGCCATTGACATGGACCGTCTGGCCCGTCATGTAGGCATTCGTCACGACCATCACGACCGCCGCGGCGACTTCCTCGCTCGTGCCGAGGCGCTTCAGCGGAAGCGTTGCGGCGATTGTCTCCCGCTGCGACGCGATCATCTCGGTATCGATCAGTGAGGGCGCCACGGCGTTTACCGTGATGCCGTGGCTCAGCAGGTGCGCCGCATAGCCGCGCGTCAGGCCCTCCATCCCCGCCTTCGACGCGTTGTAGTGGACGCCGAATCCACCGGCGCCGCGCGCTGCGCCCGAGGAAATGTTGACGATGCGCCCCCATCCGCGCGCGCGCATGCCCGGCCACACCGCCTGCGTGCAGAGGAAAGCGGACTTGAGATTGACGGCGACGGTGTGATCGAAGTCGGCCTCGGTGATGTCCTCCAGGGAATGCCGGACCGCGATCCCCGCGTTGTTGATGAGTATGTCGATCGGCCCGAGCGCCTTCTCGACGCTCGAAACCATGGCCGTGACGTCCCGCGCGTCGGAAACATCGGCGGCGAAGGCCGCGGACCTGCGCCCCAGCGCTTTGATGGCAGCAACCGTCGCTGCGGCTTCATCCTTGCGCCGGCGGTAGTTGACAGCGACGTCGGCGCCCGCTTCGGCGAGCGCGGTCGCGATCGCCTTGCCGATGCCGCGTGAGGCGCCGGTGACGAGGGCGGTGCGAGTCGTGAGCGTCGGGCCGGCCATGACGTGTTCCTTGACGATGATCGCGCGTTGAGACTAACGACGCGATGCCCCTTCACTGCAATTTGATACCTGTAGCCTTGATGACGCGCGAGGCGGTCGCGATCTCGCTCTCGACGAAATCGGCATACTCCTTTCGCGTCATGCGCAGCGGCTCGAATGCAAGACTAGCCAGCCGGCTGCGCACATCTTGTGCCTCATAGATGCGCGCCACATCTGTTGCGATTTTTTCTAACACGTATTCCGGCGTTCCGGCCGGGGCCCACATGCCAAACCAAATCTTGTCCTCGAAACCGTTCACGCCGGACTCAGCCATTGTCGGTACCTCGGGCAGCAGATTCGACCGTTTCCCGCTTGTCACCGCCAAGGCCAGAAACCTGCCCTCTCGAACATGCGCCAATGCTATCCCAATCGGTGGAAACAAAAAGGCTACGCGGCCTGTCATGACATCGACCATGGCTTCAGGCGCCCCCTTGTAAGGCACGTGAGTCCCGTTGATGCCGGCTGCGAGCCTAAATTTCTCAGCGGCCATGTGAGTCGCTGTTCCAACACCCGCAGAGCCGTAATGGAGCTGACCGGGTTTTGACTTTGCCGCTGCGATCAATTCACCGACCGATTTGGCGCCAAGCGATGGCCCCACGACAAGCAAATAGGGCGAACTTACCAGCGGCGTGACGCCGACGAAGTGGTTTCTTATGTCGTATGGAAGGCTCGTATAGAGTGCGGGAGTTTGGGTAAATGCGGCCGAATTTACCAGGAGGGTGTAGCCATCTGAACTGGCCTTCGCGACTAATGCGGTCCCCAGAGTTGTACCTGCGCCAGTGCGGTTATCGACCACTACCGGTTGCGCCCAGGTTTCGGAAAGCTTCTGAGTGACCACGCGAGTGGACACGTCCAGGCCACTGCCTGGGGAGACGGGCACGACTACGCGCACCGGCCTCTTGGGATAATTCTCAGCCGCTATGACTGCAGCAGGCGCGATAGCGGTTGCCAGTACAAGCACGATTTGAACGGTCCTCATTTCACGACGCTCCTTCCTTGCGGGCATACCAGAGGTGCACTTCGGACGGAACAGCGAAGTGATCCGCGTTCCAGAAATTTTTCAGGTTTGCAGCAATTTCCCGGACGATTTCGGCACGACGTGACGGTTCCAAATCCGCAACAGCCGCCGATAACGGCGTGCCGCCACAGTATTGGAGTAACCATTCTTGTGTGGGACGGACGTAGCGGGTGATGTTGATCGTCCGGCACTCGACTGCGCTGAACGGAATCTGCCTGAACAGGTCGGACATCGCCTTCGGATCTGCGAAGCTGAAGGGAGCGAGTGCGCGCGACGCAACGATCTGCCCGACATGTTTTGCGAGCGCCTCGGCGAGCGCAGTGTTAAAGCGGCTGGCTCGACCAAAAACCGCTATACCAACAATTCCGCCTGCCCTGGCAACGCGATACATCTCCCGCAAAGCCGTTATTTTGTCCGGAAAGAATTGGAGCCCTTGTTGGCAGAGCACAGCGTCGAAACTGTGGTCGGCAAAAGGTAGCGCGCTTGCATCCCCCTGCTTCCAAACCATCGTGACGTTGCCGTCCGGAGCATGCTGGCGTGCCACGGCAAGCATTGCGGGGTTCAGATCGATGCCAATAACCGTTCCTGCCGGCGCTACGCGCGGCGCCACGAGGCGTGCGACGACTCCGGTCCCGCATGCCACATCCAACACTTGTTGACCGGCGGCAAGCGGAACCTGCTCGAGAAGGCGCAATGCCATCGGTCCGAACAGGGTCGGAACGCTGTATAGCTCAAAGAACTCCGGTTCCGTTCCACCGTGCTGCCAGCGCTCGTGTGTGTCCGCTTCCACGTTTGGTGCCCTTTATTCAGCCAGGTGCCAGAGTACGCAAACTGCGGCCGCGAGTCTTGAGGCAGCGGTCCCGTTTTACACGAGTCTTGGAGCCGGCTATCTGGGACCAGAACCCTAGCGGGGATTTTGAATCGGGCGGCGAGTGCCGATGCCGGCTTCGTGCGCGTACACGACGGCTTGCGCGCGATTATGAACTTCCAGCTTACTGAATATACTGGTGATGTGATTGCGCACCGTTTTTTCAGATATGAATAACCGTGCCGCAATGTTGCGGTTGTCCAGGCCGTAAGCCATCAATTCGAGTATTTCCCGCTCGCGTCCTGAGAGATGTTGAAGGTTGGGTGAAACCGAACCAGCCGTTCCGGAAGCAACTGACTGAGGAAGAAAGGCATGCAATTCTTCTACGAACCGACCCCACGCCGGCTCTTCCTCCAGGAGGATATGGTTGTGGCTCTCAAGCGGGACGAAACGCGCGCCCGGAATTTCAGAAGCCAGCAGCCTGCCCTGTTCGAAAGGGATACGCAAGTCGCCACGGGGATGCAGAACGAGAGTGGGACAGGAGACCTTGGGGAGAAGCTCGCGGACATTCACGACGCCATGCTCTCGCATGAGCTGAGCCGCATTCGCCGGTGAAGTCGTGAGCCGTTGGAAGTTGCAGAAAGAGCGGTGCTGTTCCTGCGTACCGTCAGGCAAGAATTGCTGTGTGAATACCTGGCGAAATGCCGGGTCTTCCCTGCCCCAGCCGAGCTCGGCGAGTTTTATCATTAACTCGCCTTCTTCTTTATCTTGCGGCGTACGCAAAAATCTCCCAACCGCGAACGAGCCGTAGAGCACTAAGTGAGTCACCCGTTCAGGATGGCGGACAGCATATGCAATGGCCACAGGACCGCCCTGGGAAATGCCGAGCAAGGCAAAACGCTCAAGGGCAACGGCATCCACCACCGCCTCCAGGTCGCGTACCCATGCTTCAAAGGAAAGATCTGCAGCATCCCAATCGGAGAGCCCGCACCCGCGCTCATCGTATCGCACAAGCCTGTCTCTGGAGGACAGTTCCTCGATCCAATGCCGCCACACCAAGCTCGTTCTATCGAACTCTATATGGGTTAGCCAGTGCGCCGCTCG
>JBQTHU010000003.1:0-3410 GCA_052389535.1 Betaproteobacteria bacterium | reverse complement strand
CCGGGACGGAAGTTCTCGATGAAGACCTGCGCGGTTTCGGCAAGGCGCAGCAGCAGTTCCTTCGCTTCCGCTTTCCGCAGGTTCAAGCACACGCTTTTCTTGTTTCGGGCGTAGACCTTCCAGTTGGTCGCGATGCCGTTGACCAGCCAGTCGCGCAGCGGATCGCCTTCGGGGGATTCGATCTTGATCACTTCCGCCCCGAAATCGGCGAGCAGCAGGCTCAGCATGTTGCCCGCCACCACGCGCGAGAGGTCCAGCACCCGCACCCCGGACAGCGGGCCGGTCGCCACAGGATCAAAGTTCTTTCGGGGTAAGGGGTTCTCGCCGGACATCGCGACGGGCAAGCGGAAGGCTGCCGGATCAGCGGGCGTCGGTGCCGACGGAGAGCTGCTTCTCGATGAGCCGCGCTTCGTTCTTCAGGATCACCGCCAGCTCGGCGACGCGCTTCTCCGTCATCCGGCTCGATATGGCCGAAACCGACAGCGCCGCGAACGGCACGCCGCCGCGGTTGTGCAGCGCCTGTCCGATCGACCGAACGCCTGCCAGCGACGGCGTTTCGCGCACGGCGTAGCCGAGCTTCTGTGCTTTCTTGACTTGTGAGGCGAGGCTGGCCGGCGAGAGCCCGTACTCGGGCAGCCGTGGCCCATTGCTGGCGATGATGTGCCTGATCTCCTCGTCGGGCAGCGCTGACAGGATGGCGAGGCTGCCGATGCCCACGCCGAGCGGCCGGCGCATGCCGATCTCCAGCGTGAACGTCTTGATCGGAAATGCCCCTTCACGGCGGTCGAGGCACAGGCCGTCGAGGCCGCTGCGCTGCGTGAGGAAGGCGGTGTCGCCGGTCGCTTCCGCGATCCGCGTGAGCGCGGGATGGCAGATCTCGCGCAGGTTGAAGCGCGGCGCGGCGGTCAAACCCAGTTCGAAGACCATGGGCCCGAGAAAATAGCGGTGCGTATCGAAGTCCTGCTGCACCATGTTCTCCGCCGCGAGACACTTCAGCATGCGATGCACCGTGGGCCGTTGCAACCCGGTGCGCATCGCGAGATCGAGCAGGCGCGAACCGTTGCGGTTGTGCGCGGCGATCTCCCGGAGCAGCGTCAGCGAGCGTTCGATGCTCTGCGTCCCGGTCAGCTTGCCGGGCGCCAGACTGGATCGTCGGGGCATGGTTGAGAGTCCGAATCGTGAGATCAGCCTCGAATTATGCCACCGACGCGGCGCTGGCGGAATATGCGCCCGCGTGCTAAGGTCTTCGGCGCTGATCCCGACGGGCTTCCTGCCCGATAGTCCATATTGCGGCCCGCAATGCTCCGGAGCACACCATGAACGACGCCCTGCGCAACCTCCCTGTTTCCGCCGGCGCCCGGCTGCGCGCCGCGGTGGCCGAAGAAAAGCCGCTGCAGGTCATCGGCACTATCAACGCCTACCATGCGCGGCTCGCGGCGCGCGTTGGCTACCGCGCCGTTTACCTTTCGGGCGGCGGGGTCGCTGCCGGCTCGCTGGGCCTCCCGGATCTCGGCATCAGCGGGCTCGACGACGTGCTGACCGACGTGCGCCGCATCACTGACGCCTGCCCGCTGCCATTGCTGGTGGACGCCGACACGGGTTTCGGAGCGAGCGCGTTCAACATCGCGCGCACGGTTAAGTCGCTGATCAAGTTCGGCGCCGCTGGAATGCACATCGAGGACCAGGTCGGCGCCAAGCGCTGCGGCCACCGGCCCAACAAGGAACTCGTCTCGACGCGGGAGATGGTGGACCGCATCAAGGCCGCCGCGGATGCCAGGACCGATCCACAGTTCGTCGTCATGGCCCGCACCGATGCGCTCGCGGTCGAGGGTCTGCAGGCCGCGATCGACCGCGCCTGTGCCTGCGTCGAGGCGGGCGCGGACATGATCTTCCCGGAAGCGATCACCGAGCTGCCGATGTATCGCCAGTTCGCGGACGCGGTGAAGGTACCGATCCTCGCCAACATCACCGAATTCGGCAAGACGCCGCTCTTCACCGTCGAGGAACTGCGCTCGGCGAACGTGGCGCTCGCGCTCTACCCGCTTTCGGCGTTCCGCGCCATGAACACCGCCGCGCTGCGCGTCTACGAGGCGATCCGCAGCAAGGGAACGCAGAAGGACGTGATCGAGATCATGCAGACGCGCGACGATCTCTACGATTACCTCGACTACCACGCCTACGAGCTGAAGCTCGACGCGCTCTTCCGCGGAGGAAAAAGCGGGAGCGAAGGCCCCAAATAAAAGCGGGAACGAAAGCCGTCAGGTAAAAGCGGGAACGAAGGCCCCAAATAAAAGCGGGAACGAAAGCCGCCAGGTAAAAGCGGGACGATGGCCGCTGCGTTACTCGTTGAACATGAAGTTGGCAGCCTTGAGAAACAGCGTGCGGTTGACGCCGTCGGAATGGAGGAACGCGGCGGCGTCGCGCACCAGCTTCTCCACGCCGAACTCTTTCATGTAGCCGTGCCCGCCGTGGATCTCCATGGTCCAGGTGGCTATCTTCCACGCGCACTGCGAGGCCATCGCCTTCGGCAGCGCGCCGAGCGTTCTGTCCCACCCTTGGGACGGGTGATCCGCAAGCCACGCCGCCCGATGCACGTAGGCGCGGGATGCGTCGATCAGCATGCGCATCTCGGCGAGCTGGGCCCGGATGCCATCGTGCTCGATGAGCGGCTTGCCGCCCTGCACCCGCACGCGCGCCCATTCGATGGCCTTGCGGTGCAGCGCCACGGCGACGCCCAGGATCGTGGCCGCGGCGTAGGCGTTGCTCTGCGGGAAAAACTCCGCGAGTACGCCGAAGCCCTGGCCCGGCTCGCCCACTACGTTCCCGTCGGGGATGAAGCAGTCCTGGAAGATCAGCTCGGCGTTGTTCGCAAGGCGCTCGCCCATCTTGTTGTGCACCCGGCCGATGGTGAAGCCGGGACGCCCGCGCTCGAGCAGGAAGCATGTCGCGCCTTCCGCCATCGGCTTGCCGGGCGACGTCTGGACGAAGAGCAGATAGAAGCTCGCGCGGTTGCCGTTGGAGATGAAGTGCTTCATGCCGTTCACCACCCAGCCGCCGTCGACTTTCTGTGCGCTGGTGCGGAACGGAGTGGGATACGGCAGAAAGTAATTCGAGGCGTTGTCGGGCTCGGTGATGCCGATTGCCAGCATGCCGCGCGGATCCGCCGAAAACTGCGGCAGCACGCGCGCCTGCTGTTCGGCGTTGAGCGCTTTCTCCATGATCTGCGCTATCTTGAGCGTCTGCGCGAAGATGACGGAGACGCCGATGTCGCCCTTGGCCAGTTCCTCGATCACCATCGCCGTAGTGAGCGAATCGGTTCCCAGTCCGTCCCATTTCTCGGAAAGGGTCATGGTGCGGATGCCGAGCGCGTGCGCCTTCTCGACGATCTCCCACGAGAAACCCGCCGCGGG
>JBQTHU010000002.1:0-10143 GCA_052389535.1 Betaproteobacteria bacterium | reverse complement strand
CCGGCCTGCAAAGGGTCGGAGTAGCGCGCGCTCCTTGCTGCGCCGGTTCAAAAAGACAAGACGTTGCAGTCGGGGAGGCCACTGGAAGGCATGCCCGTGACGATACATGGACATTCGACGCCGCGCGAAACAGAAACGCCGATCCGCCTGTTTCAGCGAGTATCGCAAACCGTCGGCCGCATCCGTCGGGCGTGACTGCCAGGTCATCTGATTGATTTGCCGGCTCGAATCCGGCGAAAGGAAAAGGAAACCCATGCGTGAACCAACCCCCCCTCACGACGCATCCATGACCCAGCACAGCATTCCCGGCCGTTTTCCGTCAAACGGCGATATTTCCGCGCTGGAAAAGCGGAACGACGCGGTACGCCGGTTGCAGGCGCAGGTCGAAGCACGCTTCGATGTCCTGCCGAACTTCTTCCGGCTCGCCCCCGAAAGTCCCGAGGTCACCGAAAACTTGTGGGGGTTCGCCCAATTCGCATATCTGGACAATCCGCTGCCGTCGCTGTTCAAGGAGCGGCTGTTTGTCTACCTCTCTCGTTTCTGCGAGGTGCGCTACTGCATCGCACGGCACGTCGGCTTTTTGCTCGGGCTGGGCCGTCCTTCCGGCGACAGCGGGGCGCCAATCCAGACGATCGAAGACGTGATCCGGCTGCTCCGGCGTCCCTTGCCTCGCGCCGGTGCCCTGGAGCCCTACGTCCTGCTGTGTGCCGACGCTAAAGCAACCCTTGCCGAACTGCCGGCGCCGGATTCGGCGATGGAGCAAGCGATGTTTGCGTGCGCGACGCACGCTTTTCTGCAGACGGGAGACGCGCCGCGGTGCCTCTCCGCGCTCCAATGTGCACTCGGGGAGTCGATGTTCCAGCATTTGCTGTCCTTTCTCGCCTTCGTTCGAACGGCCCATTACTGGACCAGGCTTCATACCGAACTCGCGTTTGAAGAGGACGTGAGGCAGCTTATGGGCGCCCACGAGGCGCTCGCGGAATGCCTGCTCAACGACCCGGAAGCCGCGACGTGCGAGATCACGCGGAAGCTGATGGACGAAGCGGTAGCGCTGCGCGAGGTCGAGGCCCGCAACGACGAGTCGCTGCGAGCGCATCAGGCGCTCGCGGAAAGCGAGCGGCATTTCCGCGAGATGATAGATGCGCTTCCAAATGCCATTTATACGACCGACGCCGAGGGCCGGCTGACGCACTACAACCCGACCGCGGTCGAATTCTCGGGGCACAGGCCGCAATTGGGCACCGATCAATGGTGCGTGAGCTGGAAGCTCTATTATCCCGACGGCCGGCCAATGCCGCACGACCAGTGTCCGATGGCCCTCGCGCTCAAGGAGGGCCGCGCCATCCGGGGCGCCGAAGCCATCGCCGAACGGCCGGACGGCAAGCGCATCTGGTTCACGCCTTATCCATCTCCGCTGCGCGATACCGAAGGCCGGATCATCGGCGGCATCAACATGCTGGTGGACATCACCGAGCGCAAGCAGGCGGAAGAGGCGTTGCGGCTCAGCCATGCGGAACTTCGCGCGCATGCGGAAGATCTGACCCGCTTCAATCGCGCGGCGGTGGGGCGCGAACTGCGCATGATCGAGCTGAAAAAGGAAGTGAACGAACTGTGCAGGCAACTCAGCCAGACGGCGCGGTATTCGCTGGAATTTGACCTTGAAAAGGACATGAATCCCCAGGCACAGCGGTTGGCCGGAGCGGAGTAGCACGATGCAGGAAGGAGCGCACAGGTTACCCGCCGGGACGTTGTCGATGCCGGCGCCGGACAACAATGGAGAGGAAGGAACAAAGCGATGTCTCGAGGACGTGATCGCCCTTTCCATGCTGCACGGCGTCTGGACCGGCGCGGAACCGCTGCGCATCGCGGAGAGCCTGGCGGCGTCGCTCTGCACGATGCTCGAGCCCGAATTCGTGTACGTCGCGATCACCGATGGCCGGCCCGTGGCGGTTGCGCAAACGGAGCGACACCAGACGAGCGCCGGGCTTGCGGAACGATGGGGACCTGCGATTCTCGATTGGTCGCGCACTCACGATCCCGAAGATCACATGTTGCTCGAAAGTAGTTGGGGCGCGGTCCGGGTAGCTGCGCGTGCCCTCGGGACGCATGGCGAATTCGGGGTAATCGCTGCCGCATTTCTCGACGCAAGTCCCACGCCGGCACAGAATATAGTTCTCAACGTCGCCGCGAGCCAGGGGGCGACTGCGATACAGAATGTGCGTCTGCTGCACTCGCTGCGAGACAGCGAGCGGCACGTGCGCGAAGCGAACGCCGCACTCACCGAACGCGTAACGGAGCTGCAGCAGGCGCAGGCCGAGCTGCGGAAGGCGCGCACCGCGGCGCTCAACATCATGGACGACGCCGTCCAGTCCCACCAGCGCGAGCAGGCACTCAACACCGAGCTGAACGCGGAAATCGCGGAGCGCAGACTCGCGGAACGGAATCTGAGCGAATCGCTGGCGCGTGAAAGCGCCGCGCGCGGCGAAGCCGAAACGTTGAACAAGCTTGCCCGCACGCTGGTAGCCGAACTCGATCTGGAGACGCTGGTGCAGCAGATTACCGACGCCGGGGCCGAGTTGACCGGCGCGAAGTTCGGCGCCTTCTTTTACAACGTCATCAACGAGCAGGGCGAGGCTTTGCTCCTCTACACCTTGTCGGGCGCGCCGCGCGAGGCGTTCGCGAAATTCGGCCTGCCGCGCAACACGCCGATCTTCGAGCCGACGTTCCGGGGCACGGGCGTCGTGCGCTTCGACGACGTGCCGGGCGATCCGCGCTATGGAACGATGCCGCCGCACCACGGCATGCCCAAGGGCCATCTGCCGGTGCGGAGTTATCTGGCCGTTCCGGTCGTCTCCCGTTCCGGCAAGGTTCTGGGCGGGCTGTTTTTCGGACATCCTGAGCTCGGCGTGTTCAAGGAGCGGCACGAGCGCCTGATCGTGGGCCTGGCTGCTCAGGCCGCCGTCGCCATGGACAACGCGCGACTTTACGGCGAGGCGCAACGGGAGATTGCTCAGCGCAGGCAAGCCGAAGAAGCGCTGCGCGAGAGCCAGTCACAACTGGAGTCGGAGCTGACCGATAGCCGACTTCTGCAAGGCATCAGCGCCGAGATGGCGCACCAAGGCGACATCGAGTCGCTGTACGACAAGATCCTGGACGCCGCCGTCGCGATCATGCGCTCCGACTACGCCAGCATGCAAATGCTCCACCCCGAGCGCGGCAGCGGCGGCGAACTGCGCCTGCTCGCCTGTCGCGGGTTCAGTCCGCAGGCGGCAAAGTTCTGGGAATGGGTGCGCGCCGATTCGGAAAGCACCTGCGGCGTGGCCCTGCGCACGGGTAAGCGCGTCATCGCGCCGGACGTCGAACGCTGCGACTTCATGGCCGGCACGCAAGACCAGGCAACTTATCTTCAGACCGGTATTCATGCCGTGCAAACCACGCCGCTGCTCTCGCGCAGCGGCAAGCTAGTGGGCATGATCTCCACGCACTGGCGCGAACCGCACGAGCCGTCGGAACGGGACCTGCGCCTTCTGGATATCCTGTCACGCCAGGCCGCCGATCTCATCGAACGCAAACAGGCGGAAGAAGCGAGAGCGCATCTGGCAGCTATCGTCGAATGGTCGGACGACGCCATCATCAGCAAAGATCTGCAGGGAATTATCAAGAGCTGGAACAAGGGCGCGGAAAGGACATTCGGTTATACAGCGGCGGAAGCCATCGGCAAGTCGGTCATGATGCTGATTCCGTCGGGGCGTGCTGACGAAGAACCCGAAATTCTCGGAAGAATTCGACGCGGCGATATCGTGAACCATTGCGAAACCGTGCGACGACGCAAAGACGGAACCGAGCTTTATGTGTCGCTCACCGTTTCACCGCTTCGGGACGAAGCAGGAAACATCGTTGGTGCGTCGAAAATCTCTCGTGACATCACCGAGCGCACGATTGCGGAAGAGCAATTGAGCCAAAGCCGGAAGGCGCTTGCGCAATTGGTCGAGCGCGCTCCGTTCGGCATCTACATCGTCGATTCGCAGTTCCGCATCAGCAGCATGAACGTCGGTTCGCGAACCGGGGCATTCCACAACGTGCAGCCCGTGATCGGAAGGGACTTCGCCGAAGCCATGAGGATCCTCTGGCCGGAGCCGGTTGCCGCGGAAATCATCGGACATTTCCGCCACACGCTCGACACCGGCGAGGCCTATTATTCGAAGGACTTCATCAACCCGCGCAGCGACATCGAGACCGTCGAGGCCTACGAGTGGGAACTGCACCGCATCACGCTGGCGGACGGGCAGTACGGTGTCGTCTGCTACTACTACGATTCAACGAAGCTGCGCCGCGCGGAACAGGTGATTCGCGAGTCCGAACTGCGCTATCGCTCGCTCGTCTCCGTCATCACCGATGTGCCGTGGATCACCGACGCCAAAGGCCGGTTCGTCGCGCCACAGCCTGCATGGGCTGCTTATACCGGGCAAAGCTGGGACGAATTGCGCGATTTCGGCTGGGCGAACGCCTTGCATCCCGACGACCGCGAGCGCGTTCGGGCGATCTGGCAGCGCGCCTGCGAAGCCGGTTCCCTCTATGAGGCACAGGGGAGGTTGTGGCACGCGCCGACTCAGACGTATCGCTATTTCGAAGTGCGCGCTACGCCGTTGCTCGATGCCGACGGTATCGTACGCGAGTGGATTGGCTCCTGCACGGATGTTCACGACCACAGGGTCGCCGAAGCGGCGCTGCGCGAAAGCGAAGCGTACTTCCGCGAGACTACGCAGAACATGCCCAGCGTGGTTTGGACGAACATGCCCGATGGCAAGGTGGATTTCGTCAACGACCAGTGGCTTGCGTTGACCGGTCAGACGCTCGATTACGTGCAGTCCGACCCGGGGGCGTGGATGGTCGCGCTGCATCCGGAGGACCGCGAGCGAGCCGGAAATATCTACCAGGAAGGCACGCGGTCAAAGGCGGGTTTCACCATGGAGGCGCGCTTCAGACGCGCTGCCGATGGTGAATACCGCTGGCACATCAATCGCTCGGTTCCGCTGCGCGACGCCGCCGGCAATGTCGTCAAGTTCATCGGCACGTGCACCGACGTCCATGAGCAGCGCATGGCCGAAGAAGCGCTAAAGGAAGCCGACCGCCGCAAGGATGAATTTCTGGCGCAGCTCGCGCACGAGTTGCGCAATCCGCTGGCGCCGGTGCGCAACGCGGTGGAACTCCTGCGGCGCAAGGGCTCGAACGAGCCGGAAGTGCGCTGGAGCCAGGACGTGATCGAACGACAGGTGGGCCATCTGACGCGGCTGATCGACGATCTCCTGGACGTGAGCCGGATCACGCGCAACAGGCTGGAGTTGCGCAAGCAGCGGCTCGATCTGTCGGAAGTCGTTCAGGCGGCGGTCGAGACCAGCCGGCCGATCATCGAGCAGTGCGGCCACGAGTTTACAGTCACGCTGCCGCCCGAGCCGGTGTACCTGTATGGCGATCTCGTGCGGCTGGCGCAGGTCTTCATGAACCTGCTCGTCAACGCCGCCAAGTACACCGAACGGGGCGGCCGTATCGGGCTGAGCGCCGGGCGCGCGGCCGGCGGCAGCGAAATCGTGGTGAAGGTGAAGGACACCGGCGTAGGCATACCCAAGGACAAGCTGCCGCGGCTGTTCGAGATGTTCTTCCAGGTGGACCGCGCGCTGGAGCGGTCACAGGGCGGGCTCGGTATAGGACTCTCCCTCGTGCGCAGTCTGGTCGATCTGCACGGGGGTTCGGTAAGCGCTCACAGCGAGGGGCCGGGCAAAGGCAGCGAATTCATCGTCCGCCTGCCCGTCGTGATGGAAACACAAGAATCCGCGGCAGCGCCGAAGCCGGCTGCTGGCGCTGATACCAACGGCGCGAGTCGCCGCCGCATACTGGTCGTCGATGACAACCGCGACGCGGCGGATTCTCTTGCCATGCTGCTGCGTTTGACCGGCGAGGATACCCACACGGCGCACGACAGTCTCGACGCGCTGAGCGCCATGGAAAAGTTCCGGCCTCACGTCGCACTGCTCGACATCGGCATGCCGAACCTCAACGGCTACGATCTGTGCCGCCGCATTCGCGAGCAGCCCTGGGGCAAGGACGTTGCGTTGATCGCCGTGACGGGCTGGGGCCAGGAAGAGGACCGGCGCCGGACGAAAGAAGCCGGTTTCGACGCCCACATGGTGAAGCCCGTGGATTACGCCGCGCTCGCGAAACTGCTCGCTTCGTTGTCCGAATCGAAGAACCGCGCCGACACCACTGTTTCAGAGCTGCCTACCCCTTGACGCACACCACCTGCTTCAGCGTGTGCACCACGTCCACCAGGTCGTTCTGATTCGCCATGACCTCGTCGAGGTTCTTGTAAGCCGCGGGAATCTCGTCGATCACGCCCTTGTCCTTGCGGCACAGCACGCCGGCGGTCTGCGCCTCGACGTCCTTCTGCGTATAGGCCTTGGTCGCGGCCGTGCGGCTCATGCGCCGGCCGGCGCCGTGCGCGCACGACTGGAAGCTCTCCTCCACGCCCCTGCCGCGCACGATGTAGGAGCGCGCCCCCATGCTGCCGGGGATGATGCCCAGATCGCCCTCGCGCGCGCGAATTGCGCCCTTGCGCGTCACCCACACGTCGCGCCCGAAGTGATGCTCGCGCTCCACGTAATTGTGATGGCAATTGACGGCCTCGGCGGTCACCTCGAACGCCGGCAAGTGACGCTCGAGCGCGCCGAGCACGAGCCCCATCATCGCCTCGCGATTGCGCGCGGCATACGACTGCGCCCAGTGCACCGCCTCGACATAGTCTCCGAAATGCTGTGCGCCCTCCTCGAAGTACGCAAGGTCGCGGTCGGGCAGCTGCGCCTGCTGGCGTTCCATGTCGCGGCGCGCCAGCGCGATGAAGTAAGTGCCGATCGCATTGCCGATGCCGCGGCTGCCGGAGTGCAGCATGACCCACACGCGCTGCGCCTCGTCGAGACAGACTTCGATGAAATGGTTGCCCCCGCCGAGCGTGCCCATCTGCTGCACCCAGTTCCGGGCGCGCGGAAAGCGCTGCTCCACGGCCGGATGCTTCGCAAGAACCGATTTGAGACCGCGCTCCAGCGGCCGCGCCGCTGCAGCGAGCGCTCGTCCTTCCTTGTGCTGATCCCGCCCCACCGGCACATCGCGCACGATCTGATCGTACACGCGCTTCAGTGACTTCTCGTCGAGATCAGCGGCTGTCAGGGACGTGCGCGATGCGATCATGCCGCAACCGATATCGACGCCGACCGCCGCCGGAATGATGGCGCGGTCGGTTGCGATGACGGACCCCACCGTTGCGCCGATGCCCGCATGCACGTCCGGCATCGCGGCCACGTGGTGGTACACGATCGGCAGTTTCGAAATGTTGACCAGCTGCTGGCGCGCGCCGGCCTCCACGTCGTCGGTATAGACCTTGACCGGAACGCGACCCTGCTCGATAACCTGTCTCACCGGCACGTTTTCACCTCAGCCAGCGCATCAGCACGAAGAACGCCGTGCCGATGATGCCGCCAAAAAGGAAGAGCTGCATGGCGTAACTCAGCCATGCCTGCTCTATCGACTCCCCGGCACGCTCGAGGTTCTCGCAATACTTGATATAGGGCGATGTGGTGCCTATCACGGGCGTTTTGTGCCAGCGCAGGTCCACCACGATCTTCGCGCCGATCGCCAGCGCCAGCACCAGGAGCGCGGCCGGCGCGGAGAGCTGGCCCAGCCCCAGCATCATGCCTGTGAGTGCGGCGAAAAACATGCGGCCATCCGGTAACGTTTGGCTAATCATAGCCGACCTTGCATGTGCTTTTAGCTTCGTGGCGATCGCAGTAAGATGCCCGGAACAATCAGGGAGGAAGGGATGGCTGCCACGGTATTCGACCAGCCCGGAAAGAAAATCAGCCTCGATGCCATTTCCGCGGAGCCGCCCAGAGGCGTGACGCGCGAGGAGACGGAGAATCGTTTCGAAGCGCTCGGCAAGGAGCTGTTCGCGCTGCAGGAGGCGATGTTCGGCGCCAAGCTCAACAGCGTCATGGTGGTGCTGCAGGGACGCGACGGCGCGGGCAAGGACGGCACCATCAAGCACGTCGTGGGCTGCCTCAATCCGCGCGGCGTGAGCGTCGTGTCGTTCGGCGTGCCCACCGCCGAAGAGCGCCACCACGATTTCCTGTGGCGCGTGCATCGGCACGCGCCCCGGCTCGGGGAGTTTTCCATCTTCAACCGCTCGCACTACGAGGACGTGCTGGTCGTGCGCGTGCACGACCTCGTCCCGAAGAAACTCTGGAAAGCGCGCTACGAGCACATCGCGGACTTCGAGCAACTGCTGGCCGAGCACGGCACCATCGTGCTCAAGTACTTTCTGCACATCACGAAGAAGGAGCAGAAAGAGCGGCTCCTCGAGCGCGAGGAAGATCCGGAGGCGGCGTGGAAGCTCAATCCCAACGACTGGAAAGAGCGCGAGTACTGGGACGAGTACACCGAAGCCTACGAGGACGCCATATCGAAGACCGCGGCCCCCGAGGCGCCATGGGTGATCGTCCCCGCGAACGCCAAGTGGTATCGCAACCTGGTCGTCGCCGAGTCGATCGTGGCGGCATTGCGCGCGTACCGGAAAGACTGGCGCAGGAAGCTGGAAGCCATGGGCCGCGACGGCAAGGCCGAGCTGGAAGCCTATCGCAGGCAGTCGCGCACCTGATGCCATGTGGACTATGGGCGCGGTGCGCTGAAGTTCGCGCCAGTCCCGTAAAACGGCATCGCATCATGCGTACCGTTCGTTATCAGTCCAGCCGCACGCTGTTCGGCCGCCCGCTCGTTGCGGTGGCCTTCGGTCCCAATTATTTCGCCAAGGAGAAGCGCGGGCACGCGCGCGGCATCATCGCCATCGGCGATGTCGCGACGGGCTGGATCGCCGTCGGCGCGCTGGCGCGCGGCTTCCTCGCCATGGGTGGGCTCGCCTTCGGCGGCATCGCGCTTGGCGGCGTGGGCGTGGGAATCATCGGAATCGCGGGCGTCGCCTTTGGCGTCGCAGCGCTCGGCGGTTTTGCGGCCGGTGGCATCGCGCTCGGCGGGATGGCGCTGGGCGTAGTAGCGGTCGGCGGCATCGCCATGGGCTCCATGGCGCTGGGGGGACTCGCGATCGGCGACAGCGTGATCTCCGGCTTTAGTGAGGATCCCGCTGCCGTGGAATTCTTCAGGCAGTGGCTGCCGTCGCGCTGGCAACCGTGAGATTCTGGTCGGGGTGAGAGGATTCGAACCTCCGACATCTTGCTCCCAAAGCAAGCACTCTACCAGGCTGAGCTACACCCCGAGGTCATACGAGCGACCGGCTTGCATTTTACCGCAGACCGGTTCGTCGGGGCCGCGCCGCGCCCGCACTCGCATTTGATGCGGCAAGGGGCGTAGTATCTGCGACAAATGGAATAGCGATGAACATCGAGGCAAAACATCGCTCGGCATCCACGCTGCCCCGGCGCACGGAGAAATCAAGCAGAAAGGGTGAGCGCCCGGTAAAAGCGGCTTCGGTCGTCCTGGCGACGACGATGGATATCGCCGACGCCCGGGCTGCAATCGTGCAAGGCGCGCTCGCTCACTTGGAGGGTAACGAGGCGGGAGTCCTGTCGGGCACCCACCCCGAATGCCTCCACCAGATGAGAGTGGCGCTCCGGCGCCTGCGTTCAGCGCACTCGGTGTTTCGCGATCTCTACCGTTGCGACGAACTTGCCGCGGAAATGCGCTGGATGGCAGCGCAACTCGGTGCGGCACGGAACTGGGATGTGTTCGTGTTCGAGACGCTGCCGCTGGCGGCAAAAGCCTTCCCCGACGTGGAAGGGATAAGCGCGATACGCCGGCACGGCATGCGACTGCGCAGGACGGCCTGGGGCAAAGCGCAGCGCGCCGTCGCGTGCGAGCGCTACCAGGCGCTCAAACGCGATGCGCGCGGATCCGGCATGGCCGCTGCCGCAGCCGCGCGTGGACACGATGAGCGGCCGGCGGATGATCTGCGCGCCTATGCGGCTCGGGTCCTCGAGCGCCGCTACAGAAAGGTATGCAAGCGCGGCCATGAACCCGGCAGGCAGGACTGGGACGAGCTTCATGCACTGCGCATCGCCGTGAAGAAGCTGCGCTATCCGGTCGAAT
>JBQTHU010000001.1:0-70484 GCA_052389535.1 Betaproteobacteria bacterium | reverse complement strand
CGCGGGTAGCGGCCGCGCGCCTCGGCGAGCAGCTTCGCCGCGCCGGCGCCGTCGCCCTGCGCCTGGCGCACGCGCGCCGCCAGCGTCTCGACCATCGGCCCGACCGCGCCGGCGCCGCGCGCGCGCTGCAGCTGCGCCTCGGCCTCGCTGGCGCGCCGCGCGCGCACCAGCGCGGCGGCCAGGCCGTAGCGCGCCGCGGCCTCGGAGGCGTAGCGCTTGTCGCGCACCGAGGCGGCGAAAGGGCTCACCGCGTCGCGCGCGTCGCCGGCGTCGGCGCGCAGCTTGGCGCGCACCAGGTGGAACTCCAGGCTGTCGAGGTGCTGGCGGTAGGGCAGCGCGGCGGCCTTGTTCTGCGTGTCGGCGATGCGCTCGACGGTCACCGGGTGGGTGCGCAGCCAGCCGGGCATCGAGCCGTCGTCGGCGACGCGCATCGAGCGCTGCATGCGCTCGAAGAAGGCCGACATGGCGCGCGCGTCGAAGCCGGCGCCCTCGAGCGCCTCCAGGCCGACGCGGTCGGCCTCGCGCTCGAAGTCGCGCGAGTAGGCGAGGCTCGCCTGCACCGCGCCCGCCTGCGCGGCCGCCGCCGCGCCCATGGCGAGGTCGGGGCGCGAGCGGCCGAGCAGCACGGCGGCGGCGAGCGCCACCAGCACCGGCAGCTGCATCTGCTCCTGCTGGCCGAGCATGCGCGCGATGTGCCGCTGCGTGACGTGCGCGATCTCGTGCGCGAGCACCGAGGCGAGCTCGGACTCGGTCTCGGCGGCGGCGATGAGGCCGGTGTGCACGCCGACGAAGCCGCCGGGCAGCGCGAAGGCGTTGAGCGTGTGGTCGCGCATGACGAAGAACTCGAAGTCGCGGCGCGTGCCCATCGCCTGCGCGAGGCGCTCGCCCAGCCCGGCGAGGTAGTCGGCGACCTCCGGGTCGTCGAGGTAGGTCGGCTCGCGAAAGCGGATGTCGCGCACGAGGCTCTCGCCGATGCGCCGCTCGGTCTGCGGGGAGAGCACGGCGTCGCCGGCGCTGCCCAGGTCGGGCAGCGTCTGCCCGGCGGCGCCGGCGGCGACGAGGGCGCTCAGGATAATGGCAATGCAGCGCATTGTTTATGATAGCGCCACGCCATGTCGCGAAAACTGAGCCACTTCGGCCCGCGGGGGGATGCCCACATGGTAGACGTGGGCGCGAAAGCGAGCACGCACCGCGTCGCGGTGGCCTCGGGGCGCATCCGCATGCGGCCGGCGACGCTGCAGCTCGTCGCCGCCGGCGGCGCGAAGAAGGGCGATGTGCTCGGGGTCGCGCGCATCGCCGCGATCCAGGCGGCCAAGCGCACCGCCGCGCTGATTCCCCTCGCGCACCCGATTGCGATCACAAGAGTGGCAGTCGATTTTACTTTGCAGAAAAGTCCTGCAGCCGTGAAAGTCCTCGCCACGGTGGAATGCCGCGGGCAGACCGGGGTGGAGATGGAGGCGCTCACCGCCGCCGCCGTCGGGCTGCTCACCGTCTACGACATGCTCAAGGCCGCCGACCGCGGCATGACCCTCACCGACCTGCGGCTGGAGGAAAAGCGCGGCGGCAAGTCCGGCGTCTTCAAGGCGCCGTAGCGCGGCTCGCTTTATCCGGTCTGCGACACGCGCCAGACCTGGTATTTCATCGCTGCCGCCGCACCCGCGACGATCGCGGCGAAGGTCAGGATCGAGCCGAGCGCGAGCGTCGAGAAGCCGGTGATTCCCTGCCCGATGGTGCAGCCCAGCGCGGTGATGCCGCCGAAGCCCATGAGCAGGCCGCCGACGATGTGATTGGCGGTGTCCTCGGCATCGCGGAAGCCCTCCCAGCGGAAGCCGCGCGTGGCGAGCGCGTAGGCGGCCGAGCCGGCGATCACGCCCGCCGCCGAGGCGACGCCGTAGGTGATGATCCTCGACTTGTCGGTCCACAGCATCAGGTACTCGAGCGTGAAGGCGAGCGGCGCGACGAAGGAGAAGGACTCCATGCGGCCGGTGTTGGTGGCGACAAACGCCTCCTGCAGCGTCTCGGGATGCTCCGCGACATGCCCGATCACCCCGCTCACGTACCAGCCGCCCACCACCACCAGGCCGGTGACGACGCCGCCGAGCGTGTAATCGAAGCTCGAGCGAAACGCCCTGCTCGCGTACACGAACGCGAGCAGCCCGGCGCCGATGAGCGCGGCGAGCAGCGCGTGGCTCACCCCCAGCAGCGCCGGCAGGTCCTGGCCCTGCGGCAGGGTGATGGCGACGCGCTCCAGCACGCCGACGCGGAAGGCGCCGAGCAGCCCGCGCAGCGTCATGTAGGCGGCGATGCCGAGGAAGACGTAGACGACGAGCGACTTGAGGTTGCCGGTGCCGACGCGGATCAGCGTCTTCGAGCCGCAGCCCGAGCCGAGCGTCATGCCGAAGCCGAACAGGAAGCCGCCGAGCAGGTAGGAAAGCCAGGTGAAATTGGGCGAGGGATAGATCGACTTCGACAGGTCGATGAGGCCGGCGAGCTCGAGCCCGGCGGCGCCGAGCAGCGCTACCGCGATGGCGAGCAGCCACATGCGCATGCGCGAGAGCTCGCCCATGTTCACCCAGTCGGAGACCGCGCCCATGGTGCAGAAGTTGGTCTTGTTCGCCACGGCGCCCATACCCGCGGCGACCGCGAACACCGAGAGCAGGACCTGGTGATGTAGGGTGAAGTTCATGGCTGCGCGCCTCGCGCGGGGCGGTGAAATATATTAGCAAATTCTAATTCAAGCCTCCACCGCTAGCGCGCCTCAGCGGCCCGCGTAGCGCGTGGGATCGGTAAGGCCGGCCGCCCCGAATCCGGCGCGACGCAGGCGGCACGCGTCACAGCGCCCGCAGGCGCGGCCTGCGGCGTCCGCCTGGTAGCACGAAACAGTGAGCGCGTAATCGACCCCCAGCTCGACGCCCCGGCGAATGATGTCCGCCTTGGTGAGCATGATGATCGGCGTGTGCAACGCAAGACGGCGTCCCTCCACCCCCGCTTTGGTGGCGAGATTGGCGAGCGTCTGGAAGGCCCGCATGTATTCCGGCCGGCAGTCAGGATATCCCGAGTAATCGACGGCGTTGGCGCCGAAGAAGATGTCCTGCGCCTGCAGCACCTCGGCCCACGCCAGCGCAAGCGCGAGCAGTATGGTGTTTCGCGCCGGCACGTAGGTGATCGGGATACCGGGGGCGGGCGCCTCGGGCACCGGGACAGCGGGATCGGTGAGCGCCGAGCCGCCGATCGCGGTGAGATCGAAGCGCAGTACGCGGTGCTCGGCCGCATGCAGGGCGGTCGCGACACGCACGGCGGCATCGAGTTCCGCCCGATGGCGCTGGCCGTAATCGATGGTGAGACAGTGGCAGGCATAGCCACCGCTGCAGGCGATGGCGAGCGTCGTGGCGGAATCGAGCCCGCCGGAGAGCAGAACCACTGCGCGCTGCATCAGGCGTGCGACCCGCTCATCTGCGGCACGGGGTTAGGTCGCGAACGAGCTGCTCAGCGGACGTTTGCGAGCCGGCGTCGTGCCTTCTCCGCGGCTTCGCTGGTCGGATAGCGCGCGACCAGGCTGTCCAGCGTCTTGCGCGCCGCCGCGCCGTCGCCGAGTTCCTGCTGCGAGCTGGCGATGTTGAGCAGCGCATCGGGCACGGACGAGCTGTCCGGATAGGCGCTGAGCAGCTTCTGCTGGTTCGCGATCGCATTCCTGTAATCGCGCATGTTGTAGTACGAGTCGCCGATCCAGTACTGCGCGCGCGGGGTGAGCGGGCTTTTCGGATGCTGCACGATGAAGCTCTGGAACGCCGTGATCGCCACCGGATAGTTCCCGCTGCGGCGATGGAGCTGGGCCGCTTCATACGCACGCCCTTCGTCCATCGCCGGGCTCGCCGCCGCACCGGGGACCGGCGGTGATGCGGTACCGCTTGGGGCGGCGGGCGGCGTCGGGACTGCGGGAGGCGTGACCGGCGGCTGTGTCGCAGCGCTCGCCTGCTCCAGGCGCCGCAGCCGCGAGTCGAGATCGATGTACATGTCGCGCTGGCGCTTGGAAGCCATGTCGATGTTGTGGCTCACCACCTCGATCTGCCCGCGCAGCTGCCGCATGTCCTCGCGCAACGCCTCGATCTGCGAGGCGAGCGCCATCACCGGCTGATTCTTGAGCGCCTCCTCGGCTTTGATCAGACGCCCAGTGAGTTCCTGGTGAATCTGATACAGGGCGTTGATCTGCTTCTGCTGCTCGGCGATGCGTTTTCGCGCCTCATCATCGCCGAAGAGGGCGGCGCTGGCCGGTGCGACCGCCGCCGCCATCGCCGCGAGCAGCGTCAGGAAGACGATGGATCGCATGAGTGCATACATGGCGCCGCGCCGGCCCCGTCAGGCGCTCACTCTCCCTGATAGCGAAGGTCGGCGCGCCGGTTCTCGGCCCAGGAGGCCTCGTCGCTGCCGGTCGCCTTCGGTTTTTCTTCGCCGAAGCTCAGCGTCTCGATCTGGCTGCCGGAGGCGCCGAGCAGTTCCATCATCTGCTTCACCGCGTCGGCGCGGCGCTGCCCCAGCGCGAGGTTGTACTCGCGGCTGCCGCGCTCGTCGGTATTGCCCTCGATGCGCACGCGCCGCGAGCGGTTCTGGCTCAGGTACTTCGCGTGGGCCGAGATGACGGGGCGGTACTCGTCCTTCACCGCGTTGCTGTCGTAATCGAAGTAAATGCTGCGCTTCGAAAGGATGTTCGCCGGATCCTTCAGCGGGTCGCCCGCCACCTTGCCCGTATCCAGCGGCTTGGTCGCGGTCGCGCCCGGGTCGACCGGCTTGGCAGGTGCCGTAGGCTTGGCGGTCGGCAGACGTTCCTCGACTTTAGCCGCCTCCTGTTCGTCCGGCGTGCTCGCGCATGCAGCCAGCAGGCTGGCAATAGCCATGCCTGTGAGCATTCTTCTCATGTCTCCACTCCTCGGAAAAATAACATTGTCATTTGACCAGCGGCCCCCATGCGGGTTCACGCACGTCGCCTGCTGTTTCGGTGAGCCTTTGACGTACTCTGCCATCGCTCGATACCGCGGCTAATATACCACGGCCTCCCACGGTGGACGCGTAGAGGATCATCCGCCCGTTGGGCGCGAAGCTCGGCGATTCGTCGATGCTGCCGTCGGTGAGAACCTGCACCTGCCGCGATGCGAGATCCTGTACCGCGATATTGAAACGGTTGCCGCTCCGCTGCACGAACGCGAACGTTTTTCCGTCGGGACTGAAGCGCGGCGACACGTTGTAATTGCCCTCGAAGGTGAGGCGCCGCGCCGCGCCGCCGTTCGCCGGCATGCCGTAGATCTGCGGGCTGCCGCCGCGATCGGAAGTGAACAGCAACAGTTGACCGTCAGGGGAGAAATTGGGTTCGGTATCGATCGCCGAACTGTTGCTTACGCGGGTCGGCGTGCCGCTGCCGTCGGCATTGATGAGATAGATCTGCGAGTTGCCGTCGCGCGTCAACACCACCGCGAGCCGCCTGCCGTCCGGCGACCATGCCGGCGCGCTGTTGCTGCCGCGGAAATTCGCCACCGCCTGGCGTCCGCCCGTGACCAGCGACTGCACGTACACCACCGGTTTGCGGTTCTCGAATGAGACGTAGGCGAGCCGCGTGCCGTCCGGAGACCATGACGGCGAGATGATCGGCTCGTTGGAGCCGAGCACGCTCTGCGCGTTGTAACCGTCTGCGTCCGCGACCTGCAGCTCGTAGCGCGCGCCGCGCTTGACGATGTAGGTAACGCGCGTGGAGAAGACGCCGACGTCGCCGGTCAGCTTCTCATAAATCACGTCGGCGATCTTGTGCGCGGTAAGCCGCAACTGCGCCGCGGTCGCGGTGTAGGCAAAGCCGGCAAGCTGCGTCTGCTTGACCGCGTCCATCAGCCGGAAGCGGATCTCGTAGCGGCCGTCGGGCTGCGCGATGACGTTGCCGATGACCAGCGCCTCCGCGCCGCGCGCCGTCCACGTCCCGAAATTGACTTCGCCCGGCTCGGTGGGCAGCGGGTTGACGCCGCCGGCATCGACCATGCGGAACAGGCCGCTTCGCGCGAGATCGGCGCTGATGACCGGCGTGAGCTGCTGCGAAAGCGCGTTCTCCGCGCGGAAAGGGACGATCGCGATCGGAATCTGGTTCGCGCCGGCGCCGATGATCTCGATGGTGAGCGCGGCGTGCACGCCGGCAGGTGCGAAGGCGAGCACAAGCAGGAATGTGCCGAACAGCAGCTTGAAGGTTCGCATGATGCTATTTCCTATTCCTTGGGTCTGAATTTCAGATCGAGCTCGCGCACCTCGCCGAAACGCGCCGGGTCGGGCGGGGGCGGCAGCGGCGACGCCTTGTGGATCGCGCGCTCGACCGCCGCATCGTACGCCGGATTGCCGCTGCTGCGCTTCAGCCTCACGGTCAGGATTTCGCCCCCGGGAATCTGAACCACCTCGAATTGTGCCTCGGGATTGCCCTGGATGTTGGGCGGCAGCACGATGTAGCGCTTGATGCGGTCGCCGACCAGCCGGCTGTAGGCGTCGAGCCGCGCCCGCGCTGCCGCCTCGGCCGCCTGCTGCGCCTGCTGCTGAGCAAGCAGCTTTGCGAGCGCCTGTTCTTTCTCTTTCGCGATTCTCGCGAGTTCCTCCTGACGGTGTTTCTCAGCGAGACGCTTTTTTTCCAATTCGCGCTGCTTCTGGTCCGCGAGCTCCTTATCCTTGCGCTTCTGCGCTTCAGCCTCTTTGAGCTGCCTATCTTTTTCCGCTTTTTCCGCTTTCTCCTTCGCGAGCTTTTCCTTCAGTTCCCGCTCCCGCTCCTTCGCTTCCAGGAGCTTCTTCTTGGCGAGCTGCTCCTGCAGCGCGATATCGGGCTTGGGCGCGGGCTTGAATTCCGGCTTGGGTTCCGGGCGAGGTTCGGGTCGCGGCGCCTGCTTGACCGGTTCCGGCGGCGGGGGCGGCTCGGGCGCCGGACGGGCGGCCGGCGGCAGCTCGCTCCACAGCTCCACGGTCACGGGCGCGGCGGTGCGCTGCGATTGCCACGAGACGCCGACCACCAGCAGGATCAGGAACAGCGCGTGCATCGCCAGCGCGAGCGCGCCGGAGATCGTCCGTTCCCGCCTGGTAACGTCGTCCACGGTCACTTGCGCGGCTTCGCGAGCAGCCCCACCTTGCGGATCTGGTTCTGCTGCAGCATGTCCATCACTTCCAGCACGGCTTCGTAGCGCACTTCCTTGTCGGCGGCGATGACGACCGCCTGCTCCGGATTCTGCTTCTGCTTTTCGCGCAGCGCCTGGATCAGGTCATCGCGGGTCACCCTGCGGTCGGCCGATCCCTTGGAGCGGTCGCGCAGCCACAGCGAGCGATCGATGCGTATCGATACTTCGAGCGGCTGGACCGGCGGCGTGGAGGCCTTGTCGATCGATGGCAGCTCGACCTGTCCCGGCGTGATGAACGGCGCGGTGACCATGAAGATCACCAGCAGCACCAGCATCACGTCGATATACGGCACGACGTTGATTTCGTTCATGAGCCGCCGGCTGCTGCGTTTTTCAATGACCACTGCTTGCGTCCTCGCAGCCCGTTAGTGCGCCTGCCGCTGCAGGATGTTGGAGAACTCTTCCATGAACGACTCGAACCGCGTCGCCAGGCGGTTGACTTCGCCGGCGAAGCGGTTGTAGGCGATGACCGCGGGAATCGCCGCGAAAAGACCCATTGCGGTTGCGATCAGCGCTTCGGCGATGCCCGGCGCGACGTGGCCCAGCGTCGCCTGGGCGACGTTCGCGAGCCCGCGGAAGGCGTTCATGATGCCCCACACCGTGCCAAAGAGGCCGACGTACGGGCTGACCGAACCGACCGAGGCCAGAAACGAAAGGTGCGATTCGAGCTGGTCCATCTCCCGCTGCAGCGTCGCGCGCATCGCCCGGCGTGTGCCGTCCATCACCACGACGAGGTCCATGCCGGCCTGCTTGCGCAGCTTGGCGAACTCGCGGAAGCCCGCCTCGAAGATGCGCTCCATGCTGCCCGCGCCCCTGCGGGAATTGACGGCGCGCTGGTAGAGATCGTTGAGATCCGCACCGCTCCAGAACTCCTTTTCGAAATCACCCGCCAGCCGGTCCGCGCGCTTCAGCACGAACACCTTGATGAAGATGTAATACCAGGAGAAGAGCGACGCCAGCAGCAACAGCGCCATGACGAGCTGGACCAGCACGCTGGCATTGGCCATCAGGCTCAGCACCGACATGTCGTGGGTAACCGTGGATGTCACGATATCGTTCCTGTTTTTATAAGGACCGCCTGCGGAATCCTAACGGGGCGCATGGTGGCAACGTTGACGCAGGCAAGCCGCACTTCCGCGCTTGCGAGCAGCTCAGCCGCGCGCCGCACCTCCTGCGCCACCACGATCTGCCCCGCCCCAACCTTAACGGGTTCCACCGTCACCTGCAAACTGTCGTCAAACCGCGACGGTCTGAGGTACTCGATTCCAAGCGCACGGACAACGAACACGACGCCTTCGCGTTCGGCGAGGTCGCGCTGGGTGAAGCCGAGCGCACGCAGCCACTCGGTACGCGCGCGCTCCATGAACTTGAGATAGTTCGCGTAGTAGACGATGCCCCCGCTGTCGGTGTCCTCGTAATAAACGCGGATCGGCCATGAAAAGGGTTGCGCGCGCGGCACGCCGGCTGCGCCGGCACGCGGCTCGGAGCGGCTATTCATCCGTCATCGCTGGTCGCTCTTGGACTCGTCCCACAGTCCCGGTGTCCCGGCTGGTTGCGGCTGAGCGAGCCCGAAATGGCGATACGCCGACACGGTCGCCATGCGCCCGCGCGGCGTGCGCTGGAGATACCCTTGCTGGATGAGATACGGCTCCAGCACATCCTCGATGGTGTCGCGCTCCTCGCCGATCGCGGCCGCGAGATTGTCGAGACCGACCGGACCGCCGCTGAACTTCTCGATCACCGCGAGCAGCAGCTTCCGATCCATCACGTCGAAGCCGAGCGGATCGACGTCGAGCATTTTGAGCGCCGCGGAGGCCACCTCGCCGGTCACTTTTCCCGCCGCCTTCACTTCGGCGTAGTCGCGCACGCGGCGCAGCAGGCGGTTCGAGATGCGCGGCGTGCCCCGCGCGCGGCCGGCGATTTCGCGCGCGCCGTCCGCGCTCACTTCTACGGCGAGCAGTTGCGCCGAGCGCTGAACGATGCGGGTCAGCTCGTCGGCCGAGTAGAACTCCAGCCGCGCGACGATACCGAAGCGGTCGCGCAGCGGATTCGTGAGCATGCCGGCACGCGTCGTGGCGCCGACCAGCGTGAAGGGCGGCAGATCGAGCTTCACCGAACGCGCCGCCGGCCCTTCGCCGATCATGATGTCGATCTGAAAATCTTCGAGCGCGGGATAGAGCACTTCTTCGACCACCGGCGAGAGGCGATGGATCTCGTCGATGAAGAGCACATCGTTCGGCTCCAGATTGGTGAGAATGGCTGCGAGATCGCCCGCGCGCTCGAGCACCGGGCCGGAGGTGTGCCGCAGATTGACGCCCATCTCGCGCGAAATGATGTGCGCGAGCGTGGTTTTGCCCAATCCGGGCGGCCCGAACAGCAGCACATGGTCGAGCGCTTCACGACGGCGGCGGGCCGCCTCGATGAAGATCGAAATCTGGCCCCGTATCTTTTCCTGCCCGATGTACTCGTCCAGCGCCTTGGGACGCAGCGCGCGCTCGAACGCTTCCTCCTGCGGGGAAGTCGGGCCGGCGGAGATGAGACGATCGGTCTCGATCATTGTTTGGATAACAGCTTCAACGCCTGCCGGATGCCTTCGGTCACGCTGACGCCGGAAGGCAATTGCTTGAGCGCCCACGCCGCTTCGCGGTCATTATAGCCAAGGGCGAGCAGCGCATTGACGATGTCGCTGCCCGATTCGGCCGCTTCGTCTGCCGGCATTGTGATCCCGCTCAGTTCGAGCTTGTGCCGAAGCTCGAGCATCAGCCGCTCCGCCGTTTTCTTGCCGATGCCGGGGATCCTCGTGAGCCGTCCGGTGTCCTGCGCGTTCACCGCCTGCTGCAGATCCGCGACGCTCATGCCGGACAGCACCGAGAGCGCCGTGCGCGCGCCCACGCCCGATATCTTGAGCAGCTGCCGAAAGGCCATGCGCTCGGACTCGGTCGCGAAGCCGTAGAGTTGGTGGGCGTCCTCGCGCACGACGAGGTGCGTAAAGAGGGTGACGTCGCCGCCGCTCGCGGGGAGCTGGTAGAGCGTGCTCATCGGCACGTCCAACTCGTAGCCGACGCCCTGCACGTCGACCACGATCTGCGGGGGGTGCTTGGCGAGCAACCTTCCGCTCAACCTCCCGATCACACCAGTCTCCCGCGCCGCACGCGATAGCCGGCCGTAGCGAGGCGCCCGAGGCCCTGTCCGCCGTGCGCATGGCAGATCGCGCACGCCAGCGCATCGGCCGCATCGGGACTGGGATTGCCATCGAGCGCGAGCAGCCGCTTCACCATTTCCTGTACCTGTTCCTTGCCGGCGTGGCCATTGCCGACCACCGCCTGCTTCACCTGCAGCGCGGTGTACTCGGATACCGGGAGCTGATGCATGACCGCCGCGCAGATCGCCGTGCCGCGCGCCTGGCCGAGCAGCAGCGTGGACTGCGGGTTGACGTTGACGAAGACTTTTTCCAGCGCCACCTGCTCGGGACGGCAACTGGCGATCACTTCGACCAGCCCGTCGAGTATGGCCTTGAGGCGGGCACTGAGTTCGCCGGCCGGCACCCTGATGCAGCCGCTGGTGACATAGACGAGCCGCTGTCCGGCCTTGTCCAGCACGCCAAAGCCGGTCACCCGCAAGCCCGGATCTATGCCGAGTATCCGAATGAGCGCTGCCCTCCCGTCGTAGCGAGCTTCATGCCGCCTGATCCAGCACTGCGTTGGTATAGACCTCCTGCACGTCGTCCACCGCCTCCAGCGCATCGAGCAGCCGCTGCATGCGCGCGGCGTCGTCTCCGCTGAGCACGTTCTCGGTCGCGGGCTTCATCGTCACTTCGGCGAGATCAGGCTTGAAACCCGATTTCTCCAGCGCCCTTCTGACTTCGGAAAAATCATTCGCGCCGGTGATCACTTCGATGCTGCTGTCGTCGTTGGTGATGATGTCGTCTGCGCCGGCGTCGATCGCCGCCTCCATCAGTTTTTCTTCATTGGTGCCGGGCGCGAACACCATCTGCCCGCAGTGCTTGAAGAGGAACGCAACCGAACCATCCGTGCCGAGATTGCCGCCGTACTTGGTGAACGCATGCCGCACGTCGGCCACCGTGCGATGCTTGTTGTCGGTCATGCAATCCACCATGACGGCGGCGCCGCCAATGCCGTAGCCTTCGTAGCGCACTTCTTCGTAGCTCACGCCTTCGAGGCCGCCGGTGCCGCGCTTGATCGCGCGCTCGACGTTCTCCTTCGGCATGTTGTTGTCGTAGGCTTTGTCCACCGCGAGACGCAGGCGCGGATTGGAGCCCGGATCGCCTCCTCCGAGCCGCGCTGCCACCGTGATTTCCTTGATCAGGCGCGTGAAGATCTTCCCGCGCTTCGCATCCTGACGACCCTTGCGATGCTGGATGTTGGCCCATTTCGAATGGCCCGCCATACGATGCTCTCGAGGTGCAGATAACCGCTAGAATGGCTCAAATCTTACCACACCACCTCGCCGAGACCGCCATGCCGGACCCCATTCTCGTCGCAAGATCCAAGAGTGAGATTCACCTTCTGCCGCAGATGGTGAACCGCCACGGACTCATCGCCGGCGCGACCGGCACCGGCAAGACCGTGACGCTGCAGCGGATCGCCGAGGGGCTGAGCCGCATCGGCGTGCCGGTGTTCATGGCGGATGTGAAAGGCGATCTCGCGGGTCTTTCTCAGAAAGGCGAGGCGAAGGGGAAGATCAAGGAGCGCATCGACCAGCTCAAGCTCAAGGACTTCGCTTTCGATGCCTGTCCGGTCGTGCTGTGGGACACCTACGGCGCACAAGGTCATCCGGTGCGCGCCACCATCTCCGAGATGGGACCGCTGTTGCTCTCACGCATGCTGAACCTGAACGACACGCAGGCCGGCGTGCTGACGCTCGCGTTCAAGATCGCCGACGATCATGGGCTGCTGCTGCTCGATCTCAAGGATCTGCGCGCCATGCTGCAGCACGTCGGCGAGAACGCGCGTTCGTACACCACGCAGTACGGCAACATCTCCGCCGCATCGATCGGCGCCATCCAGCGCGGCCTGCTGACGCTGGAGCACCAGGGCGCCGAAAAATTCTTCGCGGAGCCGGCGCTGAATATCGCCGACCTGATCCAGACCGACGACCAGGGAGGCGGCGTCATCAACATCCTCGCGGCCGACAAGCTCATGACCGCGCCCAAGCTCTACGCGAGCTTCCTGCTGTGGCTGCTGGCGGAGCTGTTCGAGCAGCTTCCCGAAGTCGGCGACCCGGACAAACCGAAGCTCGTGTTCTTTTTCGACGAAGCGCATTTGCTCTTCGACGATGCCTCACCCGCGCTGCTGGAAAAAATCGAGCAGGTCGTGCGCCTTATCCGATCCAAGGGCGTAGGCGTTTACTTCGTCACCCAGAATCCGCTCGACATCCCCGACACCGTGCTCGGCCAGCTCGGCAACCGCGTGCAGCACGCGCTGCGGGCCTTCACGCCGCGGGATCAGAAGGCGGTCAAGTCGGCCGCCACCACACTGCGAGCGAATCCCAGGCTCAATGTCGAATCGGCCATCACCGAGTTGGGGGTCGGCGAAGCGTTGGTGTCGTTGCTCGACGAAAAAGGCCGGCCGGCGGTGGTGGAACGCGCCTTCGTCGTGCCCCCGGGCACGCGGATCGGTCCCGTCACCGCGCAGGAGCGCGCAGAGCTGATCCGCTCCTCGCAGATTGCCGGCGTCTACGACAAGATAGAAGACCGCGAATCGGCGTACGAGAAACTGAGCCAGCGCGTGGTCGAAACGGAAGCTTCCGGCAAGGCCGTCGATCAGGGCAGCGGGCAACGGGCAGGGGGCGGATTCCTCGGAACGCTGGGCAGCATACTCGGCGGTTCCACCGGCCCGCGCGGCGGCCGGCGCGAAGGTGCGGTGGAGGCGGCAACCCGCAGTGCCGCCCGTGCCATCGGCTCGGAAGTCGGGCGCCAGATCATCCGCGGCGTGCTCGGTTCGCTCCTCGGCGGCGGCAGGCGCCGGTGAGCCGGCCGGACAGGCCTTCCGGGTACATCGCGGTCGGGCTGCTCTTCGCAATCGCCGGGGTCATATGTTTTTCGCTGCGCCCGATCTTCATCAAGCTTGCTTACGCCTACGTCGTCGATCCGGTCACGCTGCTCGCCCTGCGGATGCTGTTCTCGGTTCCGTTCTTCGTCGCGACCGCGCTGTGGTCGAGCCAGCGCGCGAACGAGCGTCCGCTCGCGCGCCGCGACGTCGCCGCCATCGTCGGGCTGGGGCTGCTCAGCTACTACGTTGCGAGCTTTCTCGATTTCCTGGGCCTGCAGTACATTTCCGCGGGACTCGGGCGCCTGCTGCAGTTCGTCTATCCCACCGTCGTGGTCGTGCTCTCGGCGCTGTTTCTCCGCAAGCGCGCAGCTCCGCGCGAAGTGCTTGCACTGGTGCTGACGTATGTCGGCCTGCTGCTCGTGTTCTGGCATGCGGTGGGCGGCGAGCAGCGCGATCTCTGGCTGGGCGCTTCCCTGGTATTCGCCAGCGCCACCTGTTACGCGATCTATCTCGTTGCCGGAAGCGAAGTGATCTCGCGCGTGGGATCGGTGCGCTTCACGGCCTACGCCATGACGGTGGCGAGCATCGCCTGCATCGTGCAGTTCTTCCTGCTGCGGCCGTTGTCGGCGCTCGATCTCCCCGCGCCCGTCTACGGGCTTTCAGTCGCGATGGCGCTGGTGAGTACCGTGATCCCCGGTTTCCTCGTGGCGGAGGCGCTGCGCCGCATCGGCGCCAACAAGGTTGCGATCATCGGCGCCCTGGGACCGGTCACCGCGATCCTTCTCGGCTATGTCGGGCTGGACGAGTTGATGACCCCGCTGCAGGCGGCCGGTGCAGGGCTGGTCTTGATCGGCGTGGTGGCCATCAGCTTGAAGCCGGCGGCTTCCACGCGCGCGTGAATAGCCGCCGCCGCGAATTTAGCCCGAGAGACGCTGTCCAACCGGCGTTCCGATAACCTGACAAGGCTCAATATGCTGGTGCGATTCCGCAGCGACGCAGGCGACCTCATCATGTTCGGCGACGTCGCGGTGAAGTTGCTCAGGATGATGGGACAGACCGGCGACGTGCCGGGCGCGATTCTCGCCACCGATATCCCGGCCGCCGTGGAGCGGTTGCAGGCCGCCGTCGGCGCGCAGCAGGAGACGCCGCAGCGGAGCGCCGAGTCGACACGTGACGAGCGGAATCCGCCCGTATCGCTGCGCCAGCGCGCCTTTCCGCTGATCGAGCTGCTTCAGCGCGCGATCAGGAAGAACGTCGATGTCATCTGGCAGGTCGAGCGCTGATGCGGCCGCGGTCCCGCCAATCGCGATCGATCAGACGTTGAAGCGGAAAAAGATGACGTCGCCGTCGCGGACGACGTAATCCTTGCCTTCCAGTCGCATCTTGCCGGCTTCCTTCGCGCCCTGCTCGCCTTTGCAGGCGACGTAGTCTTCGAAGGCGATCACTTCAGCGCGAATAAACCCTTTCTCGAAATCGGTATGGATGGCCCCGGCTGCCTGCGGCGCGGTGTCGCCGCGGTGGATGGTCCAGGCGCGCACTTCCTTGGGCCCGGCGGTAAAGAAAGTCTGCAGACCGAGCAGCGAGTAGCCGGTGTGCACGACGCGGTCCAGTCCCGGCTCGCTCATCCCCATGTCGGCGAGGAACATGCGCTTGTCCTCGTCCGGCATGCCCGCGATCTCGGCTTCGATCGCCGCGCACACCGCGACGACGGGCGCACGCTCGCGCACCGCATGCGCCCGCACTGCAGCGAGATGGGGATTGCCTTCGAAACCGTCCTCGCGCACGTTCGCGACGTACATCACCGGTTTCGCCGTCAGCAGGAACAGCGTGCGCAGGATTGCCTTCTCTTCCTCGTAGAAGCTCACCGCGCGCACGGGCTTGCCCGCGCTCAGCGCCGTCATGCACTTGTCCAGTACCGCGACCAGACGCTGCGCCTCCTTGTCGCCGCCGGCGCGCGCGACTTTGCCGTACCTGGCAAGCTGGCGCTCGACACTCGCGAGATCGGCAAGCGCCAGTTCCGTATCTATGGTCTCGATATCCGAGACCGGATCTATCTTGCCGGCAACATGGGTGACGTTCTCGTCCTCGAAGCAGCGCACCACGTGCGCGATCGCATCGGTCTCGCGGATGTTCGCGAGGAACTGATTGCCCAGTCCTTCCCCTTTGGATGCGCCCGCCACCAGCCCGGCGATGTCGACGAACTGGACGACGGCGGGAATGACCTTCTGCGGCTGGGCCAGCGCGGCAAGTGGCGCGAGGCGAAGATCGGCCACCTCCACGATGCCGACGTTCGGGTCGATGGTGCAGAACGGGTAGTTCTCGGCCGCGATGCCGGCCTTGGTAAGCGCGTTGAACAGCGTGGACTTCCCGACGTTGGGAAGGCCCACGATGCCGCATTTCAGGCTCATTGCTCCTGCGCCGGACCGGCGTCCCTCCCGGCAGCGGCCACGCCCTTGGCCGCCGGCGCACCGCTTTCTGCCTTGGCCGGTTTTTCGTCGGTGTGCAGCTTGAGCATCGCACCCTGCACATCGCGCGCGAGCACGATGGGCATCACATCGAGCGCGCGGTCGATCGCTTCGTCGATCGTGCCGCGCTCCTCCCTGGTGGGGTGGCTGTTGAGCAGATAGTGCGTCACCAGCTCGCGCGCCCCGGGATGGCCGATGCCGATGCGCAGCCGCCAGTAGTCGTGCGTCGCGAGGCGCGCCGAGATGTCCCTGAGGCCGTTGTGACCGGCCACGCCGCCGCCTTGCTTGATCCTCACCGTGCCGGGCGGAAAATCGAGCTCATCGTGCGCCACCAGAATTTCGGCTGCCGGAATCTTGAAGAAGCCCGCCAGCATCTGCACCGGCCTGCCGCTCGCGTTCATGAAACCCTGAGGCAGGAGCAGCCACGCCCCAGTCGGCTCGTGGCGTCCCACCAGCGCCTGGAATTTTGCGTCCTTGCGCAGTACGACGTTGTGGCGCGCCGCGAAACGCTCGACGAACCAGAAACCGGCGTTGTGCCGCGTATCCTCGTATTTGCGGCCGGGATTCCCCAGCCCGACGACGAGCTTCACGCTAGGCGGTCTGCAGCATCGCCTCGGCGCGGGGCCGCTCTCGCGGCTGCAATGCCGTGCACCACGCGCTCGCCTTCAGCCGGTACAGCAGGTGCTGGCGCCGGGCGTGCGTGAACGGCCGCTCGCAGGCGAATCCGGCCTTCTCGACCACCCGCCGCGAGGCGTGATTCCCCGGCAGCACGTAGCTCACGATCTCGCGGATCCCGAGCCGCACGAAAGCCTGCGCCACCGCCACGCGGGCGAGTTCGCTGGCATAACCGTGCCCCCAGAACTGCGGCAGGAACCCATAGGCGAGTTCCGTCTCCGGTGTGCCTTCGACCATCACCGCGCGCAATCCGCCGCAGCCCATAAAGGCGCCGCTTTCGCGATCGCGGGCGGTCCACCAGCCGTATCCATGCTGCGTCCAGTGCGCGGCGAGACTGCGGCACAGCGCCTCGGCCTCATCGCGCTCCAGGGCGCCCGGTGCGTGCGTGACCTCCGGCGCGCTGCGCATCCTGAAGAAATCGGTCTGATCGGCGTTTTCGATGCGCGCCAGCAGCAGGCGGCGCGTCATCAGCTTCTGCGGAAAATCCATGAGGTCCTTTCGAAACGGTGGAAATGAAAAGCCCGCCTTCGCGTGGCAACGGCGGGCTCGAATGCGCTCGGCGATACTATTCCTTCTTGCCGGCTTCCTTCTTCTCGGGCTCCTTCTTCTCGCCCTCCGCAGCCGGCGCTGCCTCGCCTTCCGCAGGCGCCTCGCCGATGATCTCGGTGACCGGCGCCGCCGCCGCTTCCTCCTCGACCACGATCGCCTTCGGCAGCTGGACCGTGACCACGGCCGGGTTGTCGTGCTTCAACTTCGCAACCGGCTCGACGCCTTTGGGCAGCGCGAGTTCCGCCGCGTGGATGGAATGGCCGAGTTCGAGACGGCTCAGATCGACTTCGATATACTCGGGCAGATCGTCCGGCAGGCACTGGATCTCGATCTCGTTCATGACGTGCTGCACGACGCCGCCGCCGGTCTTCACGCCCGGGCAGACCTCCTCGTTGGTGAAGTGCAGCGGCACCCACATGTGGATCTTCCTGTTCTTGTCGATGCGCTGGAAGTCCGCGTGCAGCACCATGGGTTTCCACGGGTGCATCTGGAAGTCGCGCAGCAGCACCTGCTCCTTCGTGCCGTCCACCGTCATGTCCAGTATCGAGGCGTGGAAAGCCTCGAGCTTGAGATGGCGCATCAGCGCCTGGTGATCCAGCTCCACCGGCTGCGCCGGCTTGCTGGCGCCGTAGATGACGCCCGGCACGCGCCCACTCCCGCGCAGGCGGCGGCTCGCACCCGTTCCCTGCTGCGTGCGTGGATAGGCAACCACTTCGATCTTCATCTCGCTCTCCTGTGTAACGGGGCGTCCGCGACCAGACCGACCCCGGAATTGCCACTACTCAACGAACAACGAACTTACGGAATCCTCGGCGCTGATGCGGCGCATGGTCTCGGCAAGCAGGCTCGCGACCGAAAGCACCCGGATCCGCCCGCATTTCCTCGCCTCCTCCCCCAACGGGATGGTGTCGGTCACCACCAGCTCATCCAATGCCGACTTCGCGATGCGTTCGAGCGCATTGCCGGACAGCACCGCATGCGTGCAGTAAGCAAGCACCTTCAGAGCGCCCTGATCCTTCAACGCCTGCGCCGCCTCGCACAGCGTGTTTGCGGTGTCCACGAGATCGTCCACGATCACGCAGGTGCGCCTTTCGACCTCGCCGATGATGTTCATTACCGTCGCCACGTTCGGACGCGGCCGCCGCTTGTCGATGATCGCGAGATCGGCCTCGAGCCGTTTCGCGAGGGCGCGCGCCCGCACCACGCCGCCGACGTCGGGCGACACCACCACCAGATTCTTGTAATCGTGCTTCCATACGTCTCCGAGCATGATCGGCCCGGAGTAAATATTGTCCACCGGGATGTCGAAGAACCCCTGGATCTGCTCGGAGTGCAGGTCCATGGTGAGCAGACGGTCCACACCGGCGCTCGTCATCATGTTGGCGACCACCTTGGCGGTGATCGGCACCCGCGCCGAACTGGGGCGCCGGTCCTGCCGTGCATACCCCATGTAGGGTATGGCCGCGGTCACGCGGCCCGCCGATGCGCGTTTCAGGGCATCCACGATCACCAGCAGTTCCATGAGGTTGTCGTTGGTCGGCGCGCAGATCGACTGCAGTACGAAAACGTCCTTGCCGCGGACGTTCTCGAGAATCTCGACCATCACCTCGCCATCGCTGAAGCGGCCGACCTTGGCGCGCCCGAGATGGATGTTGAGGTGACTCACCACGTTCTCGGCAAGCTCGCGTATGGCATTGCCGGTGAACACCATTAAACGGTCTAAGGCCACGCTCTCACCATCGCCGGGCGGATAGCGCCCTGTCAAAGTTGGCTGGGGAGGTAGGATTCGAACCCACGCATGCCGGAATCAAAATCCGGTGCCTTAACCAGCTTGGCGACTCCCCAACGGTACTCAGCTGATCGCCGTGTCGCGCAGCGGGTGATGCTCGAGCCCGCGCGCAACGAATCCCTTCATGCTGTCCGGCAGTCTCGCGAAAACGGTCCGCGCCTGGTCTTCGGCAGCGTAAGCTGCGTATACGCACGCGCCGGAGCCCGTCATCATCGCCGGTCCGAATTGCCGCAACCACTGGAGATGCCGCGCCACCTCGGGGTAAGCCTGACACACCAGCGGCTCGAGATCGTTAACCGCCAGATCGATCGAAAAGCTTTGTATTCTAATTGTTTTGGAGTCCCGTTTCAATTCGGGCGCGGCAAAAACCGCGGCCGTGGAGACCGTCACAGGGGGCGTCAGCACGACATACCAGGCTGCCGGTACACGGATCGGCGAAACGACTTCGCCGATCCCCTCGGCGAGCGCGTTGTCGCCAAAGACGAATACCGGCACGTCGGCCCCGAGCGCCAGCGCGAGCGCCATCAGCCTCGCGCGCGGGAGATCGAGGTGCCACAGGCGGTTGAGCGCGAGCAACGCCGTGGCCGCGTCCGAGCTGCCCCCTCCGAGCCCACCGCCGAGCGGGAGGCGCTTTTCGAGCGCGACCTCGACGCCTTCCCGGTGACCCGTCGCCTCGCGCAGCAGCCGCGCCGCTCTCACCGTAAGGTCCGTGTCCGGATCTACCCCGGGGACGTCGTTGACCCGCTTCACCCCGCCGTCGGCGCGAACCCGCAGGCGCACGGTATCGCCGAAATCGATGAAACGGATCACGGTCTGCAACAGATGGTAGCCGTCGGCGCGCCGGCCGACGACCCGCAACATGAGATTCAGTTTCCCCGGCGCGGGAAATTCCTGCCAGCCGTTCACGGCGCCACCTTGTCGCTGCGCCAGGCGTCGATGATCAGCCGGATGGTTTCGCCGCCGTCACGGCGCAGTTCCAGCCGGCGTGGCAGCCCGCCATGCTGGTCGGCGGAGTAGTGCTCGAGCGTAATTTGCCAGCCATGCTGCTCGAATTCGGTATAGCGTCCCGCTGCATCCCGTCTGGCATTCTGCGGCGCGCTGCCCGGTGCCGGCTCACCCCGCACCCAGTATTGCAGCCGGGTGAGAGGCAATTCCCAGCCGAGCGCCTGGCGGGTCAGCGCTTCGACGTCGGCGCCCTGATACTGCCTGCGGTCCGCGCCGGTGACCGTCGCGCCTTCCTCTGTGCTGAGGATGTGCGCGAGCGCCTGGCCGAGCGGTGTCAAAAGCCAGATTTCATCGCGCTCGGGCAGGTGCTGCCAGCGCAGCGCCGACGAGAACGCGCGGCCGTCGTGGCTGGCGGACACGCGGCCGGAAAGATCGAAAGCTTGCGGGGCGCGGGGCGGGAGACCGGGTGTTGCACATGCGGCAACCGCGAACGCGAGCGCGAGGGCGGCGATCCGCGACCGGCTCATCGCGCGGCGGGATGGTCCGTCCTGAGAAAGCGGTTGACGGTGTTCTGCAGCACCTCGTTGTTGGGATGCTCTTTCTGCACGGTGGCCCACAGCTTGCGTGCTTCATCGCGTTGCCCGCTGACCCAGAGCAGTTCGCCCAGGTGCGCCGCGATCTCCGGGTCCGGCCGCAGTGCGTGGGCCCGCCTGATGTAGTCCAGCGCTTCCGGAATCTGGCCTTGCCGATACAGCACCCAACCCATGCTGTCCATGATGAAGGGGTCCTCCGGCGCCAGCCTGAGCGCCGTTTCGATCAACTGGCGCGCCTCGTCGAGCCGCTCGTTGCGATCCGCCAGGGTGTAGCCGAGCGCATTGTGGGCGTGCGCGTGATCGGGGCGCAGCGCGATCAGCTTGCGCAGGTTCGATTCCAGCACGTCGAGCCGGTTGACCTTTTCCGCCGCCATGGCGTGGTCGTAGAGCAGTTCGGGATAGTCCGGCAGTTTTTCCAGCGCGTGGCCCAGCACATCAAACGCTTCCTGGTAGGCGGTCGCTTCGCGCAGCAGTTGCGCCTCAGCCTGCGTGAGTTGCACGCGCTGTGCGGTACTGCGCGGGTTTATCTGCTGCAGATGCTTGCGCGCGTCGGCGAGCCTGCCCTGCTTGGAGAGCACGCCGGCGTAGCGGGCCTGTGCATTGATGTACTGCTCGCCCACGTTCACCGCCCCGTACCACTTCAACGCTTCGTCGTAGCGCTTGCGTTCCTCGTTCACCTGCCCGAGATAGAGCCGCACCGCATCCGGATCCTTGTAGTTCTTTTCGAGGGCGCGCTTGAACTGCGCCTCCGCGGCATCGTAATCGTTCATCTGCAGCGCCAGCAGCGCGACCGCCATCGTCACTTCCGCGTTGTCCGGGAATTCCGTGAGCAGCAGTTCGAACTGCTTGCGCGCCTCGGGCAGTTTCCTGTCGCTCACCAGCAGCCGCGCGTAGCTCAGGCGCGCGTCCTTCGCCTGCGGATGCTGCTTGATGTACTCCGCGAGGTAGCCGAGCGCCTCGGCTGCGGAGCGGCGCTGCAGGATCTGGGCCTGGAAGAGCGCGGCGATCTCCCAATCGGGTCGCAAGCGCAGCGCGGCGCGCACCTCGCTCAGCGCCAGTTCCGAGTTCTCCGCGTTCCAGGCCGCCTGCGCCACCGAGAACCGCGCTTCGGGCACCTCGCGGTACGAGGCCGCGAGGCCCTGCATCAGCTCGAGCACCGCTTTCTTGTCCTTATGGCGGGCCAGCAGCGAAGTGATCTGCAGAAAGCTCTGCCCCACGCGCGCTTCGTCCGCGCGCAACCATTTCTCCAGATGAGGCAGCGCGTTTGCGAGCTGCGCCTGATTCACCAGCAGCGCCGCCAGCACCTGCCGCGCCTGCTGTGACTGCGGATCACTCTGCAGCCACAGTCCCGCCGCCTCGATCGCCGAGTCTATGAAGCGCGCGTTCCACGCCACTTCCGTAGCGCGCTGCGCCACGCGCGGATCGCGCGTCTCGCGCGCAAGCTCGAGATACGCCGGCACCGCGATGTGCGGCTGACTGCGCTGCACCGCCACTTCGGCGAGCATCAGCTTGAGCATGAGCTGTTCCGTCAGCTCGTGTGCCGGCAACTGCGCCTTCGGCGGCGCCGGTTTCATAGCGGCAACCTTGGGCTGCGGTTTGGTCGCAGTCTTGGGCCTGGGGCTCGGCGCCTCGCCCGCTGTGGGAGCAGTCGGCTGCTGGGCGCAAGCCGCGAGCGCGGCGCACACCACGAGGACAGGTAAACTCGATTTCATCATAATGTGACCGCCGCCCCCGACTCGTGCGAGGCGACTGAATTGATCAGCGCTGTCGGCGGTGCTGCTTCATAAACGAGCACATATTAGGTATATTTTGCGCTCTTCACAAGACGCGCCGTCGCCCAGATGAACGGATACGCAAACGGCGCCACGCTCTGCGCTCGCGGGTTGACGCGCAAGTTCGGCGCCCACACCGCGGTGAACAATATCAGCATCGAGCTGAAGCGCGGTGAGGTGCTCGGTTTTCTCGGCCCCAACGGCGCCGGCAAGACCACCACCATGCAGATGCTGACCGGCAACCTCGCGCCTTCCAGCGGGGCCATCAGCATCTGCGGCATCGATCTGCTGGAACGGCCGGTAGCGGCGAAGGCGAAGATCGGCTACCTCCCCGAAGTGCCGCCGCTCTATCGGGAACTCTACGTTGACGAGTATCTGCTGCTCGCCGCGCAGGTGCACCGCGTGCCGCGCGCGGCGCGGCGCGCCGCGCTCGCGCGCGTGAAGGCGCGATGCGGCTTGACGGACGCCGGCAGGAAACTGATCGGCTCGCTTTCCAGGGGCTACCAGCAGCGTGTCGGCATCGCGCAGGCGATCATACACGAGCCGGACGTGGTGATACTGGACGAGCCGACCGCCGGGCTCGATCCGAACCAGATCCGCCAGATTCGCGATCTCATACGCGAACTGGGCGGCGAGCACAGCGTGATCCTGTCGACGCACATTCTTCCCGAGGTCGAGGCAGTGTGCGACCAGGTGCAGATATTGCACCATGGCAACCTGGTCTACAGCGACACCATCAGCGCACTGGAAAAATTTCACAGCGGCCGCACGCTGTTGCTCGGATTGCGAAACCCGCCGCCGGAAAGCGATCTCGCCGTTATCGCGGGCGTCGCTGCGGTGGAAAAGGATGGCGACACGCTGTTTCGCATTCTATGCGCGCCGGGATCGAACCCGACGGACGAGCTGGTGGGACGCGCCGTTTCCTCGGACTGGGGACTGTACCAGCTCAGCCCCGCCCAGACGCGTCTCGAAGACGTATTCGTCCACCTTACGCGCAGCGAAGCTTCGGGATGATCTATACCATCGCGGCAAAGGAGCTGAAGGCGCTGTTCGCCTCCCCGCTGGCATGGGTGGTGTTGACCGTGATGCAGCTGGTGTTGGGCTACAACTTCCTGCGGCGCATGGACGACTTTCTGCAGCTCCAGCCGCGGTTGAGCCAGATGATGAGCCCTCCCGGGGTCACCGAGCTCGTCATCGTGCCGACTTTTGGCACGCTCGCCGTCGTGCTGCTCTTTGCCGTGCCGCTGCTGGCGATGCGGCTGATCGCCGAAGAACGACGCAACCATACCATGGTGTTTCTCACCACCGCGCCCGTTTCCATCACCGCCATCGTGCTGGGCAAGTTCTTCGGTCTGATGGGGTTTCTCGCGATCGTTACCGGGCTCGCGGTCCTGATGCCGTTTGCCCTCGCGGCCAGCACCACGCTCGACTACGGGTTGATTGCGAGCCTTACCGGGGGCATTATTCTGCTCGCCGCCTGCTTCGCGGCGGTGAGCCTGTACATCTCCTGCCTCACCGCGCATCCGGTGGTGGCGGCGCTCGGCGCCTTCGGCGCATTGCTCGGCATGCTGCTCGCCGGAGAGACGGCCGGCGACAGCCTGCGCGCGCGGAACTGGCACGTGCCGGCGGCCCTGATGCAGGTCCTCACCCCGATCAAGAATTTCGAGCCTCTCGGGCGCGGTCTCGTGGACACCTACGCCATCGCGTGCTCGCTGCTGCTGATCGTTGGCTTTCTGGTCATGGCGATACGCAGGCTCGATGCCATGCGGCTGCGCGGCTGAAGATGGAAGCGACACCGCGCCTGCGCATGCGGCTGCTCGTGCAGAACGGCGCTTTCGTGATGCTGCTCGCGGCGCTCGTCATGCTGCTCGCCTACGTCGCGCGCGAGTATCGCGCGGAGTGGGACGTCACGCGCGGTGGAAGGAACACGCTGTCCGCCTCCACCGTTGAAATGCTGAAGCAGCTGGAAGGGCCGCTCAGGATCACCGCCTATGCCATCACCGTGGACCCGTCCGGCGCGAACGTGCACAAGCGCCTGGAAGAGCGGCTGCGGGCCTATCAGCGCGCGAAGCCGGACATAGCCGTGAGCTTCGTGGATCCGCGCGAGCAACCCAAACTCGCGGAGGCCGCCGCACTGCGCACGCCGAACGAGCTGGTGATCGAGTACCGCAGGCGCACCGAGCATCTTCCCCTCGAGGACTTCAGCGAGCAGCAGTTCGCCAATGTGCTGATGCGCCTTGCGCGGGGCGCGGACAGTCTCGTGTTCTGGCTGGACGGCCATGGTGAGCGCAAATGGAACGGCACCGCGAATCACGACCTCGGCGACTTCGGCCGCCAGCTGCAGCAGAGAGGATTTCGCCTGAACAGCGTCAATCTGGCGGTGGCCCAGGAGGTGCCGGCGAACGCGACGGCACTGGTGATAGCGAGCCCGCAGGCGGATCTCCTGCCCGCCGAGGTCGAGAAGATTCGCAAGTACATCGAGCGCGGCGGAAACCTGCTGTGGCTGCTCGATCCCGAACCGTTGCGCGGGCTGGAGCCGATCGCCGAGACGCTCGGGCTGGTCCTCACGTCGGGCACGATCGTCGATTTCGAGGTAAAGCCGCGCAGCGGCCCGCCGGTATTCGCGATCGGCGCGGCGGCCAGCTATGGACGCCATCCCATCACGCTCGATTTCCGGATGAACACGCTTTTCCCGCATGCGCGTCAGATCGGGGTGGCCGACCAGGAAGAATGGCGCGTCACCCCGCTCGTGGACGTGGCGCAGCGGGGCTGGGTGGAAGCGGGCAGGCTCGATCAGAACGTGCAGTTCGACAAGGAGCGGGACATACCGGGCCCGCTGACGGTCGCGCAGGCGTTCGAGCGCACCGTGGGCGATCGCGAGCAGCGTGTCGTGGTCATCGGCAGCGGCCAGTTTCTTTCGAATACGTTCGTCGGGAACGCCGGCAACCTCGATCTCGGGGTGAACATCATGAACTGGCTCACGGGCGCCGATCGCATGATCACGGTAGAACCGCGTCCGGCCCTCGACCGCGCGCTCCGTGTCGATCAGGCCACACTTTATCTCATCGCCTTCACGTTCCTATTCGGCCTGCCGCTCGCATTCGCTGTCACCGGTGGCATCGTCTGGTGGCGTCGGCGCAAGGCCGCATGAGCGCCGCGATCCCGACTCGTCCTGCGGAATTTCCGCACGGGACATGACGCGCGGCTGGCTGCTCAATGGTGTCCTGTTCGTCGCTGTGGCGGCGCTTGCCGCCTTTGTCGTGCTCAAGCCGCGCAGCGATGTGACGTCGCACCATGGCCTCACGATGCTGAAGGCGGACCGGGTGAATGCCATTCGCCTCGAGCGCAGCGGCGATCCGCCGATCGTGCTCCAGCGCAAGCAAGGCAAGTGGATGCTCGTCGCTCCGCTCTCCGCCCGGGCGGACAGCCTCCAGGTCGAGCGCATGCTCGGAATACTGGATGCCAGCCCCGCGCACAGCACGGCGATGCAGGACCTCGCGCGATTCGGTCTGGATCGACCCCTTACCCGCCTCGTCATCGACGGCACACAGTTCGACTTCGGATCGGTGAACGCCGTGACGCGCGAGCAGTACGTGCATACGGCGGGCATGGTGCACGCGGTGGCGCCGCGCTACGGCGCGGCGATGCCCGCCAGCGCCGCGCAGCTTGTCGCCAAGCAGCCGTTCGACCCGGACGATGCGCCGGTGCGCATGGCGTTCCCCGAATTCAGCATTGCGCACGATGGCAGCCGCTGGCAGATCTCGCCGCCGGTAGGCGACCTCGGCCAGGACGATATCAATCGCTGGATCGACGGCTGGCGGCATGCAAGCGCACTGCGTACCGAGCCTTATGCCGCAAGCGGCGGGCCGCCGGAGCGCGTGGAGATCACGATGCGCAGCGGCACGTCGGTGACCCTGCACGTGCTGCAGAAGAGCCCGGAGCTGATACTCGGGCGGCCGGACGAGAAACTTCGCTACCATTTCGCCGGTGAAGCAGCAAAGCGCCTGCTGTCGCCACCGGAAACCGCTCGGTAAGCGCGCCTCGCACCATGCCCGAACTTCCCGAAGTCGAGACCACGCGCCGCGGGCTCGCCCCGATCGTTGTCGACCAGAAGATCGTCGCGGCGGTGGTGCGCAATCGCGCCCTGCGCCTGCCGGTTCCGCGCAGTCTCCCGCGTGCCGTTGCCGGGGAGACTGTCTCCGCGCTGGAACGCCGCGGAAAGTACCTGCTTTTTTCCTGCCGTGCCGGCACCCTCATCGTGCACCTTGGCATGTCAGGCCGATTGTGGCTGGTCGAGCGCGGCACGCCGCCCGAGGCCCATGACCACTTCGACCTGGTCATGGCAAGCGGCGCTACCGTGCGCCTGCGCGATCCGCGACGCTTCGGGCTGGTGCTGTGGACCCGCGGCGACCCGCTGCGTCACGCGCTGCTGGCCGCGATGGGCCCGGAACCGTTCGACGCGTCATTCAGCGCGGAATGGTTGTACCAGGCGACGCGCAATCGGCGCGCGCCCGTCAAGCAAGTGCTGATGGATGGCCATGTCGTCGCCGGTGTGGGAAACATCTATGCTAACGAAAGTCTGTTCCGCGCCGGCATCAATCCGCGGCAGGCGGCAAACCGCCTTTCCCGCGCGCGCTATCAGCTTCTGGTGGAGCAGATACGGGCGACGCTGCAGCACGCTATCGGCGCCGGTGGCAGCTCGCTGCGCGATTACGTCGGCAGCGACGGCACGGCGGGTTCGTTCCAGAACCAGTTTCTGGTCTACGACCGCGGAGGCATCCCCTGCCAGCGCTGCAACACGCCGATCGCCGCGATCCGCCAAGGGCAGCGCTCGACGTTTTACTGCCCGCGCTGCCAGCGTTGAGCGAAGGGGTCAGAGTCAAATTATCGCGACGCCGATGCCGCGCGTAATTCAAACCTGATAATTTGACCCTGACCCCTTTTTCGCGGCCGTCAGCCGCAGATATTTTTCGTGCAACTGTTCCCGGGTCTCGACCCATTTCGGGTCGAGCGGTATGCAGTCCACCGGGCACACCTTGCGGCACTGCGGCTCATCGTAATGGCCGACGCATTCGGTGCATTTGTGCGGGTCGATCTCGTAGAACTCGACCCCCTGCGAGATGGCGTCGTTCGGGCATTCCGGCTCGCAGACGTCGCAGTTGATGCATTCGTCGGTGATCATCAGGGCCATTGCGATCCCTCTACCGGCCGCCGAGCTGCCGGATCTTGCTCTTCAGCCGTTTCGCCACATGCGGGTGGACGAACTTGCTGACATCCCCGCCCAGTATCGAGATCTCCCGCACGATGGTCGCTGAAACGAACATGTACTGCTCGCCCGGCGTCAGGAAAAGTGTTTCGACATCGGGATAAAGCCCGCGGTTCATGCCGGCGAGCTGGAACTCATACTCGAAGTCCGACACCGCGCGCAGGCCGCGCACCACGACGCGCGCCTTATGCTGTTGCACGAATTTCATCAACAGCCCGGTGAAACCGGCCACTTCGACGTTGGGCAGGTCCTTCAGCACTTCGGAGGCCATTTCCACGCGCTCGTCCAGGGTAAAGAACGGCTGCTTGGCGCGGCTGTCGGCGATGGCGAGTATTATCCGGTCGAAGAGCCGCGCGGCGCGCCGCACGAGGTCTTCATGACCGAGGGTCATGGGATCGAACGTGCCCGGGTACACCGCCCTGTTATTCATCTTGCGCTCGCTGGAGGAGTTGATACCAAACCTGTCCCGCCCGGCTCCTTTTCCGTATCTCCCAGCCGGCGGGAGGCTCGAGCGGCGTCGCGCTTTCAGCGTAGACCAGCGCGCCGGGATTCAGTCGGGCCGGCAGCGCCGTCAGTATGCGCGCCCAGTTCGCGTTCGGGAACGGCGGATCGAGAAACACGACGTCATATCGGCCGCTGTCGCCGCCCAGGAATTCTAGCGCATCCGCTCTGACGAGTGCCACCGAAGCGGCGTCGAGCGCCACACGCGTCCGCTCGAGTGCATCGAAAACGCCGCGGTCGCGCTCGACCATCACCACGCGCCGCGCCCCGCGGGACGCGGCCTCGTAGCCGAGCGCTCCGCTCCCTGCATAAAGATCGAGACAGGCGCATCCGCTCAGATCCTGGCCCAGCCAGTTGAATAGCGTCTCGCGCACGCGGTCCGGCGTCGGGCGCAGCTCGGCGTGCGCAGCAAAGCGGATATAGCGGCTGCGCCACGCACCGCCGATGATGCGAACGCGGTTCGCCGGGCCGCGGGAGGCGCCCCGCGCCATCAGCGCCTAATTCGGCGCGGCGGCGGCCGTGCCAGAGGCTTCTCCGGCGACGACGACCGTCACCATGCGGTCCGGGTCGATGCGCCGCGAGAACGCGCTGCGGATATCGGCCACGGACACTTTTTCCACGTTCTTGATGTAGTCGTCGAGATAGGTGAGCGGCAGCCGGTAGAAGCCGATGATCGCGAGATAGCCGTGTATGTCGCGGTTGCTGTCGATGCGCAGCGGAAAGCCGCCGATGAGGTTTTTCTTGGCGGCGATGAGCTCCTCTTCTGTCGGGCCGCGTGCGACAAACTCGCGCAGCGTTGCGCGCGTGACATCGAGCGCCTGCTGCGCCTGATCACGCGCCGTCTGCAGGCCGATCACGAACGGTCCCGCGCGCAGCAACGGCGTGAAGTAGCTGTATGCCGAATAGGCGAGCCCGCGCCTGCTGCGAACCTCCTCGGTGAGCCGCGACACGAAGCCGCCGCCGCCCAGGATGTGGTTGCCCACGACGAGCGGGAAATAGTCCGGATCGTGCCGGCTGATGCCCGGCGCGCCGATCACGATATGGCTCTGCGTCGCCGGATGCGGAATGATAGTGGTCTGCGCGGCGGGCACGGGCGGGACGGGCGGCAGCTCGGCCTGCGCACCGCCTGCACGGGGCAAGGCCGAGGTGAGCTGTTCGGCGATGCGCTCCGCTTCCATGCGCGTCAGGTCGCCGACCATCGCCACTACTGCACGGTCGCCCACATAGTAGCGGCGGTGGAACTCGACGAGATCCTGACGGGTGAGCTTTTGCACCGTCTCGATCTCGCCGGTGCTGCGATGGGCGTAGGGGTGATCCCGATACAGCATGCGGTGAAACGTCCTTCCGGCTATGGTATCGGGCCGCGTATCGGCTTCCTTGAGCGCCGCGATCAGCCGCGCCTTTTCGCGCTCCAGCACGGCTTCGGGAAACACCGGCCGCTGCAGCAGCCGCGCCATGATTTCCAGCGCCCGCGCGCGCTCCTCGCGGCTCGAGAGCGTTCTGAGCGACAGCCCGGCGCGATCGGTATTGAAGTTCCCGGCGAGTTGGGCGCCGACATCCGCAATCCCGCGCGCAATCTCGTCCTCGTTCATCCCCTCCGCACCGAGCCGCAGCAAGCGCTGCGTCATGTTCGCCGCTCCGGACGTGCGGTCGCGGTCGTATGCCGCGCCGGCCGGAAACTCCACGCTGATATCCACCATCGGCAGATCGTGGTTCTCGACGAAATACACGCGCGCCCCGCCCGGCGTCTGCCAGTGCTGTATCGGCAGTATGGCGCGTGCCGGAGCGGCTGCCGCGAACAGCACGACAGCGATAAGCCACCGCACCCTGCGCTCAACGTGCATGGCGCGCTCCCGGCGGGGGCGCGGATGGCTTGCGCCCTTCGAGCGGTTGGGGATCGAGATAGGCGACGGTGAGCTGGTCGTCGCCAAAGTATTTGCGCGCCACTTCCTGCACCTGCGCCGCGGTTACCTGCTTCAGTTTTTCCAGTATCACGTCCGGCGTTTTGTAGGAGAAGCCGGACGTTTCCATCGAGCCCATCTCACGCGCCTGAAAGAACATCGAGTCGCGCTGGTAGACGCGCGCGGCGATCACCTGCGACCGGATGCGTTTCAGCTCATCCTCGGTTACGCCTTGTTCGGCCACCCGACGAACCTCGCGACGCAATGCCTCCTCGAGTTGCGCAGCGTTCCTGCCCTCACCCGGCACGCCGTCAAGATAGAACAGGCCGGGACCGCGTCCGATGCCGTCGTAACTCGCGCCCGCGGAATTGGCGAGCCGCTCGGTGCGCACGAGCGTGCGGGGAAACCGCGCGGCATCGTTGCCGTCCAGCACGTTGGCGAGCATCTCGAGCGCGTAGGGCTCCCAGTCCTGCTGCGGGTCCCGCAGGGGAGGAACACGGAAAGCCATCAGTACGTACGGCAGTTCCGCGGGCGCTTTCACCGTGAGGCGCTTGAGACCGCGCTGGGGCGGCTCTTCCTGTGGTTTTCTCCGGGGCAGGTCCTTGGGTTTCAGTTTGCCGAAGTGCTCTTCGGCAAGCCTGAATACCTCCTCGGGTCTGACATCGCCGACCACCACCAGTATCGCGTTGTTCGGCGCGTACCATGTTTCGTAGAACGCGCGCGCGTCTGCCAGCCGCATGCTCTCGATATCGCTCATCCAGCCGATGACCGGGTGGCGGTACGGGTGCGCCATGAGCGCGGTTGCCATGAGCCGCTCGTACACCAGCGCGCGCGGCCGGTCGTCGGTGCGCCAGCGCCGCTCCTCCATCACCACGCGGACTTCCCGCTTGAACTCTTCCTCCGACAGCACGATGTTGACCATGCGGTCGGCCTCGAGCCGCAACGCCAGCGGCAATTGCGACTTGTGCAGCATCTGGAAATAGCCGGTGTAATCGCGGCCGGTGAAAGCGTTCTCGCGGCCTCCTGCAGCGGCGATGATCCGCGAGAACTCGCCCGAAGGCACCTCCGTGGTGCCCTTGAACATCATGTGCTCCAGCACGTGTGCGACGCCTGTCGTGCCGTTCACTTCATCTACGCTTCCAACGCGGTACCACACCATAGATACGACGACCGGCGCCCGATGGTCCGACTTGACGATGACGCGCATCCCGTTGGAGAGCGCATGCTCCACCGCCTCCGTGACCGCTGCCGCGGCGTTCGAAGCGATGAAGCTCAGAGCGAATGTCCCGATGAGCATTCGCGCAAGTTGATGGATACGCATCATGATTCCGATTGAACGCAATAGGTTTGGGGTAGAATTGTAGCCGTTTGCGTTGTGCGCAATGCTGCTGCGCGCAGCGCGGTTTTCTTTCCTTCCTCCGGGGCTTCCGACTACTTTCAGCATGTTAAGTTTCCTGAAGAGCCGCGGCGAAAGCGGGGATGGCGGCTGGTTCAACCGGCTGAAGCAGGGGCTGGCCAGGACGCGCCAGCAGCTCGGGACGCAGCTTTCCGGCGTTTTCGGCCCGGGGCGCAAGCTGGACGAGGAATTCTACGATGAACTCGAGACCGTGCTGCTCCTGGCGGATGTCGGCGTGCCCGCGACGAATCATCTGCTCGAAACGCTGCGCGCGCGGGCCCGACGCGAGCGCTTCACCGAGGCCGCGCAGCTCAAATCCGCGCTGCGCGATGCGCTGCTCGAGCTGCTGAGCCCCATCGCGCTACCGCTCGACGTCAGCGCGCACCGTCCGTTCGTCATCATGCTGGCCGGTGTGAACGGCGCGGGCAAGACCACATCGATCGGGAAGCTCGCAAGCTACTATCAGCAGCAGGGTCGGAAGGTGCTGCTCGCGGCGGGTGACACCTTTCGCGCCGCCGCGCGGGAGCAGCTCATGGCATGGGGCGAGCGCAACAATGTAGCGGTGGTGGCTCAGCAGTCAGGAGACGCAGCTGCAGTCATCTACGATGCGATCGGCGCCGCCCTCGCACGCAACATCGACGTCGTGCTGGCCGACACCGCCGGCCGTCTGCCCACGCAGCTTCATCTCATGGAAGAGATCAGAAAGGTGAAACGGGTGATCGACAAGGCGCTCCCGGGCGCACCGCATGAGGTGCTGCTGGTGCTTGATGCCAACACCGGCCAGAACGCGCTCAACCAGGTGAAGGCGTTCGATGACGCGCTGGGAGTCACCGGCCTCGTGCTGACCAAGCTCGACGGCACCGCGAAAGGCGGGGTGATCGCCGCGATCGCGCGCCAGAAGCCCATCCCGCTGCGATTCATCGGCGTCGGCGAAGCGCTGGACGATCTCCGGCCGTTCTCGGCGGAGGACTTCGTCGACGCGCTGCTCGACTGAAGCGTGCGCGGCGCGCCATAGGCTCACCTGCCCCGCGGATGATTTCGTTCAGCCGGGTCTGCAAGCGCTATCCCCAGGGCTACGACGCGCTCAAAGACATCTCGTTCATCATCGCCGACGGCGAAATGGTGTTCGTCACGGGTCACTCCGGCGCCGGCAAAAGCACCCTGCTCAAGCTGGTCGCCGCGATAGAGCGGCCAACCAGCGGAACGGTGCTCGTCAATGGCCAGAACGTGGGCGCCTTGAAGCCGCGCGCCATTCCCTTCCTGCGGCGCAATCTCGGTCTGATCTTTCAGGACCACAAGCTGCTGTTCGACCGCAGCGTGTTCGACAATGTCGCCCTGCCGCTGCATATCATCGGCTACGAAAGACGCGAGGCCGCGCGGCGGGTGCGCGCGGCGCTGGACAAAGTGGGGCTGCTCGCCAAGGAGAAAGTGTTTCCGATCACATTGTCGGGAGGCGAGCAGCAGCGGCTCGCGATCGCACGCGCCATCGTGCACCGGCCCGCCATCCTGCTTGCCGACGAGCCCACCGGCAACCTCGATGCGGATTATGGCGGGCAGCTCGGCGACCTCTTCAGGTCGTTCAATCAGGTCGGCGTCACCGTCGTCATCGCAACGCACGATCAACAGCTCTCGGCGCGGCTCAAGCCGCGCGTGATCGCACTGCGCAGCGGTGCGCTGGACTCCACGCCGGCCGCGGCGGCGGCATGACCATGATCTGGCTCTCGCAGCACTTGAGAACGATCGGCGCGACGCTCGGCAAGCTCACGCGCTCCCCGCTGGCGAATCTGCTCAACGCAATCGTGATCGGCGTGGCGCTCGCCTTTCCTGCGGGCCTCCACGTCGTCCTGTCCAACCTGCAGGCGTTGAGCCGGCAGGCTTCGGCGGCGCCGCAGATCTCGGTATTTCTCACGCGCGAGGCGACCGCCGCCGATGCCGCGCGCATCAAGCAGCGGCTCGAGAAGCACCCCGGCGTGCGAGAGCTCCGCTACATCTCCAGGAGTGAAGCGCTGAAGGAGTTGCGAGCCAGCAGCGGTCTCGCGGAGGTGATCGAAAGCCTCGAGCGTAACCCGCTGCCCGATACCTTCGTCATCGACGCAAGGGAGCCGTCCGCGAGAACGCTCGAGGCGCTGCGCGATGAGATCAGGCGCTGGCCGGGCGTCGAACACGTCCAGCTGGATACGCGGTGGGCGCAACGGCTGGATGCGCTGCTTTACCTGGGAGAGGTGGTCGTCCTGCTGCTCGGCGCGCTGCTCGGCTTCGCGTTGATCGCAGTGACGTTCAATACCATCCGACTCCAGGTTCTCACTCAACGCGACGAAATCGAGGTAAGCCGGCTGTTCGGCGCCACCAACCCTTTTATCCGGCGGCCCTTCCTCTACTTCGGCGCCTTCATTGGTATCGCGGGTGGCATGACGGCGTGGGGAATTGTGTTGGGAGGCGTTTACCTTTTCAACGGCAGCCTTGCTGAACTGTCCCGGGCATATGGCGTCGCGCTCGCTCTGGCGCCGATGAGCGGGCAGGACGGGCTGAGCCTGCTCGCCTTTGCGGCGGGCCTGGGATGGCTGGGTGCCTGGCTTTCCGTCAATCGGCACCTCGCCGCGAATCGGGTCGCATCTTCATAAGTAATTGTTGTAGCTTATGTTTTATGGACAGCCGGCTGCCCATACGGGGGAACTTTACGGCGTTCTGGCACTCTCATAGCGTGAGTGCTAAACTGATCCGCCTGAAGGGAGGCAATCGATGACGAGCTTTGCATTGTCCCTACCGTCGGTCACCGGCAGCCTGGAGAACTATATCCAGGCCGTTAATACCTTTCCTCTCCTGACCCAGGCTCAGGAGGTGGAGTACGCGCGTCGTTACCGTCGCGACGACGACCTGGACGCTGCGCGCCACCTGGTGCTCTCGCATCTGCGCGTGGTGGTCGCCATCGCCCGCGGCTACACCGGCTATGGCCTGCCGCAGGCCGATCTGATCCAGGAAGGGAACATCGGACTCATGAAGGCGGTAAAACGCTTCGATCCCGAGCGGGGCGTGCGCCTGGTGTCTTTTGCCGTGCACTGGATCCGGGCGGAGATCCACGAGTTCATTCTGCGCAACTGGCGCATCGTCAAGGTGGCCACCACCAAGGCTCAGCGCAAGCTTTTCTTCAACCTGCGCAGCCTCAAGCGGGATCTCGGCACGATGGGAGCCGCGGAAGTGAAGGCGGTCGCAGACCAGCTCGGCGTCAAGACGCACGAAGTCGTGGAGATGGAGATGCGGCTTGGCGGGCAGGACATCGCGCTCGAGCCCGCAGGAGAGGAAGAGGAAGAAAGCTACGCCCCGATCGCGTATCTTGCTGCCGAGGACGCCGAACCGGGCCGCCTCATCGAGCAGGAGGAAACGGCGCGGTTGCGCGGCGAAGGGCTCGAGAAAGCGCTGAACAGCCTCGACGCCCGCAGCCGGCGCATCATCGAGGCGCGCTGGCTGAATGACAAGAAAAACGCCACGCTTCACCATCTCGCCGCGGAATTCGGCGTCTCGGCGGAGCGCATCCGCCAGATCGAGGCGAAAGCGATGTCGAAAATGAAGGGCGTGATCGCCGAAGCAGCCTGAGCGGCATCGCGCTGCGCGACGAGCTACGAGGCCCCGGCAAACCGCCGGGGCCTTTTGCCGTACCCGGATCGGTTATGCCCCCTGCAAGAGCAGGCGGATGTCGTGCAGCAGGGCGGATGCGCCCGCGCCGTACTGCGCGTAGAGGCGGAGCCTTCCCTGCTGATCCAGCACGTAGGTGCCCGCCGAGTGGTCCACGGAGTAACTCCCGCCGGCGGACGGCGCCTGCTTCCGATAGAAAATCCTGAACTCCTTCGCCGCTTGCGCGGTCGCCGCCGCGTCGCCGTACAGGCCTAGAAAATCCGGATTAAACGAGGGCACGTACTGCCGCAGCAATTCAGGCTTGTCGCGCTCCGGGTCCACCGTGACGAACAGCACCTGCATCTTCGACGCGTCGGGCCCGAGCGCCTTGGCCACCTGGGCCAGTTCCGCGAGCGTTGCCGGGCACGCGTCCGGACAGTGCATGAAGCCGAAGAAGACCACCACTACCTTGCCGCGAAAATCCTCCAGCGTGCGCGGCTTTCCGTGGTGATCGTTCAGCGCGAGCGCCTTGCCGAACGGTGCGTTGGTGACGTCGGTGAGCTGGAACTTGGGCGAGGCCGGGCGGCTCGCCTCCCCGCACCCGCCGAGAACGATCGCGGCCAGCGCGAACGCACCGATCGCAAGCGCGCGCCGCATTGCCGCTACTGCGCTAGAAACGGACGTAATGATCGACGAGCAGCGCCGCAAACAGCGCCGTAAGGTAGAAGATCGAATAACGAAAAGTGCGCCGCGCAAGCGCATCGCTGTACGCGACGTAGATCTTCACCGCGTAGTAGAGAAACGCCGCCCCCAGGGCCATCGCGCTTGCGAGATAGATCCCGCCGCTCATGCGGGTCGCGAACGGCGCCAGAGAACACGCAACCAGAATGACCGTGTAGAGCAGCACGTGCAGCCGGGTGAAACGGTCGCCGTGCGTCACCGGCAGCATCGGTACCCCGGCCCTGGCATAGTCGAGCTTGCGATAGAGCGCGAGCGACCAGAAGTGCGGCGGCGTCCAGGCGAAGATGATGAGGAACAGCAACAGCGCGTCGGCCGATATTTCTCCGGTGACGGCGGTCCACCCCAGCACCGGCGGCATGGCGCCCGACGCGCCACCGATCACGATGTTCTGCGGCGTCATCGGCTTGAGGATCACGGTATAAACGATCGCGTAACCGATGAAGGTGGCAAGGGTAAGCCACATGGTAAGCGCATTTACCCAGTGGTGCAGCACCGCGAGCCCGATGCCGCCGATTGCGCCGGCGAATATCAGCGTCTGCAATGAGGTGAGCTGGCCGCTCGGCAGCGGACGGGCGCGCGTGCGCAGCATGACGGCATCGATCTTCTGTTCCACGAGGCAGTTGACCGCTGCCGCGGCCCCGGCGATCAACGCGATGCCGAGCGTCCCGGCCAGCAGCGCCTGCGGCGGCACCATCCCGGGTGTCGCGAGGAACATGCCGATCACCGCGGTGAAGACGATGAGCGACACAACGCGCGGCTTGGTGAGCTGGTAGAACTGGTAGGCCCGCGAGGAGGAATACGGACGGACTGCGCTCGAAGACATTAGCGCGGGGATTTCACGGAAAGGGCGAAGTTTAGCATCACCAGTGCGGCCAGCAAAAGCGCGGCGACCGCGTTGTGCGCAACCGCCAGAACCAGCGGCAGGCGCAGCAGCACATTGGCGATGCCCAGGCCGATCTGCAACGCCAGCAGGATCAGGATCAGCACGCCGTAGCGGCTCAGTCGCCGCGCGCGGAGCGCGGCGGCCGCCACGCCACCCACTACGACGAGTGTCGCCAGCGCGCCGACGCGATGGGTCCACTGTATGGCGTTGAGCGACTCCTGCGAGAGCGGCATCCCGGCGGCGGTGACACCCAGCTCGCGCAGAAGGTGAAACGCGTGCTCGAAGTCCATCGGGGGCAGCCAGCGGCCGTTGCACGTCGGAAAATCCGCGCACGCGAGCGCGGCGTAGTTGGTCGAAACCCATCCGCCGAGCGCGATCTGCACGACCAGCGTCACCAGCGCAATTGCGGCCCAGGCGCGCAGCGCAGCGCCCGCCGGAGGCTCGACCGGATGCAAGGATGCATGGCGCAGCGCGAGCCATACGAGCAGGCCGAGCGTCGCCATCCCCCCCAGCAGATGCAGCGTCACGATCACCGGCTTCAGCAGCATCGTCACGGTCCATTTGCCGAGCGCGGCCTGGAAGATGACGAGCAGCAGCAGCGCCGTGGCGAGGAAAGGTGAATGCGGGAGCGCGCGCCGTCCACGCCAGGCCAGTATGGCGATCGCCAGTATCAGCAATCCCAGGGTCCCGGCGAGATAACGGTGGAACATCTCCTTGCGTGCGCGCCCGACGTCCACCGCCTGCTCGAACTGCTCCCGCGCGCGCGCGCTCTCGTGCTCCTGCTCCGGCACGCCGAGGAGCTGTCCGTAACAGCCGGGCCAGTCAGGGCATCCCAGCCCCGCGTCCTCCAGGCGCACGTAGGCGCCGACTACGATGACGATGAAGGTGAAGCACGCCGTAAAGTACGCCAGCCTGCGGAACATCAGCGCCATTTGGAGTGCCTCAGCAAGCGCGTCAAGTCTTTCAGCATCCTGCGCGGGTCGGCGTTGCGCGGGTAGCGCATCATCAGGTTGCCCAGCGGATCGATGACGTAAATGTGATCTGCCGGCGCGTGTTGCGCGGGGAAGAGCTCCGCAAGTTCAGTCGCCCGGGCCCGCACAATGCGCAGCCCCTCGTGCGCCGCAAGCAGGCCCGGCTCGGGGTGCGCTTCGTCGGTGATCACCCACAGCCGTTCGACGCGATCCATATCCTTGCCCTGGGCTAGCCGGACCTGGCGGATATAGGTGAGCTTCTCCCGGCACCAGACATCGCAGCGCCCGGAGTCGATGACGGTGAGCACCCACCTTCCCTTCAGCGCCTCGAGGCTGAACGGTGCGCCATCGAGGCCGACCCACCCTGCAGCCGCCGCGGCACGCGGCTCGAGCAGCTCACCGTAGTTCACCTGATCCGACGGCGGCCACCAGTAGAAAGCGACGTACGAGGCCGCGATCGGCGCGACGCACACGGCGATCAGAATCCAGAGCGGCGCGCGCGAGCGTTCAGGTTTCGCGATCTCTTCGGACATGGGTTGCCAGGTAGAAGATCAGTATCAGCGCCGACAGTGCGAACCACTGAAAGGAATAGCCGTAATGCTTCTCCACGCCGACATCCGGAGGAAGCCACTCGCGTATCAATCCATCGTCGGGCGCCGCGGCGGCGTCCTGCTGGATCAGGAAAGGCTGGATGGCGATCGACATCACGTTCCGGTAGCGCTCCAGCGTCAGGTTCTGCCACACTGATCCGCGGGTCACCTCGTCGGACAACTCGAGAAAGCGTCCCGGCACCACCGCGCGGCCGCGAACGACGATCGGCCCTGGCGGCGTCCTGACCTCGGGCAGACGGCTGCGATCGGGGCCGGCCGCGATCCAGCCCCGGTTGACCAGCACATACCGCGCGTCCTGCTCCAGCTTGAGCGGCATCACGACGTGGTATCCCGCGATGCCGCGCCGCACGCGGTTGTCCAGGAAGACGACGTGCCGGGGCTCGAACGTCCCGTGCGCCTCGACCTGCCGCAATTCCACGTCACGCACATCGAGTTCGCGCGCCGTGACGCTGATCGGCGGCGCCTGCGCGAGCTTTTCGATGCGCGCGGCGAGCGCGCTTTTCTCCTGGCCGCGCCCGTACTGCCACATGCCGAGCCAGGCGGTAAGGGCAATGCCTGCGGCGGCGGCGAGCGCGGGCCACAGACTCCAGCGCAGGCGCAGCCTAGACCGCATCGCTGGCGGCCACCGGGTCGGTGCGATACACTGCCCCAGCGTTCTGCGCCTGCCTGCTGATGAAAATCGTCGTCCTGCTCTTCATCGCTTTCATACTCGGGAGCTTGGGCTCCGCACTCTATTTTCTGCTCCGGGACCGCAGCGGCTCCGACCGCGTGGTCAAGGCGCTCACGGTGCGCGTGCTGCTGTCCGTGGTGCTCTTCGCAATGCTCATGCTCGGCTTCTACTTCGGCATCATCACCGACAGGTTATAGCGAAAAAAAAGCCGCACGCGTGGTGCGGCGCATCCCTCTACCGACCGGGTCCCCCCTTGTTTTTAGTGCGCCTTGTTGTTGCGTAGTTGTGGTTGTTGTTCCGCTTTTCGGCTTATAGCCAGTAGACGAGAATGAACAGCAGCAGCCACACGACGTCGACGAAGTGCCAGTACCACGCGACGCCCTCGAAACCGAAGTGGTGCTCGGCCGTGAAGTGACCTGCCACGCACCGGAACAGGATCACGATCAGCATGATCGTGCCGATGGTGACGTGAAAACCGTGAAAGCCGGTCAGCATGAAGAAGGTCGCGCCGTACGCGCCCATGGTGAGCTTCAGGTTGAGGTCGGCATAGGCATGGGCATACTCGTAGATCTGAAAACCGAGGAAGGTCGCGCCCAGCGCGATGGTCATGACCAGGCCCCAGATCAGCTGCAGGCGGTTGTTTTGGAGCAGCCCCCAGTGCGCCCAGGTCACGGTCACGCCGGATGAAAGCAGCAGCAGCGTATTGATCGCCGGAATGCCCCACGCGCCCATCGGCGAAAACTGCTCCTTGATGCCGGGGCCGGAGACCGGCCAGGCGGCCTTGAACCCCGGCCAGATGAGCTGCTGGCTCTCGATGCTGCCAAGATCCGGTACCGAAATGGCGCGCATGTAGAAAAGCGCGCCGAAAAACGCGCCGAAGAACATCACCTCCGAGAAGATGAACCAGCTCATTCCCCAGCGGAACGAGCTATCCACCTGCTTGTTGTAGCGGCCGCCCTCGCTTTCGTAGGCGACGGTGGTGAACCAGCCGGCCATCATGTAAAAAAGGATCAGCAGTCCGACGAGCAGCACGTACTTTCCCGGATCCCAGCCGTTGAACCAGGATGCCGCCCCGAGCGCCATGGAGAGCAAGGCCACCGATCCGAAGATCGGCCAGCTCGAGGGCTCCGGTATGAAGTAGCGGGCGGATTGACTGATCATGGTGTTGTTCTCCCTCTGCGGTCAGCTGGTGATGAACCGCACCAGCATGATTAATCCCAGCACGAAAATGACGGCGCCGATGATGCCGGCGACGATGACCTGCACGGGGGTCAGCGTAACCGCGTCGCGCTCGTGCGCCGCGCGCTTGCGGATGCCGAGAAACGACCAGAACACCGCCTTCGCGACCTGCAGCGGCGTCGCCTTGCGTTTGGGTTCCTGCGGCTCGGTCATCAGCATCTAGCCTGCTTTCCCCGCGGCGCCTTCGACTTCGAAGAACGAGTAGGACAAGGTCACGGTATTCAGGTCCAACGGCAGCCCCGGGTCGATCACGAACACCACCGGCATGCGCCGCACCTCGCCGGGCTGCAGCGTCTGCTGCGTGAAGCAGAAGCATTCGAGCTTGCGGAAGTAGCGTCCTGCGAGCTGCGGGCCGTAGCTCGGGATCGCCTGCCCGGTAACGGCGCGCTCGGAATTGTTGCGGATCTCGAAAGTCACCTGCACCAGCTCTCCGGGATGAAACCGCACCTGCTTCTCGACCGGCGTGAACGTCCACGGCAGGTTGCTGCGCACGTTGGCATCGAACTCCACCGTCAGCCACCGGCCGGTGTCGATCTGCGTGTTGGTCACCGTGTCGGCCTTCAGCAGGTTGTTGATCCCGGTGACTTCGCAGATCTTCTTGTAGAACGGCACCAGCGCAAAGCCGAAGCCGAACATGACGCACGCCACCACCACCAGCTTGCGCAGGGTTACGAGGTTTTCGCCGGAGTGCGCGCCTGTCACCATAGCCAGTAGCGGATGATGATACCGATGAAAAATGCGAGCGCGATCGAGGCGAGCACCAGACCCGTTCTCAGCCTGCTGCGCAAGGCATGCTCCATGCGCCGCCTACTTCACCACCGGTGGCGTTTCGAAAGTGTGGTACGGCGCCGGCGAGGGCACCGTCCACTCCAGCCCTTCCGCACCTTCCCACGACTTGGCCCCGGCCTTCTGCCCGCTGCGCAGTTTCAACAGCACCCAGAGGAAGATCAGCTGCGACAGTCCGAAGCCGAACGCGCCGATGCTGGACAGCATGTTGAAGTCCGCGAACTGCAGCGCATAGTCGGGAACGCGCCGCGGCATGCCCGCGAGCCCCGAGAAATGCATCGGGAAGAACGTCACGTTGAAGAAAATCATCGACAGCCAGAAGTGCCACTGGCCGAGCTTTTCGTCATACATGTGACCCGTCCACTTCGGCAGCCAGTAGTAGGCACCGCCGAAGATGGCGAAGAGCGAGCCCGCCACCAGCACGTAGTGGAAATGGGCGACGACGTAGTAGGTATCCTGCAACTGGATGTCGACCGGAGTGATCGCCAGCACGAGACCAGTGAACCCGCCCATGGAAAACACGAAGATGAATCCGATCGCCCACAGCATGGGCGTCTCGAACGTCATCGATCCCTTCCACATGGTCGCGACCCAGTTGAAGACCTTCACGCCGGTCGGCACCGCAATCAGCATCGTCGCGTACATGAAGAAAAGCTGGGCGGCCGCCGGCATGCCGACGGTGAACATGTGGTGCGCCCAGACGATGAACGACAGGATGGCAATCGATGCCGTCGCATACACCATGGAGGAATAACCGAACAGAGGTTTGCGCGAGAACGTCGGCACGATCTGGGACACGATGCCGAACGCCGGCAGAATCATGATGTAGACCTCGGGATGGCCGAAGAACCAGAAGATGTGCTGGAACATCACCGGGTCGCCGCCGCCCGCCGCGTTGAAGAAATTGGTGCCGAAATGGCGGTCGGTCAGCAACATGGTGACTGCCCCGGCCAGCACCGGCATCACCGCGATCAGCAGGTAGGCCGTAATGAGCCAGGTCCACACGAAGAGCGGCATCTTCATGAGCGTCATCCCCGGCGCGCGCATGTTGAGGATGGTGGTGATGATGTTGATCGACCCCATGATCGAGGAGGCACCCATGATATGGAGCGCGAAGATTGCAAGATCCATGCCGGGGCCCATCTGCGTTGAAAGCGGCGCATAAAGGGTCCAGCCGGCTGCGGTGGCTCCGCCCGGAACGAAGAAGGAAACGACCAGCAGGATCGCCGCCGGCGGCAGCAGCCAGAAGCTCCAGTTGTTCATGCGCGCGAACGCCATGTCCGGCGCGCCGATCATCATCGGTACCTGCCAGTTGGCGAAGCCGACGAAGGCCGGCATGATCGCGCCGAAAACCATGATGAGCCCGTGCATCGTGGTGAGCTCGTTGAAGAAGTCGGGGCGCCACAGCTGCAGCCCCGGCTGGAACAGCTCGGCGCGCAGCATCAGCGCGAGGATCCCGCCGACGAAGAACATCGTCAGGCTGAATATCAGATACAGCGTGCCGATGTCCTTGTGGTTGGTGGTCATCACCCAGCGCATGATGCCGCCGGGGTGGTGTGCGTGCTCGCCGTGGTCGTGCCCGTGAGCGTGATCGTGTGTATGGGCCGCTTCCATAGTCTCTCCTGGATCCTTTACTTGCGTCGCGCTTTCACTTCGTCCGGGTTAACCACATCGCCGGTCTTGTTGTTCCATGCATTGCGTTCGTAGGTCACCACCGCCGCTATTTCGACGTCGCTCAGGTTCTTGAACGGCGCCATGGCCGTGCCCTGCTTGCCGTTGAGCACGATGTCGATGTGCGGTTCTTTCGCGCCGGTCGCCAGCTTCGACCCGCTCAAGGGCGGGAAGGCCGGCGGCATGCCCATGCCATTTGCCTGATGGCAGGCGACGCAGTTCGTCGCATAGACCTTTTCGCCGCGGGTCTTGAGCTCGTCCATCGTCCACTTCTTGTCGGGCGCGGCGTCCGCGGCGGCGACCTTCTTGATCTGGGCTTGTTTCTCCTTGACCCACGCTTCGTACTTCTCCTCGCTCACGGCTTCCACCACGATAGGCATGAAGCCGTGGTCCTTGCCGCACAGCTCGGCGCACTGCCCGCGATAGGTGCCCGGCGTATCGGCGCGGAACCAGGTGTCGCGGACAAAACCCGGGATGGCATCCTGCTTGATGCCGAGGGCCGGCACCCACCAGGCGTGTATGACGTCATTGGCGGTGGCGATGATGCGCACTTTCTTTCCGACCGGGACCACCACCGGGTTATCCACCTCCAGCAGGTAATGCTCGCCCTTGGCCGCCTTGCCTTCGATCTGCTCGCGCGGGGTGGCGAGGTTGCTGTAGAAGCTGATGCCTTCCTGCAGGTAATCGTAACCCCATTTCCACTGATAGCCCGTCGCCTTGATGGTGATATCGGGATTGGAGGTGTCTTTCATGGAGATCACGGTCTTGGTCGCGGGCCACGCCATGCCGATCAGGATGAGGAACGGAATGACGGTCCAGATGATCTCGACGGTGGTGTTCTCGTGGAACTGCTCGGCCTTGTGCCCCACCGACTTGCGGTGCTTGACGATGGCATAGGTCATGGCGCCGAACACCACCACGAAAATGACCAGGATGATCCACATGATCAGCGTGTGCAGATCGTAGATCTCGCGGGCGATGACGCTCTGGGGCGGTTGCAGGTTGTACTGCGATGCCGCCTGAACGCCGTGCGCCAGGAGTGCCGTGACGGCCGCGCAAAATCTAGCCAACTTGCTGGTCATGCTAACCCTCGCCTGTGATTTGGTACTCTCGTGTGGCGGAACGTGCGGCTGCGAGGACGCACGCATCAGCGCCGCTCGCGCAACTCGCGCTCGAGCTGCCGGGCCACCGAGAGCCGTTGTTGTTCGCTCAAATGCCTTCCGAACTCAAATTCGCGGCCGTGCGATCGCACCGCGAGCCTGCCATCTTCATCGTACACGATCCGCGCCCAGTGCCGGTTGCAGTCGAAACGGCTCAGGCGCACGCCGTCTCTCACTTCGACCTGCAGGCGGTCTCCCGCTATGGCAAAACGCTCGTAGTCGCCGGCGTGCCGGTCGATATGCCGGAACGCCAGGTAGAGAACCACCATCTCGAGTCCGGCATAGGGCATGATGGGCCAGGCGCCGAACACCAGGGCGAACGCGAGTCCTATTCCGATCGAGACGGAAAAAACGAAGCCGAAAACGAGAAGGCGGCCGGACGAAGAGAGCGAATTGTTCCGGCGGGCAGTCAACGCAAAATGAGCCGCCGTCCCGGCATCGACGCATTCCATCCAGAGCGTCCTTGGTTACGAGCTGAGACCCGAGCGAAATGTGCGGAATTTAGCATACCCGTCTCGGGCCCGCAACAAAACGGCGCCGTGAAAATCGACTGCGTTGCTCTAAGCTGCGAGCAGAATGTCGACGTTGATCAGCTCGGCGATGCGCTGCGGCTGCGGCGCGCGCTGAAAAGGAATCCGCGCGATGCACGGCGCACGCAGACGTTGCGCGAGGGCTGCGACGTTGTCCGCGGCATGGTCCATGTCGGCGTCGATCTGATTCGCGACCCAGGCCGCGAGCGCAAGACCGCGCGCTTCGATCGCTGCCGCGGTAAGCAACGCGTGGTTGAGGCAGCCGAGACGCATTCCAACCACCAGCACGACCGGCAGGCGCAGCAGCGCTGCGAGATCGCTTGTATCCTCGCGCTCGTTGAGCGGCACGCAGAATCCGCCCACGCCTTCGACGACCACGACGTCGGCCTGGTGCGCGAGACGGCGGTAGGCGCGATCGATGCCGGCAAGCTCGATTTCGACGCCCGCGAGTCTGGCCGCGATATGCGGCGCAATGGGCGGCTCGAATGCATACACGTTGATGAGCTTTTCGTCGACCGCTGCGCTGCCCGCCGCGCGCAACTGCTCGATATCTTCGTTGAGCAGGCCGCCGTTGCGCCGTCTTGCGCCCGCCGCAACGGGCTTCATGCCGGCGGCCCGCAGCCCGCGCGCCGCGAAAGCATGGAGCAGTCCGCACGACACCAGCGTCTTGCCTGCTCCGGTATCCGTGCCGGTAACGAACAGGCCCGTGGCGGGGACGAAGGCCATGTGCTCTCTAGCGCGCGGGCCTGATTTCGATTACCGGACGGCCGCCGGGGCCGCTACGCGGAAGCGGCTTCCAGGCGTGTCCGTAGACGACTTCGAAGGTGGCCGGCAGCTTGCCGTCGCGGCGCAGTCCCTCGTAGTTGCGCGTCACCGCGGCAAGCTGTGCCCGGCCCGCAAGCCCGCCACGTCGTCCCAGCGTGACGTTGTGCGCGCCGATCGCCTTCAGTTCGCGCATGAGCTGACGCACATCGTCGTAGGCCAGCGTGAATTGTTCCATGTCCATCACCGGGTCGCCGAATCCTGCGTGCACCAGCAGATCGCCGATGTCGTGCATGTCCACGAAACGGTTCACGTGGGTATGCCGGTCGGTATCCCGGTACGCTTCGCGCAGCTCGCGCAGGGTGTCCGGGCCGAAAGTGCTGAACATGAGCAACCCGCCGGGCGCGAGCACGCGGCGCATTTCGGTGAGCGCGGCGCGCAGGTCGTTCACCCACTGCAGGGCGAGGTTGGACCACAGCATGCCGAACGCCGCTTCACCGAAGGGCAGGCGCTCCATGTCGCCGCAGACCGGAAGCGCAGTTTGTCCGAAGATGCGCTTCCATCGCGGCAGCCGCCGCCGTCCCCGGTCGAGCATGGCGAGCGCGATGTCGAGTGCCACCAGCTTAACCCGGGGATAGCGTCGGCTGAGGCCCGCGTGCGCATTCCCGGTGCCGCTGCCCGCATCGAGTATCGACGTCGGCTGAAGTTTTATGTATTCGAGGCGTGCCAGCATGCGAGTGCACACCTCGTTTTGCAGCACCGCGGCCGCATCGTAGGTCGCCGCGGCGCGCTCGAAGGCCTGCCGCAATGCGCGCTTGTCGAGCAGCAGCTCATCCTTCATCGAAGAAACTCGCGAGTCGCGCGTACGCCTGCTCCGGCTCGGAAACGAACGGCGCGTGCGCCGCGCCTTCCATGACCACGATGCGTGCCTCGGGCAGTGCCCGTGCCAGATAGCGCCCTGCGGCAAGCGGCGCGATCGCATCGCGCTCTCCGTGCATGACGAGCGTCGGCTGCGCGATCGAATTCAGCGCGGGCCTCAAATCGGTTCGCGACAGCATCGACAGCCCGTGCTGCAAGGCTGCGGCGTGCGCTTCGTGCGCGGTCGCGGACAGGGTCTCGCGCAGGTACCGCGCCACGCTTGCCGCGCGCGCGTCTCCCCGGGCCTGCAGCGCGACGTACCGGTTGAGGGTCCGCGCAGTATCGCGCGCCAGATCGCGGGCGAAATCCTGCAACGTTGCGGCCGCTATTGCATGCGGCCAGCCCTCCTTGCGCACGAAGCACGGACTCCCCGCAATCAACGCAAGGCGGCACACCTGCCGCGGCGCGCGCGCCGCCCACGCGAGGGCGACGAGTGCACCGAGCGACCATCCGCACACCGCACAGCGTTCGGGCGCCCGGGACGCAAGGCGTTCTGCAACCTCGTCGACGGTCTCCGCCTCATAGGCTGGCCTGCCTGCGGCGTACGGAAGCGCAGGCGTGTGCAGTTGAAAGCGCGAGGTGAGATGCTCCGCCAGCATGCGCCACACACCGGCGTTCGTGCCCCATCCATGCAGCAGTACCAGATCCTGCACGCGGTCGGTCCGGGTCATTGCCGCGCGAGCGTATTAAGGGACTCGACGAGCCGCGCGACATCGGCTTCGCTGTGCGCGGCCGACAGCGAAATGCGCAACCGCGCGCTGCCCGCCGGCACGGTCGGCGGCCGGATCGCGGGCACCAGCAGGCCGCGCTCCGCAAGTCTTTCGCTCACCGCGACCGCGGCGGCATGGTCCCCGATCACCAGTGGCTGGATGGCAGTGTCCGAATCGCGCAGGCGCCAGTTCCGTGCAGCGAAGCCCTGCTTGAGCAGCTGGATCAGTTTGGCAAGATGGTCGCGCCGCCACTGCTCCGTTTCGATCAGCTCCAGGCTCTTGAGCGTCGCGCACGACAGCGCCGGAGGCAGCGCGGTGGTGTATACATAGGTGCGCGCGTGCTGGATCAGGAATTCGACCAGCGCCGCTTCGCCCGCCACGAAAGCGCCAAAGGTGCCCGCCGCCTTGCCGAGCGTTCCCATGTAGATGATGCGCGGCGAGCGGACACCGAGATGCGCGAGTACGCCACGTCCGCAGGCGCCGAGCACGCCGAAACCATGTGCATCGTCCAGATAGAGCCATGCATCGTGCCGTTCCGCAAGCTCGAGCAGTGCCGCCACGGGCGCGATGTCGCCGTCCATGCTGAAGACGGCGTCGGTCACGATCAGTTTCCGACGCGCTGCCGTACCCTGCAGCAACGCCGCGAGCGCGCTCACGTCCGCATGCGCATAGCGCCGAAACTGCGCGCGGGACAGCAGGCAGGCATCGTTGAGGGAGGCATGGTTCAGCCGGTCGGCGAACACGGCGTCCTCGCGCCCCACGAGCGCGGTGATGACGCCGATATTCGCCATGTACCCGGTCGAAAAAAGCAGCGCCCGCGGCAAACCGGTGAAACGGGCCAGCGCCTGCTCCAGCGCGCCGTGCGCTTCGCTGTGACCGAGCACGAGGTGCGAGGCGCCGGCGCCCACGCCTGCGGTCTCCACCGCGTGCTGCACCGCCCGCACCAGCCGCGGATCGCTCGCAAGCCCGAGGTAGTCGTTGCTGCAGAAGGCGACATAGCTCCGGCCCCCGACGGTCACCCGAGTCGCCTGTGGCGACTGCAGTTCGCGGCGCGTGCGCCGCAGGCCGCGCGCATCCAGATCGGCGAGCTCGGCGGCAAGCGCGGAGAACGTCATTCCATCGGCTGCAATCCCAGCTTGGCAAAAAGCGCCCGGTCGCGCTCTACGTCGGGATTGCCGGTGGTGAGCAGCTTGTCCCCATAAAAAATGGAATTGGCGCCGGCGAGGAAGCACAGCGCCTGCACACTTTCGGACATTTCCTGGCGCCCGGCCGAAAGCCGTACCATCGCCTTGGGCATGGTGATGCGGGCGCAAGCGATCGTGCGCACGAATTCGAGCGGGTCCAGGCGCTCGGTCCCGTACAGCGGCGTGCCCTCCACCTGCACGAGATTGTTGATCGGCACCGATTCCGGGCAGGGGTCCATGCTGGCGAGCTGCGCGATGAGCGCAGCACGGCTCGCTCGCGACTCGCCCATGCCGACGATCCCGCCGCAGCAGACGTGGATTCCGGCCGCGCGCACCCGTTCGAGCGTCTCCAGCCGGTCCGACTGCTCGCGCGTGGAGATGATCGTGCGATAGTGGTCGGGATCCGTGTCGATATTGTGGTTGTAATAGTCGAGGCCGGCATCCCGGAGCTGCTCGGCCTGTCCCGGCTTGAGCAGCCCGAGCGTCGCGCACGTTTCCAGGCCGAGCGCGCGCACCGCCTTCACCATAGGTAGAACCTCCTCCAGATCCCGCGCTTTGGGTCCGCGCCACGCCGCGCCCATGCAGAACCGGGTCGCGCCGTTCTGCTTCGCGAGGCGTGCCGCACCGACCACCTCTGCGAGCGACATCAGCTCCTGGTTCGCCACGCCGGTGTGGTAACGCGCCGCCTGCGGACAATAGCCGCAATCCTCGGGGCAGCCGCCGGTCTTGATGGAGATCAAGGTCGAGAGCTGCACGGCGTTCGGGTCGAAGTGCGCCCGGTGGACGGACTGTGCACGGAACAGCAGATCGCTGAACGGCAACTGGAACAGCGCTTCCACCTGCGCTATCGGCCAGCGCGGCGCGGCGCGAGTGCCGCTGTCATCCAATCGAGACCGGGAATCGTTGTAGGTCGGGACATCCATGGTCGAGGTTCAGGGCGAAGACTGAGGCGTCGCATCATCTCCAATGGGCTTTTCCTTGTCAAATCAGGTACAGGATTTATTGAACCGATGCCCGCGATTTGTGCGCAGCCTGCTCGCGCAGCATTGCCTGCTGTGTAGTGCGGGCAGCGGCACGTCCCTGTTGTGCGGAGGGTGCAAGGCTGCATTGCCGTGGCTGGCCCGCCAGCGCTGTCAGGTGTGCGCGCTTCCGGTATCCGGCGGCTCGGTATGCGGAGCGTGTCTAGCCGCGCCGCCCCGCTACGATCGCGTCTGCGCCGCGTTCGTGTACCGCTTCCCCGTAAACGGGCTGATCCAGGCGCTCAAGTACGGCGACAATCTTGCGGTCGCACGCCTGCTGGGCGAGTCGCTCGCCCGCACCGTGGCTTCCGAGGCCGTGGACCTGGTCATCCCCATGCCGCTGTCCGTGCAACGGCTGCGCGAGCGCGGCTTCAACCAGGCGCTCGAGATTGCCCGTTACGTGGTCGCCGCCGTCAACGGACGCCTCTGCCATGATCTCGTGCAGCGCCCCGTGCATACGGCGGCACAAGCGTCCTTGCCGTGGCGGGCGCGTGCGCGCAACGTACGCGGCGCATTCGTGTGCACCGAAGATCTGGGTGGACTGCGCATCGCGATCGTCGACGACGTCATGACCACCGGCGCGACCCTGAACGAACTCGCGAAGACGTTGCGCCGGGCAGGGGCGGCCGAAGTTCGCGGCTGGATCGTGGCGCGCGCGTTGAAGCAGACGAGCCCGATCGGGGTAAGCTTAAGCAGTGTTTGACATCGTTCTCTACGAGCCGGAGATCCCGCCCAACACCGGAAACATCATCCGGCTCGCCGCCAATACCGGCGCACGTCTTCATCTGGTGAAACCGCTGGGCTTTACGCTGCGCGACAGGCAGCTGGTGCGAGCGGGACTCGACTACCGTGAACTCGCCGAGGTGGTAGTGCACGACGACTGGCACGCGTGCCGCGATGCGCTACGCGGCCGCCGCACGTATGCGGTCAGCACGCGCGCAATGCAGCGCTACGACATCCCGGGCTATCGCGAGGGCGATGTATTCCTGTTCGGCCCGGAGACCCGCGGCCTGCCCGCTGAAGTCCTTGCGGACCTTCCTTCGCAACAACTGATACGCCTGCCGATGCGCGCGGGCAGCCGCAGCCTCAACCTTGCGAACGCCGTTGCAGTGGTGATCTACGAAGCCTGGAGACAGATCGGCTTTGCGAACGCACAGGCCGATCGCTAGAGATCCTCAGCCTTCGGCTCGCGCTGAAGCAACTCCTGAACGGCTGATCTTGCTGTAGCAGGGTTCTCCAGCACGCGGGAGACGGCGCGGGTGATCGGCATCTCCACGCCAAGCTCCCGGGCAAGACGCGCCACTTCGCGCGCCGTATGCACGCCCTCTGCGACGTGACCCAGCTCGGCAAGGATGCGATCGAGCGCGAGCCCTTGCGCGAGTTTCAGTCCGACCTGGCGGTTGCGGGACAGGTCGCCGGTGCAGGTCAGCACGAGATCGCCCACGCCGGCGAGACCCATGAAGGTCTCGGCGCGTCCGCCCAGACGGACCCCGAGACGCGACACCTCCGCGAGGCCGCGGGTAATGAGCGCCGCGCGCGCGTTGAGACCGAGCGCCAGCCCGTCGCAGATGCCGGCCGCGATGGCCATGACGTTCTTCACGGCGCCCGCGACTTCAACGCCGGGCACATCGCCGCTCGAGTAGACGCGCAGTGCGCCGCCATGCAGGCTGCGCGCCGTCGCCTGCGCGAAAGCAGCATCCGCTGACGCTAGCGTCAGCGCAGTGGGCAGGCCGCTTGCCACTTCCTGAGCAAAGCTCGGCCCCGACAGGACACCATGAGACGCACCGCTACCCAGCACTTCCGCGTGGATCTGATGCGGCAGCAGGGCACGCTCGGTTTCGAAACCCTTGCAAAGCCAGACGATCGGGGCCGGGCAGTCAGCCGAGCCGAGACGCGCCAGGGTCTCGCGCAGCCCGGCCGTCGTTACGGCGACCAGCACGAGACCGGCCTTCGATACCGCAACCGCCGGGTCGGGTTCGAGTGCCAGTGTCGCCGGCAAGCGATGGCCCGGCAGATACCGCGTGTTGATCCGCGTGGTGCGGATCTCGGTGCACAACTCGGCGTTGCGCGTCCACAGGGTTACCGCGTGGCGTGCGCTGAGGGCGATCGCGATCGCAGTGCCCCAGGCCCCCGCTCCCATCACCGCGATTTTCATGCGCCCCAGACGTCGGCGACCTTGATGAATCCTGACTGACCGTCGCGATGCTTGACCCGCAGCCAACCTCCGGTCGCAACGCTTTCCAGTTCCAGGATGACATCCTGCTGCGCCTGGAAGACCACCGGGGAAGCATCGTCCGCGCCCTGGCGGATCAGCGCAACCGGCACTTTCACCATGACGGTGCGCTTGTCGGAGAGCGCCTTGCTCTCCACCCAGGTCAATTCGCCATTCGCGTCGCGAACCTTCACCCAGCCCTCCACGACCACTACCACCTCCAGCGGGTAGCCCTGGTTCACGACAAACACCTTGCGCGATTTCGCGGAGGGCGCATCGTAGAGGACGGCCGCGGTGCCGGCGATGGACCGGAAGTCCAGCGCCCACGCCGGCGCAGCCGCCACTCCCATCAGTGCGGCAGCCGCGAGCATGCGATACATCGCCATGAATGTCCTAATGAGCGGGCGGCGTGCCGGGCTGCGGCGCTTGCGGCTGCTGTTGTTGCTGTTGCAGCTGCGCCTGTTGCTGCTGGTAAATGGTTTCGAAGCTCATGTGCTGCAGCACGACCGCGGGGAAGCCGGCGCGCGTTACCGTGCTCGCAATGGCTTCGCGCGCATAGGGCAGCAGGGTGCTCGGGCACACGATGCCGAGCACCGCCTCGGTTTCCTGCGTCGACACGTTGACGATCTCGAAGATGCCGGCCTGCGCCGCCTCCACGAGGAACACAGTCTTGTCATCGATCTTCGCCGTGACGGTGATCGTCAGCACGACTTCGAACAGACCGGGCTGGCCGAGCGGCCGCGCCTCGTTGTGCAGGCTCACGTCCACCTGGGGCGACTCGCGTTCCAGAAAAATCTGCGGAGCGTTCGGAATCTCCAGCGACATGTCCTTGAGATAGATTTTCTGGATGCCGAATGCGGGCTGCTGAGCTTCACTCATGCCGATGTCCAAAACGTTTACGGAACCATTCGGCCGGGCGACCCGAGAAGGTCGTCGAGCCGCCCCGAGGCATCCAGGTCCGCGAGATCGTCGAAACCGCCGACGTGCGTGCCGCCGATGTAGATCTGCGGAACGGTGCGGCGGCCGGTCTCGCGCATCATCTCGACGCGGCGATCCGGTTCTAGATCGACCCGGATCTTGTCGATCGCGGCGACGCCCCGGGAGCGCAGCAGCCGTTCCGCCATCTGGCAGTACGGGCACACCGCCGTGCAGTACATCCGCACCTCCGCCGTCATTTCTCGAGCGGCATGCTGGCCTGCTGCCATGCCGCGATGCCGCCGCGCAACGCGAAGACCTCAGCAAACCCGTGCTTGCGCAGCACCGCCGCCGCGCCGGCAGCGCGCCCTCCCGCGCGGCACGCGACGATCAAGGGCCGTGCCTTGAACTTCTCCAGTTCCTTCAGCCGCTGCACGAGTTCCTTCTCCGGGATGTGTTTCGCGTTGGTGATATGGCCGGAGGCGTACTCCGACGCGTCGCGTACATCGATCACGACAGCATCGCGCCGGTTGATCAACTGGACCGCTTCAATCGGGCCCACATCGTTGCCCGGACGCGCCACCCGGTTGAAGAGCGGCCATATCAGCATCCCGCCCGTCACCACGGCGGTGCCGAACAGCACCAGGTGAAAAGGATTCTTCGTGAGAAACGCCAGAAACTGCTCCAATACCGCACTCCGAAATGGACTGCGCAGACTCGCGGTCATGCGCTTGCCGATTTTAACAGACGCCGCAGGCAGCAGCGCAGGATGCCAACAGCGACGCCGCCGAACGGATCGGCCTGCACTCGATCAAACGCGATGCGGGAATAGTGCGGCGATACTATATACTCGGGCGCTGCACTGCGGATCACGACGAATCGCTGACGAATCATGAAAGTAACCCCGGTCCTGCTGATCGTGCTGGACGGCTTCGGCTATCGCGAGGAATGCGAGGACAACGCGATCTGCCAGGCGCGCAAGCCGCACTGGAACGTGCTCTGGGAAACCTGCCCGCACACCACCATCGACGCATCGGAAAAATGGGTCGGGCTGCCGAAGGACCAGATGGGCAATTCCGAAGTGGGCCACATGAACATCGGCGCCGGCAGGGTCGTCTATCAGGATTACACCCGCATCGAGAACGCGATCGAGACCGGCGAGTTCTACGCCAACGCGGTGTTGAACAAGGCTTGTGAAACAGCGGGCGCAGGCGCGCATGCCCTGCATGTATTGGGCCTCGTGTCTCCCGGAGGCGTGCACAGCCACGAATCGCAGATCCACGCAATGCTCGAGCTTGCCGCGCGGCGCGGCGTGAGGCGCGTCTTCGTCCATGCCTTCCTCGATGGCCGCGACACGCCGCCCCGAAGCGCCGGGCCGTCGCTTGCCGCGCTCGCTCGCAAATGCGAGACGCTCGGCAACGCCGCCATCGCCTCGATCTGCGGCAGGTACTACGCGATGGATCGCGACCAGCGCTGGGAGCGGGTCGCACAGGGCTACGATCTCATTACGCAGGCGAAGGCGGCCTTCCGCGCGCCCACCGCGATCGAAGGCCTGCGGCTCGCCTACGCGCGCGACGAGTCCGACGAGTTCGTCCAGGCGACGATCATCGCGCCCGAAGGCGGCGAACCGGCACGCATCGCCGAGGGCGACGCGGTCGTGTTCATGAACTTCCGGGCGGACCGGGCGCGACAGCTTACGCGCGCGCTCACCGAGCGCGATTTCGATGGCTTCGAGCGCGCTGTCGCGCCGAAGCCCGGCTATTACTGCACGCTCACGTCGTACGGCGAGGATTTCCGCCACATTCCCGCCGCGTTTCCGCCGCAGTCGGTCGCAAACGGCTTCGGCGAGTACATCTCGCGGCTGGGACTGAAGCAGCTGCGCATCGCCGAAACGGAAAAGTACGCGCACGTGACGTATTTCTTCAACGGCGGCATCGAGAAGCCCTATCCCGGCGAGGACCGGATTCTGGTGCCTTCGCCGAAAGTCGCCACCTATGATCTCAAGCCCGAAATGAGCGCATACGAGGTGACGGACAGGCTGGTGGAGGCGATCCAAAGCGGCAAGTACCATGCCATCGTGTGCAACTACGCCAACGGTGACATGGTGGGGCACACCGGCAACCTGGCGGCGGCGACGCGCGCGGTGGAAGTGCTCGATGAATGCATCGGGCGGGTGGTGGCCGCGATGCGCGAGGCGGGAGGCGAAGTCGTCATCACCGCCGATCACGGCAACGCCGAGATGATGCGGGACAAGAAAACCGGGCAGGCGCATACGGCGCACACGCTGAACCTGGTCCCCCTGCTCTACATAGGACGCACGGCGCGTCTTGCCGAACGTGGCGCGCTGCAGGACATCGCGCCCACGCTGCTTGCCCTGATGAGTCTCGAGCAGCCGCCGGAGATGAGCGGCCGATCCCTGATCCGCTACACGTGAGTTCGCCACTGCGCGCGCGCGCGTCGATATTCGTTCTTTACGTGCTCGTGAGCGCCGCCACTTTCGCGGCGGACAATCCCAGGAGCGCCGCCGAGGCGCGCGGCGAGCTGAAGGCCTTGCGCAGCAAGATCGAGGCGCTGCAGAAACAGATCCGGGATGCCGAAGGCTCGCGCACCGAGGTCGCTGACGCGCTGCAGGCTTCGGAGCGCGCGATCTCCGACGCGAATCGCCGTCTGCACGAGCTGGCCGCCCAGTCGCTGGAGCTCGACCGGCATCTCGCCGAACTGCGCGTAAATGCGCGCGACGGCGAGTCCACGCTACGCCGGCAGCAGGCCGACCTCGAAGCCCTGCTCTACCGGCAGTACGTCGCGGGACGCGCCGAGCCGCTCAAACTGCTGCTGAGCGGCGACGATCCCAATCGCATTGCGCGCAACCTGCATTACTACGGGCACGTCGCCCGCGCGCGCGCCGAAGCGATAGACGCCGTGCGCGCGAGCCTTGCCCGTCTTCGCAACCTCTCGCAGGAAACGGAACGCAAGGCAGCCGAACTCGCCGCGCTCGTCGCCGAGCAGGCGTCCCAGAAACGGCGCCTCGAGCAGGAACGAAAAGCCCGCGCGGAAGTGCTTGCCCGTATCTCGCGCGTCATCGTCGAGCAGCAGGGCCAGATCGGCACGCTGAGGCGCAACGAAACGCGACTCACGCGGCTGATCGAGGAACTGGGGCGGATCGTTGCGCGCAAGCCCTCTGCACCGCGCGCGCGCAACGAGCGGCTACCGGACAGCACCATCGGGAGCGGACCGTTCGAGGCGCTGAAAGGCCGGCTGCGCCTGCCGGTCCGCGGGGAACTCAGGAGCCGCTTCGGCAGTCCACGGCCTGAGGGCGGAGTCACCTGGAAAGGATTGTTCATCGCCGCGAAGGCGGGCGACGAAGTGCGCGCGGTCGCCGGCGGCAGGGTCGTGTTTGCCGACTGGCTGCGCGGCTTCGGCAATCTGTTGATTATTGACCATGGAGAGGCCTATATGACTCTCTACGGCTATAACGAAACCCTCTACAAGCGCGTGGGTGACGTGATCCGGGTCGGGGATCGGATAGCCACGGTAGGCAATAGCGGCGGCAACGCCAATTCGGGTTTATACTTCGAGTTGCGGCATGAAGGCAGGCCGCTGGACCCGCTGCGATGGGTCGACAATCAATGATGTAACGGCGTCACGAGTGGGGGCGAAGGAGCCACGCAATGCGTAACAAACTGCATCACATCGGCCTGGTTGTGATCGGCATCCTGATGGGTGTCGCAATCAGCCTCAATTTTTCCGCGGTCGCACAGAAGGACGCCGGTTTCGCGCCTCTGCCGATCGAAGAGCTGCGCGCGTTCACCGAGGTCTTCGGGCGCGTGAAAAGCGATTACGTCGAACCGGTCGACGACAAGCGGCTCATCACCCAGGCGATCAACGGCATGCTGACCGGGCTCGACCCGCATTCGGCCTACCTCGACCAGGAAGCGTTCAGGGAACTGCAGGTCGGCACGCAGGGCGAGTTCGGCGGGCTGGGCATCGAAGTCAGCATGGAAGAAGGCTTCGTCAAGGTGATCGCCCCGATCGACGATACGCCCGCCGCGCGCGCCGGCGTGAAGCCGGGCGATCTCATCGTCAAGCTCGATGACGCCTCGGTCAAAGGCATGACGCTTACCGACGCCGTCAAGCGCATGCGTGGCAAGCCGAACACGCAGATCACGCTCACCATCGTGCGCAAGGGCGAGTCGAAGCCCGTCGTGGTGACGCTGACGCGGGCCATCATCAAGGTGCAAAGCGTCAAGGCCAAGCTGCTCGAGCCCGGTTATGCCTACTTCCGCGTGAGCCAGTTTCAGGAGCACACCGGTGAGAACCTCGCCGCGGCGATCGTGCGATTGTTCAAGGAAAACCCGGGCAGCATGAAAGGCATGGTGCTCGACCTGCGCAACGATCCCGGCGGCCTGCTGAACGGAGCCGTTGCGGTATCGGCGGCCTTCCTGCCGCAGGGCTCGCTGGTGGTCTACACCGACGGGCGCACCGACGACTCGAAGATGAAGCTGAACGCGAGTCCGGAGAACTATCTGCGCGGCCGCAGCAAGGAAGACTACCTCCGGAAGCTTCCGCCGGAAGTCAAGAACGTGCCGATGGTCGTGCTGGTCAACAGCGGCTCGGCGTCGGCGTCGGAAATCGTGGCGGGCGCGCTGCAGGATCACCGGCGCGCCGTCGTCATGGGACAGCCGACGTTTGGCAAGGGCTCGGTGCAGACCATCCTGCCGCTCGGCAACAACACGGCCATCAAGCTGACCACGGCGCGCTACTACACGCCCAACGGGCGCTCGATCCAGGCGAAGGGCATCGTGCCCGATATCCCGCTCGACGATGTGGCGGCGGACAAGGCGGCCGGCCTGCGCCTGCGTGAAGCCGACCTCACGAAGCACCTGACCGACGTCGCGCGGGAAAAGGAACAGGCGCAGGAGAAAGCCGAGGCGGCGGCAGCGGCAGTGAAGTACAACTTCACGCCGGCGCCGCGCCCGAAGGATCTCGACGAAAAGGCGACGCGGCCGGAACCCGGCGAGATCGTGTCGAAGAACGACTACGAACTCAACCAGGCGATCTCTTTCCTGAAGAGCCGCACGCTCGCCCGGGCAAACTGACCGCCCGCGCAACGCGAACAGGACAGGAATGCCCGGCACGCCGCCGGGCATTTCTTTTTCCCATGGACGACGAGCAGCTACTGCGCTACAGCCGGCACATCCTTCTTCCCGAAGTGGGCATCGAAGGCCAGGAGAGGCTGCTCGCAGGCCACGCGCTGGTGGTGGGCGCGGGCGGCCTCGGTTCGCCCGTCGCGTTGTATCTCGCGTCCGCGGGCGTGGGCCGGATCACGCTGTGCGACCACGACGAGGTCGACCTCACCAATCTCCAGCGGCAGATCGTTCACCGCACGGACGCCATCGGGAAAAGGAAAGTCGATTCCGCGCGCGCGACGCTCGCTGCGATCAACCCGCAGGCATGCGTTGTTCCGATCGCCGAGCGCGTGGCCGGCGGGCGCCTGGAGGAACTCGTCTCAGCCGCCGATGTGGTGGTCGACGGCTGCGACAATTTCGCCACGCGGCACGCCGTGAACCGCGCGTGCGTCAAGTTCGGCAAGCCGCTCGTATCCGGCGCCGCGGTGCGATTCGACGGCCAGGTCACGGTTTTCGACCTGCGCGACCGCGCCTCGCCCTGCTATCAATGCCTGTTTCCGGAAAGCGGCGAGAACGAGGACATGCGCTGCGCGATCATGGGCGTTTTCGCGCCGCTCGTCGGCATCGTCGGCTCCATCCAGGCAGCCGAGGCGCTGAAGATCCTTTCGGGATGTGGCGAGCCGCTCGTCGGGCGGCTGGTGCTGGTGGACGCCCTCACGATGCAGACGCGCACCGTGAAGTTTGCGCAAGACCCGGCGTGCGCAGTATGCGCGCCGCTGCGCGCCTGAGCCTCAGGTCTGCGTCAGATTGAGCGAGCCCGCCTCGACGCCCGGCGCATACCCGGCAGCCTCGGGCGCTGCCGCAGGCCGCGGCGTTCCGCCCACCAGCGCTTCCAGATCCGCCACGACCTGCTGCAGATCGGGGCCGGTGCGCCCGAGCAGCTGCAGGAGCAGCCGCGCCGGATAATCGACCAGCGATTCCTCCCGATTGCTGCGTATGCGCGAGACCGTTTCGAGCGTCGGACGAAAATGCGTCGCCTTGAAGCCCGCCTTCGAGTTTTCCATCGCTTCGATGATGGCGTTCTGCGCGCGCGCGATTCCGAGCAGAAGTTCGGCCAGTTGCTGGGTCGTCACGTTGGACATCGTCTTCCCCTCAGTTGATTGTTCGCCCGGCTTCAGGCCACGACGCCTTCCAGCAGCTGCCGCCACTGCTTGGCCCACAGCTCCGCCGGGTCGCGCTTGAAACCGCTCTTCGCGAACTGGTGCCAGCGGCCGGTGACGAAGCTCATCAGCAGGTTGGCGTGCGCCGTCACATCGAGTTCCGCCATCAACTCCTGCTGCGTGACGCCGAAGCGCAGCGCCTGCTTGAGCGCCGCCTCGATGCGGTCGTGCACCTGGTTGATGCGCGACTGGAGCCGCCCTTCCTCCATGACCAGTGCGTCGCCGATCAGCACCCGCGTCATGCCGCGGTTCTTCTGCGCGAACCCGAGCAGCACGCCGATGATGGCCTCGATCTGGCGCACGCCGCTCTTCTCTTCGCTGGTGATGCGGTTGATCAGCCCGAACAGCGAGCTTTCGATGAAGTCGATCAGGCCCTCGAACATCTGGGCCTTGCCGGTGAAGTGCCGGTAGAGCGCGGCCTCCGACACGTCCAGGCGCGCCGCCAGCGCCGCCGTGGTTATCCGCTCCGCGGACGGACTTTCCAGCATCTGCGCCAGCGTGTGCAGAATCTGCGTTTTTCTTTCCCCCGTCCTCGCTCCCATCCCCCACCTCGCTCGCGCGCCGGTGACCTCATTGTAGCCGCGCCAGCACGCGCGGCAACCGCCCGATGTTGGAAATCGTCGCGTCCACGTATCCGGGCGCCTTCGCGGACCTGCTGACCCAGACCGTTTTCATCCCCAGCTTCTTGGCGGTGCGCAGGTTCCGCAGCGTGTCCTCGACCATGATGCAGCGCTGCGGCCTCAAATGATGGGCGCGCGTCAGCCGCAGAAAGCCGTAGCAGTCGGGCTTCGGGCGGTAGCGCGTGCGCTCGATGGTGAAGACGCCGTCGAAGAGATCGGCGATGCAAAGCGCCTTCAGCACCGCGCGCGAATAGTGGACCGGCGCGTTGGAAAAGACGAACTTACGGCCCGGCAGGCGGGTGAGCACGCTGCGCAGCCGCGGCTCGCACACCAGCATGCGGTCGAGATCGTCGAAACGGTGCGTATCCAGCAGAAAATGGCCGGGATCGGTGCCGTGATGGCGCATGAGTCCCAGCAGCGTTGCGCCGTACCGCGTCCAGTAATGCCGCCGCAGTTCCGCGGCAGCCGTCTCATCGAGCCCGAGATGCTCCTGCAGATAGGCGGTCATCGCCCGGCTGATATGCGGGAAGATGTGCGGCGTGGCGTTATGCAGCGTGTTGTCGAGGTCGAATATCCACGACTTCGCCCACATCATGTCCACGCGTGCGCCATGGCCGTCGTCAACGCCGCCGGATGAGGGTGCCCACGCCTTCGTTGGTAAGGATTTCGAGCAGCAGGGCGTGCGCGACGCGACCGTCGATGATATGGCAGGTATTGACCCCGTTCTTCACCGCGTCGAGCGCGGAGCTGATCTTGGGCAGCATGCCGCCGTGTATGGTGCCGTCCGCGAAGAGCTCGTCCACCTTGCGGGCGGTCAGGCCCGTCAGCAGGTTCCCGTTCTTGTCGAGCACACCGGGCGTGTTGGTGAGCACCACCAGTTTCTCGGCCTTGAGGATCTCGGCCACCTTGCCGGCGACAAGGTCGGCGTTGATGTTGTAGGACTCGCCTTTCGCCCCGTAGCCGATCGGCGCGATCACCGGGATGAACCCTCCGGCGAGCAGCGTGTCGATGATCCGCGGATCGATCGCATCGACTTCGCCGACCTGGCCGATGTCCATCTTCTCCTCGGAATCACCGGGCGCGCGCACCAGCATTTTCTTGGCGCGGATCAACCCGCCGTCCTTGCCGGTGAGTCCCACCGCGTGGCCGCCGTGATGATTGATGAGGTTGACGATTTCCTTGTTGACCTGGCCGCCCAGCACCATCTCCACGAGGTCCATGGTCTCGGCGTCCGTGACGCGCATCCCCTGCACGAACTCGCCCTTCTTGCCCACGCGCTTCAGCAGATCGTCGATCTGCGGCCCGCCGCCATGGACCACCACGGGATTCATGCCGACCAGCTTGAGCAGCACGACATCGCGCGCGAAATTCTCCTTGAGCTGCTCGTCGATCATTGCATTGCCGCCGTACTTGACGACGATCGTCTTGCCGTGGAAACGCTTGATATAGGGCAGCGCCTCGGTGAGAACCTTGGCTTTCGGCGCGCCCGAGGCGGCGTTGAGGGGCATGGACATGAGCGAGTGTGAGGGCACACTCATTGTACACGAGCGAAAAGAAGGCGGCAGTCCGTACTGCCGCCCCTGTCACGCGCGAAATAAGCGGCAAGGCCGCAGGCCTGTCCGTTTGATTTCGCGCAGTTAAAACGGCAGCGCACGCTGCCGTTTTAACACTTACTGGACGCTGATTCGTTTCGCGGCGACTACGGCTTTCTTCGGCAGCGTGACTTCGAGCACGCCGTTTTCGTACTTCGCCTGCGCCGTTGCCTCGTCCACCGCCTGCTCCAGCGTAAACGCGCGGTAGCCCTTGCCGTAGTAACGCTCGGTGCGCAGCACGCGCTCGCCGTTCTTGACGTCTTTTTCCTTCTTGACCTCGGCGCTGATCGCGACATGGTCGCCGTCGATCGTGATGCTGATGTCTTCCTTCTTCACGCCGGGAATTTCGGCATGCACGGTGTAAGCCTTGTCGTTTTCGGTGACGTCCACCCGGAACTGCGCGGCCGACGAGGCCGCCGTGCCGGGACCTTCGAAACTGACCGGGCGCACGAAGAAGCCGCGGAACAGTTCATCGAAGGCGTCTTCGATGGGACCAAAGCGGGTGATGTTTGCCATAAGGGCTCCTTTTACGTTGAGTTCGGCGCTCGGCGCCAATGCTCGGAATATGGGCGCCTCACCCGCGTTTTCAAGAGCGCGCTGGGCCGCTGATTTGCAGGATCGCGGCAAAAGCTCTAAATTCCTGATTCACCGAAGCTTATGCCGGAAGCCACGATGGCCGCTCCGAAGGCGTCGCTCACAGGAAGTCCGGCGGAATACGAAGCGTTCCGCGCCTACCTGCTGCGTTACGCGGGGCTGCAGATACGCGATCGCGCGGCCGCCGAAGACCTGGTGCAGGAGACATTGCTTGCTGCTCTCGAAGGCAGCTTCTCCGGCCGGTCTTCGGTCAAGACCTGGCTCACCGGCATCCTGAAGCACAAGATCATCGATTTCCTGCGGCGCCAGAACCGGGAACAGCCGCTGCTCGGAAACGACGATGACGACCGCACCGAAGCCGAAGCCGTCGATGCGTTGTTCGCGGCGGACGGGCACTGGCGCGACCGCCCGGCAAGCTGGGAACAACCGGACCAGGCCTTCGAGAACCGCCAATTCTGGGAAGTATTCGAGCGCTGCGCCACGCTCATGCCGGCGCGCATGGCGCGCGTTTTTGCCATGCGTGAGGTGCTCGAGCTGTCAACCAACGAGATCTGTAAGGAGCTGGGCATCACGGCGACCAACTGCTGGGTCATGCTGCATCGGGCACGACTCGTCCTGCGCGAATGCCTGGAATCGAAGTGGTTCGGAAAACCATGAGACTTTTTCCCAAATGCCGTGAAATCTCCGAGTTGCTGTCCCAGGCGCAGGACCGGCCCCTCACGCTGCGGGAAAAATTCGCCGTGCACGTGCATCTGCCCTTGTGCGATGCATGCCGCAACCTGCGCGCCCAGCTCGACGTGCTGCGCGCTGCGCTGCGCCGCTACATCAGTGAAGACAGTCCGCGCTAGTGCGCGTGCCGGTGCGGCGCCGTGCCCGCGGCGCGCACGGTCACGTTCACTCTGAGGGTCGATCGCGCGCCACCCGCGCTTTCCAGTACCAGATCCAAGGGTAGCTTTTCTTTATCGTACAGCGGGCGCGCGATGTCGATCAGCATGATATGCAATCCCCCGGGGGAAAGGCTTACCATTTCTTTTGCGGGCAACTCGATTCTGTCCACCGCACGCATGCGCATAATGCCGTCCTGCATGCTCGAGGAATGTATTTCCGCGCGTTTTGCGACGGCGCTTTTCACGCCCACCACTGCGGCACGTTCAGCGCTGACGATCTCCATGTAGGCGCCGGCGGTGCTCTGTCCCGGCGCCGTCGCCCGCGCCCATGCATTCTTCACCGCCACGCCGCCGCTCGCATAAGCAGCCGCGAGAGCACCGTAGGTCAGCAGCAGCAGCAACGCGGCATGGGCAACTTTTTTCATGTTCAGCCGATCCGGTCGGCGTGGAAGTCGAGGGCCGCCATTTTTTCAGTTCGATCGTCCGGATGCAACCCGTATAATGAACTTTTTTGCGCTGGCCATGCGACTGTTTGCCGCTCTTGTAGTCCTCCTCTTTTCGCACGTCGTGTTCGCCCAGCAGTCCGCGCCCGTGCCGGCCATCGCAGCGCGCGCCTACGTACTCCTCGACTTCAACAGCGGCCAGTTCCTCCAGACTCACAATCCGAACGAGCGCGCGGAGCCGGCCTCGCTCACCAAGCTGATGACCGCCTATCTCGCGTTCGCGGCGCTGCGACAGAAAACGCTGCGGCCCGATCAGACCGTGCCGGTTTCCACGCGAGCCTGGCGCGCCGATGGTTCGCGCATGTACATCGAGCCGCGCAAACCGGTCACGGTGGACGAACTGATCCGCGGCATGATCGTGCAATCGGCAAACGACGCCTGCATCGCGCTCGCAGAGGCAATCGCCGGCAGCGAGGAAGCGTTCGCGCAGATGATGACGCGCGAAGCGCAGCGGCTTGGCATGAAGAGCACGAACTTCGTCAATTCGACGGGGTGGCCCCACCCGCAACACTACTCGACGGCACAGGATCTGGCGCTGCTCGCCGCCGCGATCGTGAGGGACTTTCCCGAGTACTATCCGCTCTATTCCACCAAGGAGTACCGCTACAACAACATATCGCAGTCGAACCGCAACCGCCTGCTGTGGACCGATCCTGCGGTGGACGGCATGAAAACCGGCTACACGGAGAGCGCCGGCTACTGCCTCATCACGTCGGCCAGGCGCGAAAACCGCCGACTTATCTCCGTCGTGCTGGGTGCCGCGTCCGACTCCGCGCGGGCGATCGAAAGCCAGAAGCTGCTCAATCACGGCTTCCAGTCCTACGACACGGTGCGGCTCTATGAAAAAAACCGGCCGGTGGCTACACTGCAGGTGTGGAAGGGCAGCAGCAACGTCGTCAAGGCGGGCTTCACCAGCGACCTGTACCTGACTCTGCCGAAGGGCGAAGCGGAAAAGCTCAAGGCGAGCGTCGAAAGCATGCAGCCGCTGCTCGCGCCGATCGGGGCGGGCCAGCGGGTGGGCACGGTCAAGATCATGCTCGACGGCAAGCCGTACCGCGAGCTGCCCGTCGTTGCGCTGGAAGAAGTGCCGGTAGCAGGGGTGCTGGGCCGCAGCTGGGATTCGATCCGGCTGCTTTTCAAGTGAGGACGCGATGAGCGATACCGTCTATCTCAACGGCGAATTCATGCCGCTCGAATCGGCCCGCATTCCGGTGCTCGACCGCGGCTTCATCTTCGGCGACGGCGTGTACGAGGTGATTCCGGTTTACTCGCGGAATCCCTTCCGCCTGCCCGAGCACCTGCACCGGCTTCAGCACAGCCTGGACGGCATCCGGCTGGCGAACCCCATGACGGACGCGGAGTGGACCCGGCTGATCGGCGAAATCGTCGCCCGCAACGCCGGAGAGGATCAATCGGTTTACCTGCAGGTCACGCGCGGCGTCGCCAGACGCGACCACGCTTTTCCCGGGAACGTGAAGCCGACGGTATTCATGATGAGCAGCCCGCTCGTCACGCCGTCGCGCGAGCAGGTGGAAAACGGCGTGCCGGCCATCACGGCGACCGATTTCCGCTGGCTGCGGTGCGACGTGAAATCGGTGTCGCTGCTCGGAAACTGCCTGTTGCGACAGGCGGCGGCGGACGCCGGGGCGGTGGAGGTCGTTCTTTTCCGGGACGGTTACCTCACCGAGGCTTCAGCGAGCAACGTGTTCGTCGTGAGGCGCGAGATCGTGCTTGCTCCCCCGAAAAACCATCTGGTGCTGCCGGGCATCACCTACGATGTCGTGCTGGAGCTGCTCGCGGCCAACGGCATGGCGCACGAGGTGCGCGAGGTTCTAGAACACGAGGTGAAGCCCGCAGACGAGCTCTGGGTCACTTCTTCCACCAAAGAGGTGCTGGCGGTCACCACCCTCGACGGCAAACCGGTGGGAAGCGGCAAGCCGGGCCCGGTTTTCCGGCGCATCCATCAGCTCTACCAGGAATTCAAGCGCAAGGTGATGCGGCGAGCGGCATGATCGCGGCGATCCTGATCGACTATCCCTGTGACTTTCCGATCAAGATCCTCGGCCACACGCGCACCGGATTCGCGCAGGCGGTACTGGAAGTGGTTCAGCGCCACGCGCCCGACTTCGACGGTGCGGCGATGGAAATGCGCCCGAGCAGGAAGGGAAAATACCTGAGCGTCACCTGCGTGATCCGCGCCACCTCGCGCGAACAGCTCGATGCGCTGTATCGCGAGCTGTGCGACCACCCCATGGTGGTCATGGTCCTTTGAAGGAAAAGGGGTCAGGCTCGATTTAACTTTACTGCCCGGTGCAGCTAAATCGAACCCGACCCCTTTTATTCTGTTATTTCGCGGGGGCGGTCTTCTTCTTTTTCTTCCGGGGGCGCGTTTTGCCGTAGGAATTCTTGAAGATCTTGCCGCGGCGCGTCCGCTTGTCGCCTTTTCCCATCCTGTTTCTCCGTCAACGTCGAACCGGTCCGATTCTAACCGATAGGCGCGAGTCCCATTACGAAGGCATACACGCCGCACCCAGCGCCGCAAGAATCTGCGGGTCGCCGGCATCAAGGAGGAGTAGCGGTTCCCGGCTGGGGCTTCTTCCTGCCATAGAGCGCGGCAAACTCCTCGGGATAGCGGTTGTACATGTCGGAGTCGGCGCCGCGCAGATAACCGGGGTATTCCTTGCACTCCGTGGCGAGCTGCTCCTTGGGCAGCGCGAGAAACGCGTCTTTCTGCGCCTGTCGCTCCCTTTCGATCGCGCTCCGGTACTTGCGAAAGTTGTCGTTGTACTCCTGCTCGTTGCGCGACGCCCGCTTCACCATGACCAGAAAACGCGTCTCCAGATTCTCCAGCACGAGTTCGTGTCGGTCCACCCACTCCTCGTAAGCCGACTGCGTGTCGCGCCGCAGCTTGGGCAGCACCCGGCTGCACACGTCCTTGAAGGCGACCAGCCGGTGGCGCTCGTTGTAGAGCACGGCAAGGCTCGCCATGGCGTCTTCCTGGGATTGCGCGGTTGCCATGCGCGTGCTCACCGTGACGAGCGTTCCGGCGATGACACCGGACAGAATGAAAGCCAGCGGCTTTTTCGGCATGGATTGTCTTGGCGCGCGAAGTTGCGGCATTTTGCTACTGTTCTTATCATCGAACAACCGCAACCGCCATGATCGCCGTTCCTTCTCTCCGCGAAACCGCGCTCCGGGACTTTGCCGGAATGCGGGTGCAGCACCTCGGGCTCGTCGGGTACGAGCCGGCCTGGCGTGCCATGCAGAAGTTGACGTCGGAGCGCCACGCGGGCACGCCGGACGAGATATGGGTGCTGCAGCATCCGCCGGTATACACGCTCGGCATAGCGGGAAGACCGCAGCACCTGCCGAGACTTGATAACGGCGTTCCGGTGGTGCGCACGGATCGCGGCGGACAGATCACTTATCACGGTCCGGGGCAGCTCGTGGCCTACCTGCTGCTCGACATGCGCCGCCGGCACCTCAACGTGCGATCGCTGGTCCGGCGCATGGAGCAGGCCGTGATAGACTTGCTCGCAGAGCATGGCGTGGCCGCTCATGGCCGCGAGGACGCGCCCGGTGTCTACGTCGCGGCGGCGAAAATCGCGGCCCTGGGCCTGCGCATCCGCGGCGGCTGCTGCTATCACGGCATCGCGCTCAACGTGGACATGGACCTCGCCCCGTTCCGTGCGATCGACCCGTGCGGCTATCCCGGACTCGACGTTACCCAGATGCGCGATCTCGGGATCACCGACACGGTGGAACGCGTCGGCGGCCGGGTGGTTCAAAGCCTGATACGAAACCTGCAATGAGCGCTGCAAATACCAAGCAGAAAGGCGCGGCCAAGACGGCGCGCATCCCGATCAAGATCGTGCCGGCGGAGCGCCTCAGGAAGCCGGACTGGATCAGGGTGCGCCTCGGAAACAGCGAACGCTTTCACGACATCAAGCGCATCCTGCGCGAGCACGAACTGCACACGGTGTGCGAAGAAGCGTCCTGCCCGAACATCGGCGAATGTTTCGGCAAGGGCACCGCAACCTTCATGATACTGGGTGACCTGTGCACGCGACGCTGCCCGTTCTGCGATGTCGCGCACGGCAGGCCGCTCCCGCCCGCTGCGGATGAGCCGCTCAACCTCGCGCATACCATCGCCGCGCTCAGGCTGCGCTACGTCGTCATCACCAGCGTCGACCGCGACGATCTGCGCGATGGCGGCGCCCGGCATTTCGCGGAGTGCATCGGCGCCGTGCGCCGGCACTCGCCTGCAACGAAGATCGAGGTGCTGGTGCCCGATTTCCGCGGCCGGCTGGAGGTCGCGCTCGAGACTCTCGCACAGTGCCCGCCCGACGTGATGAATCACAATCTCGAGACTGTGCCGCGCCTCTACCGCCAGGCCCGCCCCGGAGCGGATTTCGACCACTCGCTGCGGCTGCTCAAGGACTTCAAGTCCCGCTTTCCATCGCTACCGACCAAGTCGGGACTGATGGTAGGACTGGGCGAGACGGACGAGGAAATCCTCGCCGTGATGCGCCATCTGCGCGCTCACGACGTGGACATGCTCACTATCGGACAGTACTTGCAGCCGAGCGCCCATCATCTGCCGGTGTTGCGCTACGTGGAACCCGCGACGTTCGAAGCCTATGCCGGCGAAGCAAAGCGCATGGGATTCTCCCACGCCGCGTGCGGGCCACTGGTGCGCTCCAGCTACCACGCCGACCAGCAGGCGCACGAGGCCGGCATCGCCTGAAACCCGGTTCAGGCGGGCTCGTTCAGCTTTTCCTCGATCAGCGCATGAAGGCGCGTGAAATCGCGTTCGCCGAGCAGGCGCGCCACGATGGCGCCGCGCCGGTCGATGACGAACGTGGTCGGTGTAAGTTTCACCTCGCCGAACGCTCTTGCGAGTTCTCCCATCGGGTCGAACGCCACGGTAAAGGGAAGACGGTTCCGCTCCGCATAGGCGATGACATAGTTGGGCGGGTCGTAGCGCATCGCGACCGCAATGGTTTCATAGCCGCGCGCACGGTACTTCTCGTGGGTGGCTGCGAGCTGCGGCATCTCCCGGACACAGGTCGCGCAGTCGGTCGCCCAGAATTCCACCAGCACCACCTTGCCGCGCAAGTCGCTCATGGCGATGCGTTCGCCCTTCAGCGTGAGGAACGTGACCGCCGGGGCCATCGCGCGCTGCGCGGTGCAGGAAAAAACGGCGATGCCTGCCGCAGCCGCCATGGCGAGTAGAATGACGAGCAGCTTCTTCGAGTTCTTCAACGACATTCGGTCCGACCGGGAGGAAGGTATGCGAGGTATTCTCGTTTTTTTGGCCTGTGTTGTCAGTAGCGCCGCCGCGTCCGCAGCGGGTCTCGACCGGTTGAGCAACGCCGATGCCGCGACCGGCCTCAAGCAGGCGCTCACCGACGGCTCCGCCGCAGCGGTGGCCAGGCTCGGCGTGGAGAACGGCTATCTCGGCAATCCCAAGGTCAAGATCCCGTTGCCGCCTTCGCTGCAGCGGGTGGAAGGCGCGATGCGCGTCATGGGCATGCGCAAGCAGGCCGACGAACTGGTGGTTGCGATGAACCGCGCCGCGGAGGCCGCCGCGCCCGAGGCCAAAGCCCTGCTCGTCGATGCGGTGAAGAAAATGACGGTCCAGGACGCGAAGAAGATCCTGACCGGCGGCGACACGGCGGCGACCGAGTATTTTCGTCGCACCACCCAGACGCAGCTCACCGACAGGTTCCTGCCCATCGTGAAGAAGGCGACGGATCGCGTCGGCCTCGCCCAGCAGTACAACTCCATCGCCGGTCAGGGCGCCGCGCTCGGCCTGGTGCGGGAAGATCAGGCGACCGTTGAGCGTTACGTGACCGCCAAGGCGCTCGACGGGCTGTACTTCATGATCGCCGAGCAGGAAAAAGCCTTCCGCCAGAATCCGCTCGGCGCGTCCAGCGACGTCGTGAAGCGGGTGTTCGGCGCGTTGCGCTGACGGCGAACCGGCGCGTGGATTCGCTTCATACCTTGGTGATGTCGGAGCTGTTTCCCGCGAGGGGTTTCGACGGCTGCGCACTCTAGCGCGGCCTCACGCCACGGGCCGCGGAGCGTACTGCAGTGAAGATTGCGACCTGGAACGTCAACGGCATCCGTGCGCGTCAGGCCGATTTCTGCGCCTGGATCGAGCGCGATGGTCCCGATATAGTCTGTCTGCAGGAACTGAAGGCGGAGCGCGCGCAGGTGCCGCCGCAGTGTGCGCACGACGATTATCACGTGTACTGGCATGGAATGCGGGCGTATTCGGGCGTATCGCTGCACATTCGCAAGAGCCTCCTCGACGGCCAGCCGGTCTTCAGCCATCCGGAGTTCGACATGGAGTCGCGCATCGTGCAGGCCGAGCTGGGAAACCTCGTCGTCGCTTCCGTCTATGTGCCGAACGGCGGCAAGGATTACGAAGCGAAGCTCACGTTCATGCACCGGCTCGTCAAATGGTCGAACGAGGTGCACCGCTCGGGACGCGAATTGATCCTGTGCGGCGACATGAACATCACGCGCACCGATCTCGACGTGCACCCGCGGGAGCGCAAGCCCGGCATCATCGGCCAGCGCCCGGAAGAACGCGAACTGATGGAGGACTTGCTCGGTGCCCGCCTGATCGACGTCGGCCGCGCGCTGGATCCGCACAATCCGGGGCTCTTCACCTGGTGGCCGCCGTGGCGCAACATGCGTAGCCGCAACATCGGCTGGCGCCTGGACTACATCCTCGCCACGCCACCGACCGCGGCGCGCGCCAAGACCTGCGCCGTGCTCGCCGACTACGGCACCAGCGACCACGCGCCGGTATTGATGACGCTGGCTGACTGAACGTACGTCGGCATCGAGACTGAGTAACGTCTCCCTCGATCGTTCGGCCTGTTCACCGGACCAAAGCGCTAGCTGCACACCCGCATCCGAACAAACTGCTCCGGCCGGTTTGACAGTCGCTGCGGCACCCGCGACAATTGTTGAAATATTCAACAAGGAGTGCGGCCGTGGCGACAGTCAATTTCAGCGTGCCCGACGAGGTAAAGGAACAGTTCAACCGCGTCTTCGCCCATGAGAACAAGAGCAGCATCATCGCCCGCCTGATGATGCAGGCGGTCGAGGAGCGTCGTGTTCAGCGTGAGCGATCCCAAGCGATCGACAAACTGCTCAAGCTCCGCAGCACGCATAAACCCATCACGATGGCGCAGTTCAACCGGGCCCGCCGAGCAGGCCGTCCGTGATCCGCGCCGTCGCGGACGCCAGCGTCGCGGTCAAGTGGGCGTTTCCGTTCCGGGATGACGAGGCGGACGGCGAGAAGGCCATAGCCCTGCTCGACGGGTTCCAGAGGGGCGAGATCGCCCTCCTCGAGCCGCCTCACTGGCTTGCCGAAGTGGCTGCGGTGATCTCGCGCCAGTCTCCATCCACAGCGCCCGAGCACATAGATGTGTTGTACGCGCTGCGAATACCGATCGCTGACACCCGGGAACTCTACGCGGTGGCATGCACGCTCGCGGCAGCAGCGGGCCAACACGTGTTCGATACGCTCTATCACGCGGTGGCACTGACGACGCCGGAACATGTGCTCGTCACAGCCGATGAGCGATACTACAAAAAGGCCCGTCAAGCGGGCTCCATCGCTCTGCTGCGCAATTTCGATCCAGCTGAACCGGAATCTCGCCGATGATCGGGCAGCTCTTCACGCAGGATTTCCTGAGTACCGGTGTCACCGACACGCCGGTGTGGAAGGGAATCGCGGATGCCGAACTCGATAACTTCGTGTCTCAAGTCAAAGCGGTTTACGCACCGTTCAACGCCGACAGCAATCTGAACGAGCCCGTCACCGAGAACGAAGTCATCGTCAAGGTGCTGAGCCGGCTCGGCTGGTCAGACATACTGACGCAGCAGGTCGCGTCGAAATCCAGACGCGAGGACGTTCCCGACATGCTGCTTTTCCCGAACGCAGCTGCGAAGGCAGCAGCACTCAAGGAAAAACGGGAGGATCGGCGCTATCGTCACGGCATCGCCATCGTCGAATCGAAACGCTGGATGCGCGCGCTCGATCGCGGCGATACCAGTGATCGGCTCAATCCGGGCACACCCTCGAATCAGATGCTGCGCTACCTCTCGTCGGTAGAGGTTGCTTCCGAGCGCGCAATCCGTTGGGGCATTCTGACCAACGGCGCCGTATGGCGGCTCTATTATCAGGGCGCGCGCTCGCGTTCCGAGGAGTTCCTGGAGCTGGATGTCGCCGGGCTGCTCAAGGTCCCCGGCACGCAGGCGGATCTCGATCCCGGCATTGAT